>JAUMUC010000005.1 GCA_030530865.1 Lactobacillus sp.
CCTCGCGACGACATTTAATAATATAACTCTTCAGTCGTTTAAAGTCAACAACTTTTTTCAAAATATTTTTTAGTTAATTTTGAAGTTAAGAGTTCCGTTGCATCAGCAACGAATAATACTTTACAGGGTTCACTTTAATTCGTCAACACTTTTATTCAACTTTTTTAAAAAAGTTTGCAAACCCTTGTTAAATCAGTATTCCTTGACAATGATCAATCTCGTGTTGAATCGCTTCAGCTACGAATCCTTTGAATACTTTTTCTTCTTTTTCAAATCTTTCATTATAGAATAAAACAGATATTTCATCATATCTAATCGCTTCGCGTTCCCCTAATAATGAAAGACAGCCTTCTTTAGCACGGTATTCTCCCGCTTTGGCAATTATCTTAGGATTGATCAATATGATAGGTTGAATTCCTGAAAACACGACAATAATATTCTTGTTTTCACCTATCATATTAGCTGCTAAGCCCGCAGCTTTTTGTTTATTTGCAAGCAAAGTATCTTTCAAATTAAAAGCTACTGCTATATCTTGTTTGGTTGCGTCGTTTGATTTGCGTGACAAAATTAATTGATCACGAATAATTTTCTTTACTGTCATAGCGATACACCCCCATGGCTTTTTAATGATATTTTACACTATCAAACTTTATTTGTGATGCTTTTGCAATCTAAAAACATAAAAATATAATATTCGTTACAGTTTTTTAATTTTTTTTCATGCAATTTTAGATTTATAATTATGGGGACTTATCTTACTCGGAGGATTAATAATGTTGAAAAAATTTCATCGATTTTCATTAATCACGATTACATCGACACTGCTCTTTTCTACAGTAGGCATTGCTCTTACAGAAAAAAGCAGTTCAACTTTAGCCAGTTCAGCGTCTCTGTCAACTAGTGCATCTAGTGGACAAGTTGTTGCATCAAGTACAAGCACTGGTCACACAACCAGTCAAATGCAAAAACTGGTTAAGAAAACTCTTGAAAAATATCACTTACGAGGTCGAGTTACTACTATAGAAAATGGCAAAACTGTGACTACCGGATATGGCTATGCTTGGCTGGGTAAAAAATATTCCAACACCAGTTCCAAAGTTGTCTACCCTACTGGATCACTTTCAAAAGTTATTACTGCAGCGATCATGGTGCAATTAATTAACAGCACTAAGCACTCAAAGAATCCAATTACTCAAAACTCAAAGGTTTCTAGATGGTACCCTAACCTTAAAAACTCAAGCAAAATAACCATTGGTAACTTGTTAACTCACACCTCAGGTATCACTACTGCGATTTCAACTGAGCGTCCAAGAAGCAAGAAATCAACTCAAGCTCAAGCAGTTGCTTGGACCATTAATCAAGCTAACTACTCAAGACGTGATCGTATCGGTACTTTCAACTATACTAATGCCAACTACATCATCTTAGCTGGTATCATTACGAAAGTAACTGGTAAATCTTTTGCTGCTAATGTAAAAAGTAGAATCATCAAAAAGCTCGGCTTAAAGAACACTTACTTCTATAGTGGTATTCCAAAATCAAAAACTGATCCTATTAGTTACACTTACAAGAATAAGAAAAATTATCAATCACCAGCAGTAGTTAACGCAAAGATCCCTACGCAAATTCCAGGTGCAGGTAGCTTATTCACTACTCCAAATGAATACATGAAAATCATTACCAACACTATCAGTGGTAAAATTCTCAACCAGTCAGATTTCAAATATCTAACCAACTTAAAGAGTGCTTCAACCACATACTCAGGTGGAGTTTACCTAAAGAATAGTGGCAAAGTTGTCATGGCATACGGTAACTTATATGGTGTCCACTTTGCCAACTACCAACAAATTGCTACAGATGGTAAAAATGGTATCGTCATGTTGCTCAATCAATCAAACGATAACCAAACTAAAATTAAGCAAGCTGCTTACGAAATCTTGAAGACAATTAAGTCTAAGACATTTATCCAAGCTTAATAAACAAAAAGGACGGAAAATTTTCCGTCCTTTTTTATATGTTAATTTCTAATTCAATTGGGCAGTGGTCAGCACGCTTACCAGTATCAATCATGTCTGAAGCAACCACTTGATCACTAATCCGCTCACTTGTGAGCCAATAATCAATTCTCCACCCAGAGTTATTAGCCTTGGCTGTACGAACTCTTTGTGCCCACCAAGTGTATACATCTGGAACATTACCGTGAACTTTTCTGAAAGTATCAATAAATCCACTAGCCAGCAATTTGCTAAAACCGGATCTTTCTTCATCAGTAAATCCGGCAGAATGATGGTTACTTTCAGGATGTTTCAAGTCAATTTCTTCATGAGCCACATTATAATCACCAGACGCAATTACCGGTTTGACTTGATCTAATTCAGATAAGTAATGGCGATATTGTTCATCCCATGCTTGTCGTTCAGCTAATCGTTTCAAGCCATCACCAGCATTTGGTGTATAAACTTGTGTTAGATAAAAGTTTTCAAATTCTAATGTAATAATTCGACCTTCATCGTCCATTGGCTCAGGTGCCCCGATTTTAGGATAGCTAACCTTTGGTGAAAAGCTCTTTTTATATAGATACATTGTGCCAGCATAACCCTTTCTAGCCGGCTCTTCTGATGATCTCCAAGCTATTTCATAATCTGGAAACTTTTCATGCAAAATTTCTAAATGCTTTTTTGTAGGACCAGTTGCACGTAACTTAGTTTCTTGAATAGCAATTACATCAGCATTCTTCTTCGCAATTTCGTCGACAACACTCCGGGTCAACAATGCTCTAGCCGAATCACTAGTTAATGCGGCGTTCAATGAATCAATGTTCCAAGATATAAACTTCATTTCAATTCTCCTTACTACATATATTTAACCGTGAATCCGTCATAAATTCAAAAATAAAAGCATCATATTTTCCAAAGACCCCAGATGCATGTGCAAAACTTAACAAATTTGAGTATAATGTAACTGTCATATTTATATTTCGGAGGTTGTATCTTATGACTAAAATTTTTGCTTATGCAATTCGTAAAGATGAAGAACCATTCTTGAATGAATGGAAAGATGCTCACAAGGACGTTGAAGTTGAATACACTGACAAGTTATTGACTCCTGAAACTGCTAAGTTAGCTAAGGGTGCTGACGGTGTTGTTGTTTACCAACAATTAGACTACACTGCTGAAACTCTTGAAGCTTTACACGAAGCTGGTATTTCTAAGATGTCATTACGTAACGTTGGTGTTGACAACATCGACATGGCTAAGGCTAAGGAACTTGGTTTCCAAATTACTAACGTTCCTGTTTACTCTCCTGATGCCATTGCTGAACATGCTGCTATTCAAGCTGCTCGTGTTCTTCGTCAAGCTAAGGCTATGGACTTGAAGATGGCTAAACGTGACTTACGTTGGGCTCCTACTATTGGTCGTGAAGTTCGTGACCAAGTTGTTGGTGTTGTTGGTACTGGTCACATTGGTCAAGTCTTCATGCAAATCATGGAAGGTTTCGGTGCTAAGGTTATCGCTTACGATATCTTCAGAAACCCTGAACTTGAAAAGAAGGGTTACTACGTTGACTCTCTTGACGACTTGTACAAGCAAGCTGATGTGATTTCTCTTCACGTTCCTGACGTTCCTGCTAACGTTCACATGATCAACGACGAATCTATCGCTAAGATGAAGGATGACGTTGTTATCGTTAACGTTTCTCGTGGTCCACTTGTTGATACTGATGCTGTTATCCGTGGTTTGGATTCTGGTAAGGTATTTGGTTTCGTTATGGATACTTACGAAGGTGAAGTTGGTGTATTTAACGAAGATTGGGAAGGTAAAGAATTCCCTGACGCTCGTTTAGCTGACTTAATTGATCGTCCTAACGTTTTAGTTACTCCTCACACCGCTTTCTACACTACTCACGCTGTTAGAAACATGGTTGTTAAGGCATTTGATAACAACTACGCTATGGTTGAAGGTAGAGATCCTGAAACCCCAGTTAAGATGGACTAATCTTTTAGACATAATAAAAAAAGACATATCAATCGATATGTCTTTTTTGTTTTACTTGTTTTCTTCCTCTTCGTCACGTTTTCTACGCTTGAATAGTAAGAAGAACCACCAGCCTAATCCAGCTACAATTGCTGCACCTAATGCGTACAATGGAGCGTGTTTAAGCAAGTCATTTTGACCAGATTGCTTACCAAGATCCTTGACAGCACCGTTCAAGTCATCTAAGGCATTTTGCTTATCTGCTAAACTACCATTTTCTAAGGCTTTTTCGGCATTGGCAATTGCTTGGTCTAATCTTGCCTTTTGAGCACTAGATGCATTCTTGTATAGATCAGAATTCTTCAATGCTTTGGCATTCTTGAGTGCCAGTCTTAAAGCAGCTGAAAGCAAATCATTCATTGCCTTGTTCTTTTCTGCTCTTGATCCATGCTTCAAGGCATTTTCAGCGTCACGAATTGCCTTTCTAAGGCCATCTTTATCGCTAGCTGAAATATTCTTAGCGTTAATAGAATTCTTGGTATCTTTTGCACTCTTGATGGCAGACTTCAATCCAAGATCAGTCAAGTTATCAAGGGCTTTCTTCTTGTCTGACTTAGAACCATGCTTCAATGCATCTTCGGCATCGTTGATAGCTTGCTTTAACTTATCCTTGTCTGAAGAACCATGTTCTTGTTTCTTCTTAGCATCTTCGATGGCACCCTTTAAAGTGGTATCAATGTCAGATGGCTTAGTTGGCTTGTTAGGCTTCTTGCTATCACTTGGTTTAGTACCTGAGCTTGGTTTCTTACCATCACCTGGCTTGGTTGAACCTGGGGTAGTAGTTCCTGAACCTGGCTTCTTACCGTCACCTGGCTTAGTTGAACCTGGGGTAGTAGTGCCTGGAGTAATACTTGAACCTGGTTTCTTACCATCGCCTGGTTTAGTACCTGAACCTGGTTTCTTGCCATCACCTGGTTTATTACCTGATCCTGGCTTCTTACCATCATTTGGCTTAGTTGAACCACCCTTACCTGAATCTGGCTTCTTAGTCTTAGTGTAAGTAATTACAACTTCTGAATCAGCCAAGTTAGTAAGGTCAGTGTTACTCTTTTGAGTAAGATCTTCAGCTTCAACCTTTGATTTATCAGCCTTGTAACCTTTAATCTTAGGTACCTTGTATTCTGGAAGACTTCCAGTCCATTGATCCTTAGATGCTAGCCAATCAGTGTAATCAACTGAAGTTACTTGGCCATCTACAACTGAATTAGTCTTGTGCTTAATACCCTTCAATTCAACGGTTTGCGTAATTGTCTTGTAGTGACTCTTACCCTTCTTAAGCACAATCTTTCTAGTAACAGTCTTATTGTCAACTACTGGGTTACCTTGTTCGTCAGTTACAGTTTCATCTGTTGGAACAACTGAGACTACAATCTTTTGATCATTATCTGCAGTGAATGTGTATGAATCCACTTTACCACTAACAATCGTGTAACCTGCTGGCAACTTGTCGTATGTTGGTGTTGCAGTTCCATCTGTCACACCGTTAATTACGTCTTCAGTACCAACTACTTGGTTATCACGAATGTTCTTGTATTCTACTTGTACTGATTGAGGGTTTGCAGTGTAAGTAATAACTTCTGAACTATCAGCTAACTTATCAATGTCTTCGTTAGTCATCTTAGTTACATCAATTGCAGCTACAGACTTCTTATCTACAGTGTATCCGGCAATTGCTTCTGATACATATTCTGGTAAACTACCAGTCCACTTGTCCTTAGCTTCTAACCAGTCAGTGTATTCAGTTGAGCTTACCTTTCCATCTGCAACAGTATTAATCTTGTGCTTAATACCAGTTAAAGTAATAGTTTGAGTTACTGTCTTGTAGTCACTAGCACCCTTCTTCAAGATAATCTTTCTAGTTACAGTCTTAGTGTCTGTGACTGGGTTACCTTCCTTGTCAGTTAAAGTTTCATCATCTTTGACAACCTTAACGTGAACCTTTTGGTCACTATCTGCAGTGAATGTGTAACTTGGTACATTTCCACTAACAATTGTGTAACCTGCTGGCAACTTATCGTAAGTTAATGTTGCAGTTCCATCTGTCACACCACTAACGGCATCTTCAGTACCAACTACAGTATCGTCAGCAAGGTTTTCATAAACTACTTTAACTGATTGTGGATTTGCAGTGTAAGTAATCACTTCATTAATAGTATTCAAACCATCAAGTTCACCATTAGTCTTAGTTGAAAGATCTAATGCAGCTATAGTCTTCTTGTCTGGAGTGTATCCAGCAATTTCTTCAGCTGAGAATGATGGCAATGTTGTACTTGTTAATTCAGTAGCACTTTCATCACTATCAAGTACTACTTTCCACTTATCCTTAGCTTCTAACCAGTCAGTGTATTCAGTTGAACTTACCTTTCCACCTGTAACTGTATTAATTTTGTGCTTAATACCGGTCAAAGTAATAGTTTGAGTAACGTTGTTATGACCTTCTTTGTTTGAGCTAATCTTTCTAGTAATAGTCTTAGTATCTGTTACTGGATTACCTTGTTCATCAGTTAAAGTCTCATCATTCTTAACAACCAAAACCTTGATTAAGTTTTCATCTGAGTTATCTGAGTATTGCTTCTTACCCACAAATTTACCACTTACATAAGTGTAACCTTCTGGAATTGCATAGTCAGAATCATTAATATCTTGGTCTGTGTAAATTGTTCCAGTAAATTTCTTAGATTGCCCTACTTGTTTAGCTTGATCATTGTAGTCGTAGTAAGCAATTGTAATGGTTGGTGCTACAACATTTACACTAACAGTTATTTCCTTAGTAAAAGTAACACCTTTATAACTACCTAATACATTTAATTTTACGGTCTTTTGACCGGCAGTTGAAAGATCTAAATCAGTTGCAGTTACTAATAGACCCGGAACTGCCTTTTTAACTGCATCATCAATTAAATTACTAAAGTCAGGATATGAATTTGTGTATAAAGTTGGTAATTTGTCAGCAGACTTAGGAACAATGTTTAATACATCAACTGGAATATCTGAAACCGTTCCATCGGTTGTACTGATCTTAACCTTAATTAAGTTAACACCAGGAACTAAATGATCTGATGAAGATATATTTGGATTGGACAATTTAGAATTTCCTGGTAGAAGTGTATTCAAAACTGTATTTGACAGGTCACCATTTGAGGTAACTACAGGTTTAGCATCATTTACAATCGTAACGCTACCTGCATCATCAAATTTTTCGGTAACAGATCCTTTATACTCATCAGCTGTAACAAATGTAGAGAATGTTCCTTTATTTCCAATAGCTGATACAGAGTTGTCAACTGTTGCAGTTAGAGTCAATGCTCCACTTTCAACATTTGCTGATATTGTTGGACTTTGGAGTAAAACAGACTTGATAGTACTCTTATCAGTTATTTGATCCCAAGTCTTAAATTTTGACTCATCAACTTTGCCATCTTTATTATTACTCAAATCATAGTACTCAGTTGAATATAAAGCAGTCGTACTTGGATCAGATAATTTTTGTGACTTTAATGTATAGCCAATTCCAGTTGGTAAGTTAATCACCATTTGAGCATTATTAGTTGGTTTTGGAGATAAACTTCTTAGCTTAAATTCGGTAGTAATCGTATTATCTGGATTTAAGATAGAGGTATTGATATCTGGAAAACTTGAATCTTTGGTATTTGTTTGAGTATTAATGGAAATCAATAATGTTTGAAGTGACAATAAATTTAAACCTGCTTTTTTTACCCAAGTTGCTTTGTCAGTATCTAATCCAAGCTGCTTCAATTCTTCTAAATAATATTGTCCTGAACTCTTCAATTCAAAAAAATCACTTCCTGAAATAATTTCAGGATTGATAATCGTATATGCTGCCTGCTTACCAAGCTTAGCGTTGGCATTTGCTTTAACTGTGTAGATGTATTTTTTTCTATCATTAGATACTGGGCTTTCGAAAGAAAAATTATAAACAGTCATAGTTCCTTTTTGTTCAATACTTTTTAGACTGTTTTTCATTTCTTCAGGCATTTGAGAAATATAAACATTTTCAGGCAAGATAATACTTGTGTCATATTTAACTATCAGATCTTGATTTTTGAAAATCTCTGGATAGTATTTTTTCTTTTGTAATGTATTAGATAGACCATTAAATACATCAAATGACAGATAGAAATCCCGACTGCCAGTCACTAAATGAAGATTTTCATCAAAACCCACATTCATGTTTTGAGCTAGGGAATACCCAAACTTGTTATTTCGGTCTATAGTTAGGTCAGTAGTTTCTTTTTGAATTATTTCTCCATTCTTGCTAAGTGTTGCAGTAAGCGCACCACTATCGCCTAAAGCATAAACATAAAATTGAATTGTCGAATATCCACTATTAATCTTGAAAACTAGTTTTTTAATTTGTTTTGTAATCTCGTCATAATATGTAGTGTCTACAAGTTTAACACTGTCTGAATACTGTAGTGCATCGTATTCGCCAGAATCAAAAACAGCTACATTCTTAGGTATATCAATCTCAAAAGTTGTGTCCTGTGCATCATTAAGATTATAGTAAAAATATTTACGTACAGTAGGAGAGGCAAAATCTGGTTTTTTAACTTCAAATTTAGGATTCTTCGGTACAGGTGCAATCACTTTTGTTGGTAAAGTGTAAGGAGTTGTATATGAATATATTTGCTCGCCTGTATTCGGATCAGTAACAATCAAGGTAGCTTTCCAATTCTTCACTTTACCAATAGAGTCTTCTCCAAAATAACCCCAGACTTTCTGGCTATAATCCTTCAACTCTATTGTTCCAGTTTTTGAAAATCCATCTGGAATTTCAACTTTAATGCTAAAGCTGCCAAGTTTAGTGTATTTAGATATATCAGCAATAGAGCCAGATATGAAAATACTTGGCCAGAAGGAAAAGATAGAGTATCTAGTAGCTGCTGAGTTAATTTCACCATCCAATTGTTTATCAAACAATTTCTTCAAGTTGGTCCATGTGCCCTCTACATCAAACCTAGTATCATATATAATCGTTTTATCAATACTTCCTAATGACTGACCATTTTTATCACTACCAGTTAAATTGATATTTCTTGAGGTCTCCTTTGAATCTTTAGCTGACATTATATTTTTATATGCAACTTCTGGAGCCATTTTAAAAGTAATTGGACCTACCAAAACATCCTGCTTAGCAGTAAGCTCAACATAGATATTATTTTTATCAGAATTAGTTTTATAATCAAAGAATGTTGCGTCATTATCAGTAAATTTTATACCACTAAAAATATAACCCTTAGGAATCGTCAGTTTATATCGATCACCTTGTTTGGCTTTAACAGCTACCTTAACCGTCAAATCCGTATCATCAAAACTAACAGTACTCTTATCCAAACTCAAAGCACCATCTTGTAGCATATTAGTAGGTTGTGAAGTAGTTTCTGTCAAAGTGCGCGTCAAACTAGCAGCACGATCACTGATAGCTGCTTGCTTAGCTTCATCAAATTGGTCAGTTGATGCTTCCTTGTTTTCAACAACAGGCGAACTTTCTTTAACGTCTGAAAGTTCTTGACTTTGAACATCTGAAGATACAGAACTAGTCACATCTTGTTGGTCAGTTACCGTAGATTCGTTTGAATCTTCCTTAGTTTCTGCGTCCCTGTGCTCTGTAGCTTCGCTGCTTGCAGTTTGCGCAATTGGTTGGTCATTAGCCTTAACGGTGTGGCTTGTTACCCCCCCCATTGAAATTGTGGCCAATACCACACTACATAAGCCTACTGATAACTTCCGTAGGCTAAAAATTTGTTTATTATCTCTAAAATGTTTCATTTCTATACCTCCAATAAATAATGTAAACGCTAACACTTAATTATATTTTATTATATAATTAAAACTTTTTCCATAATAATTACTAATTATGACCATTTATCTTTTTTGTTTTACATCTAATTAAAATTCAGCTGTATCGGGATCGGTTGCCTTTGCACCAGTTCCATCTAATTTATCTAATTCTTTGATGTCAGTATCTTCCAACTTGAAGTCAAAGACCTCAAAGTTAGCCTTAATATATTCATCGTGAACTGACTTAGGCAATGGCAAGAATCCGTGTTCCAATGACCATCTAATCAAAATTTGAGCAGTAGATTTACCATATTTTGAAGCAATGGCTTTAACAGTTTCATTTCCTAACATGCCACCAGTACCTAATGGTGAATATGCTTCAGAAAGCATGCCCCACTTATCATTTTCTTTTTGAACAGCCAATTGCATATCGCCTGGGTTCAAGAAAATTTGGTTAACAACTGGCTTAATTTCAGCAGTCTTCATTAAAGCATCAATGTGGTGCTTCTTAAAGTTAGAAATACCTAAGCTACGAATTTTACCAGCTTTTTGAGCTTCTTCCATTGCTCTCCAAGTTTCAGCATTTAATTCTTCATATTGATCACGAATCTTTACAGGATTAGGCCAGTGGATTAAATACAAATCTAAATAATCCAAATCCAAGCGTGTCAAACTATCATCAATTGCCTTTTTCGCAGCTTCGTAGTTATGAGCATCGTTCCATAACTTAGTAGTGACAAATAAATCTTCACGCTTAATGCCACTATCTTTAATTCCTTGACCGACACTTTCTTCATTTCCATAGATTGCAGCAGTATCGATTAAACGATAACCCGCATCAATTGCAGTTTTAACTGCGTGTCTAGCAACTTCACCATCAGGTGTTTGCCAAGTACCAAAGCCGATAGCAGGAATTTCATTGCCATCGCTTAATTTGAAAGAATGTTCAAATTTTGCCATAAAGTTTACCTCCTGTAATTGATTATATTATATCACTTACTATTAGTAAGTTACAAGCATGTGCAAAACTTAACAAATTTGAGTATAATGTAACTGTCATATTTATATTTCGGAGGTTGTATCTTATGACTAAAATTTTTGCTTATGCAATTCGTAAAGATGAAGAACCATTCTTGAATGAATGGAAAGATGCTCACAAGGACGTTGAAGTTGAATACACTGACAAGTTATTGACTCCTGAAACTGCTAAGTTAGCTAAGGGTGCTGACGGTGTTGTTGTTTACCAACAATTAGACTACACTGCTGAAACTCTTGAAGCTTTACACGAAGCTGGTATTTCTAAGATGTCATTACGTAACGTTGGTGTTGACAACATCGACATGGCTAAGGCTAAGGAACTTGGTTTCCAAATTACTAACGTTCCTGTTTACTCTCCTGATGCCATTGCTGAACATGCTGCTATTCAAGCTGCTCGTGTTCTTCGTCAAGCTAAGGCTATGGACTTGAAGATGGCTAAACGTGACTTACGTTGGGCTCCTACTATTGGTCGTGAAGTTCGTGACCAAGTTGTTGGTGTTGTTGGTACTGGTCACATTGGTCAAGTCTTCATGCAAATCATGGAAGGTTTCGGTGCTAAGGTTATCGCTTACGATATCTTCAGAAACCCTGAACTTGAAAAGAAGGGTTACTACGTTGACTCTCTTGACGACTTGTACAAGCAAGCTGATGTGATTTCTCTTCACGTTCCTGACGTTCCTGCTAACGTTCACATGATCAACGACGAATCTATCGCTAAGATGAAGGATGACGTTGTTATCGTTAACGTTTCTCGTGGTCCACTTGTTGATACTGATGCTGTTATCCGTGGTTTGGATTCTGGTAAGGTATTTGGTTTCGTTATGGATACTTACGAAGGTGAAGTTGGTGTATTTAACGAAGATTGGGAAGGTAAAGAATTCCCTGACGCTCGTTTAGCTGACTTAATTGATCGTCCTAACGTTTTAGTTACTCCTCACACCGCTTTCTACACTACTCACGCTGTTAGAAACATGGTTGTTAAGGCATTTGATAACAACTACGCTATGGTTGAAGGTAGAGATCCTGAAACCCCAGTTAAGATGGACTAATCTTTTAGACATAATAAAAAAAGACATATCAATCGATATGTCTTTTTTGTTTTACTTGTTTTCTTCCTCTTCGTCACGTTTTCTACGCTTGAATAGTAAGAAGAACCACCAGCCTAATCCAGCTACAATTGCTGCACCTAATGCGTACAATGGAGCGTGTTTAAGCAAGTCATTTTGACCAGATTGCTTACCAAGATCCTTGACAGCACCGTTCAAGTCATCTAAGGCATTTTGCTTATCTGCTAAACTACCATTTTCTAAGGCTTTTTCGGCATTGGCAATTGCTTGGTCTAATCTTGCCTTTTGAGCACTAGATGCATTCTTGTATAGATCAGAATTCTTCAATGCTTTGGCATTCTTGAGTGCCAGTCTTAAAGCAGCTGAAAGCAAATCATTCATTGCCTTGTTCTTTTCTGCTCTTGATCCATGCTTCAAGGCATTTTCAGCGTCACGAATTGCCTTTCTAAGGCCATCTTTATCGCTAGCTGAAATATTCTTAGCGTTAATAGAATTCTTGGTATCTTTTGCACTCTTGATGGCAGACTTCAATCCAAGATCAGTCAAGTTATCAAGGGCTTTCTTCTTGTCTGACTTAGAACCATGCTTCAATGCATCTTCGGCATCGTTGATAGCTTGCTTTAACTTATCCTTGTCTGAAGAACCATGTTCTTGTTTCTTCTTAGCATCTTCGATGGCACCCTTTAAAGTGGTATCAATGTCAGATGGCTTAGTTGGCTTGTTAGGCTTCTTGCTATCACTTGGTTTAGTACCTGAGCTTGGTTTCTTACCATCACCTGGCTTGGTTGAACCTGGGGTAGTAGTTCCTGAACCTGGCTTCTTACCGTCACCTGGCTTAGTTGAACCTGGGGTAGTAGTGCCTGGAGTAATACTTGAACCTGGTTTCTTACCATCGCCTGGTTTAGTACCTGAACCTGGTTTCTTGCCATCACCTGGTTTATTACCTGATCCTGGCTTCTTACCATCATTTGGCTTAGTTGAACCACCCTTACCTGAATCTGGCTTCTTAGTCTTAGTGTAAGTAATTACAACTTCTGAATCAGCCAAGTTAGTAAGGTCAGTGTTACTCTTTTGAGTAAGATCTTCAGCTTCAACCTTTGATTTATCAGCCTTGTAACCTTTAATCTTAGGTACCTTGTATTCTGGAAGACTTCCAGTCCATTGATCCTTAGATGCTAGCCAATCAGTGTAATCAACTGAAGTTACTTGGCCATCTACAACTGAATTAGTCTTGTGCTTAATACCCTTCAATTCAACGGTTTGCGTAATTGTCTTGTAGTGACTCTTACCCTTCTTAAGCACAATCTTTCTAGTAACAGTCTTATTGTCAACTACTGGGTTACCTTGTTCGTCAGTTACAGTTTCATCTGTTGGAACAACTGAGACTACAATCTTTTGATCATTATCTGCAGTGAATGTGTATGAATCCACTTTACCACTAACAATCGTGTAACCTGCTGGCAACTTGTCGTATGTTGGTGTTGCAGTTCCATCTGTCACACCGTTAATTACGTCTTCAGTACCAACTACTTGGTTATCACGAATGTTCTTGTATTCTACTTGTACTGATTGAGGGTTTGCAGTGTAAGTAATAACTTCTGAACTATCAGCTAACTTATCAATGTCTTCGTTAGTCATCTTAGTTACATCAATTGCAGCTACAGACTTCTTATCTACAGTGTATCCGGCAATTGCTTCTGATACATATTCTGGTAAACTACCAGTCCACTTGTCCTTAGCTTCTAACCAGTCAGTGTATTCAGTTGAGCTTACCTTTCCATCTGCAACAGTATTAATCTTGTGCTTAATACCAGTTAAAGTAATAGTTTGAGTTACTGTCTTGTAGTCACTAGCACCCTTCTTCAAGATAATCTTTCTAGTTACAGTCTTAGTGTCTGTGACTGGGTTACCTTCCTTGTCAGTTAAAGTTTCATCATCTTTGACAACCTTAACGTGAACCTTTTGGTCACTATCTGCAGTGAATGTGTAACTTGGTACATTTCCACTAACAATTGTGTAACCTGCTGGCAACTTATCGTAAGTTAATGTTGCAGTTCCATCTGTCACACCACTAACGGCATCTTCAGTACCAACTACAGTATCGTCAGCAAGGTTTTCATAAACTACTTTAACTGATTGTGGATTTGCAGTGTAAGTAATCACTTCATTAATAGTATTCAAACCATCAAGTTCACCATTAGTCTTAGTTGAAAGATCTAATGCAGCTATAGTCTTCTTGTCTGGAGTGTATCCAGCAATTTCTTCAGCTGAGAATGATGGCAATGTTGTACTTGTTAATTCAGTAGCACTTTCATCACTATCAAGTACTACTTTCCACTTATCCTTAGCTTCTAACCAGTCAGTGTATTCAGTTGAACTTACCTTTCCACCTGTAACTGTATTAATTTTGTGCTTAATACCGGTCAAAGTAATAGTTTGAGTAACGTTGTTATGACCTTCTTTGTTTGAGCTAATCTTTCTAGTAATAGTCTTAGTATCTGTTACTGGATTACCTTGTTCATCAGTTAAAGTCTCATCACTCTTAACAACCAAAACCTTGATTAGGTTGTTATCTGAGTTATCTGAATTCTCCGAATATTGCTTAGCACCAATAAACTTACCACTCACATACGTGTAACCAGCTGGGATCACATAATCAGAATCTTGAATTTGTTGATATGCATTAAGAGCACCTTCGAAAGTCTTGCCTTTACTAATTAATTCATTTGTCTTGTAGTCATAGTAAGCAATATTAATAGTTGGAGCAGTTACATTAATAGTTACATTTACTTGTTTAGTGAATCCAATACCCTTGTAAGTACCAGAAACAATGACAGTTCCTGTCTTTTTCCCTGATGTTGAAAGATCTAAAGTTCCTGGAGTAACTGTTACATTGACAGCTTTCTTAACTGCATCATCAATTAAGTCACTGTAGGTTACATCTCCTCCAACATAAACAACTGGCATATCACTTTCATTCTTAGAAGCAATGTTTAGTACGGTAACAGGTACTCCAGATACTGTACCAGAAGGTGTAACAATGTTTACTTTGATTGTGTTTTCACCAGGATTCAAAGTATCTGAAGAAGAAATTGTTGGATTAGATAATGTGGAATCACCTGGAACAAGACCTTGCAAAGTATCACCGGATAAGTCACCATTCGCAGTAATTACAGGCTTAGCGTCATTTGCAATTGAAATACTACCGGAGGTTTCTAAACTAGATGAAACAACATCTTTGTATTCATCAGCAGTAATAAATGAAGAGAATGTTCCTTTATTTCCAATAGCTGACACAGAGTTATCTACAGTTGCAGTCAAAGTTAACACACCACTAGATAAGTTAGCAGCAATTTGAGGGCTTTGTAGTAAAACAGACTTAATTGTGCTCTTATCAGCAATTTCATCCCAAGTCTTGAATTTTGAAGCATCAACTTTTCCATTTTGATTGCTACTTGTATCGTAGTATTCAGTTGAATATAAAGCTGTTGTATTTGTGTCTGATAATTGTTGTGAAACCAGCTTATAACCAATTCCATCTGGTAAATTAATTACCATTTGAACATTATTGGTTGGATTATCTGAAAAACTATGCATTTTTATTTCAGTAGTGACTGTATTATTTGGATTTAATACAGAAGCTATTGCATCTGATGTTTCTGGATTAGTAGTGTTAGTCTTAGTATTAACTGAACTTGTAAGGTTCTTTAATGATCCAACCGTCAAAATATTATCGTATGACGGAATTACATATTCTTTATCAGTATCTAATCCAAACTTGCTAGCAAATGCACTATTTTTAGCAGCTTTATTAATAGAAATATAGTCTTTATTATCCAGAACTGTAATTTGTGAAAATGCATATATTTTATTTTGGCCTAGATTTACATCACTATTAACGGTAAAGCTTACTAGCGATCCATAAGAATAAGAAGATGACAAACTGCGTTCTACAGAATAGTGATAAAGTGTATAGTCGACATTATCAACATTTACTTGTTTGATATCTACTAAATTATTTTCAAATATATCTCTTGAACTTGTTATAACAATCCCTTTAGGTATGGCAATATATAAGTCCTTTTTTATTCTCGAATTTTGTAAAAAAGGAGGGATAGAACCTATGGTTTTACCATTATAATTAATGCCAAATGTGTCACCAATAGTTACATAAGGGTTCCCATCGATAACTCTATAGCCCGATAAATTCGAAAATTCATCAAGACCTGCAGAAAATTGACCTGCAGCAGCAATATTTATCTTAAAATCTTGACTATCTACAACTTGATCGTTATCTTTACTTGTTACTTTAATGCTTGTTTCAGTACCTGTACTTGTTAAAGCATAAGCGTATATTGTGTAAGAGTAACTTATTCGTTTCGGATCATAAGTCAAAGTTACCTTTTTTATATGCTTGTCTAAACCATCATTATAATATTCATAATTTGCTTGTGGATAAACACCTAAGTCTGAGTTCCAACTGGTAATATAAAGATTTTGAGGAATATCAAACTCTATTACATTTCCCTTTGGATATTTAATGTTTAGTTCATACAATCCTTGACTGGTTAAAGATACATCCGTGGAGCTTACTTGCCTAAAATTATATTGCGTCTGTGGCAATTCTTTAATCGTATCTGTTGCCAATACTCTATCTGATTGGTGTTCATAAATAGTTTCGCCAGTATTTGGATCAGTGATTGTTAATTTTAATCCCTTCCATTGAACTATCGTACCAGTTGGAAGAGAACTAGAATAGTGACCTGTAATTGTCAAGTTAGGTAGCTTATCCGCAATTATTTTGTTATTTTGTTGATCATATTCCCCATTTTTCAAACTATCAATAACATATCCATCAGGCACATCGATTTCCCATCGATATTTTCCTAATCTCCAATATTGATAATAATCTGCATCTGCATGACCACTTAGGCTCCTATAATCTGATGATGCAGTTGAAGACACACCTCTATCCTGTGAATATCCAGCATATATATCATTACCAGTTATAGTCAGACTTTCATCAATCAATTTAGTAAAGTCAGCTAGCTTAGAATCAACATTCATAGTTGTATCATATGTTAAGCTCTTTTGAACTTCGCCTAAAGATGCACCATTTTGATCAACTCCAGAAAGTGTAACGTTAGTATCAGTAACCTTAGAGTCCTTAGCAGACATAATCCATCTCGGATCGTCAATTGCTTTAGTTGTAATAGTAATAGGACCAACCATTGAATTTTGCTTTGCAGTCATTTTCACATAAATATTATCAGTATCGGATGTTGTATTCATGTCAAAATATTGACTTTCATTATTTGTTTGGTCAATCCATGAAAAAAGTTTTCCTTTGGGAATTGTAATAGTATATACATCCCCTTGCTTAGCATTGAGAGAAACTGTAATTGTTAATTTGTTATCATTGAAACTAACTCTGCTCTTATCTAAGCTCAATGCTCCATCAGTCAACTTGTTAGTAGGTTCTGATGAAACTTCAGCTAAAGTCTTAGTTACATTAGCAGTTTTAGTAGCTACCTTCTTAGCTTGATCAGTAGCAATTGCGTTGTTGTCAACTGTTGCAGCACTGTCGGTCTTTGCTTCTTCAGTTGCAGTTGTATTTGTTGCATCATTTTGAATATCTGTATTTTGGCTGGTTGCAGCTTGATCAACAGATTGTTCACTACTCTTTTCAGTTGTTGCACTATCAGATTCTACATTTTGTTCATTGGATTGAGTGCTAGTAACTTGACTTGATTGTGCTTGGTCATCAGCCTTAACAGTGTGACTAGTTACTCCTCCCATTGAAATTGTGGCTAAAACCACACTACATAAGCCTACTGATAACTTCCTTAGACTAAAAACTTGTTTATTATCTCTAAAATTTTTCATATCAATACCTCTGTGAAACTCTAAAGTTTCTAAATTAGATTTTACTATACATTTCAAACTATTAGCAATTTTATATTAATGTTTTTGTTTCACGTGAATCATTTTTGTGATTAACTTGTTGACACAAATAGGTTCCTTGGCTATACTTTGCTTTAATAAGATTGAGGAGCAAGTGTTATGAAACAAAGTCAGTTAAACATGCAAATTACACGTTGGCAAAGCCGGTAATAGCAGGTTGATCGTCATAGATGCGACCTGCAAGACAGATTGCATCTGTGCCGGCTGATTTTGAGTTTCATTCAGTCCGCATGGATCCATATGCGGACTTTTTATTTTGCCAAAGAAAAATGGGAGTCCAAATATGGGCTCCCGTTTTTGTATTTCGGAAAGGTGTGAATCATATGAAACGAATGTATAGTCTAATCGTTTTACTTTTAGTATTCCTGGGCGTAGCATTCTTCACAGAAAATGGTGCTGTTTCTAAGCAAGGTAAAACTCATATCGGAATTTTGACCTTAATGCATCATCCCGCTTTGGATCAAATTTACCAAGGATATGTCGATCAGTTGGCTAAAGACGGTTACAAGAATGGTAAAAATATCATTATTGATTACCAAAATGCTAACGGTGATCAAAGTAATTTGAATACAATGGCTACTAAATTAGTTAATAATAATCCAAGTGCCATCTTTAGTATTACCACACCCGCATCCCAAGCTGTCGCAAATGCAAGTAAACACGTGCCAATTGTACTTGGTGCTGTGACTGATCCTAAAAGTGCCGGCTTGGTGAAAGACCTCAAGCACCCTGGTGCCAATATTACCGGTGTTTCTAGCTTGGAACCTGTGGCAGAACAGCTCAAATTAATTAAGCAATTTTTGCCAAATCTAAAAACCCTGGGTGTGATTTACACTTCTAGCGATCCTTCCGCAACTGCGAATTATGATCAGATCGTCAAAGAAAGCAAAAAGATGGGCATCCCCTTAAAGTCATACTCAATCGCTAATAGTAATGATTTAAACCAGGTATCACAAGAAATGATGCAACACGTTGATGCTGTAATCGTGCCAGAAGATAACGTGATTGCCGGTGCCATGCAGACGTTAGTTAAAAACGCTAATGCTGCCAAAAAGCCAATTTTTCCTGCAGTTGACACAATGGTCAAAGAAGGCGGTGTAGCAACATACAGCGTCAACCAATATCAACTTGGAGTAATCGGGGCGAAGATGACCGTGCGAATCTTAAAAGGTGAAAAGCCGGGCAATATGGCGATCGAATATGTCAAACATGGTGATCCCGTTTTAAACCTAAAGCAAGCTAAAAAGTTAGGACTTACCGTCCCTAAGCAATTCGAAAATGAAGCTAAAAAGAAGGGAGAAATTTATCGATGAATCTAATGGTATCTGCAATTGGTCAAGGACTCTTATGGGCTTTACTTGGACTAGGATTATTTTTAACTTTTAGAATCTTGAATTTCTGTGATATGACGGTTGAAGGGACTTTTCCTCTAGGTGCAGCAACTGCAGTTACCGCTATTTCAAATGGCGTTCATCCCCTTCTAGCCACTCTATTAGCCGTAATTGCTGGCATGATTGCTGGTTTAATCACGGGGCTACTTTATACTAAAGGAAAGATTCCAAGTCTGTTGGCTGGGATTTTGACAATGACTGCCATTTATTCCGTTAATCTGCGGATCATGGGAAAATCAAATATCTCCCTGTTAGGTAAGAAAACCCTCTTCAATGGACATTTTTTAACCCAATTACCTCAATATTTCGATGGCGTAGTTATGGGACTAATTTTTATCATTATTATCACCCTGTTGATCGTTGCCTTTTTAGCAACAGATTACGGTCAAGCTTTCATCGCTACCGGAGATAACCCAACAATGGCAAAGTCATTAGGGATTCATACCGATAAAATGGTAATTGTCGGCTTGATGGTTTCTAATGGTATTGTGGGCCTTTGCGGAGCTTTAATCGCTCAAAATAATGGCTACGCAGACATTAATATGGGAATCGGTACAATCGTAATCGCTTTGGCTTCAATTATCATTGGTGAAGTTGCCTTCGGCGAATTAACGCTAAACCAACGTCTTGTGGCGGTCACCTTAGGTAGTATCATTTATCGCATCATTTTATTAATCGTGCTTCAACTCGGTTTCTCAGCTAATGACCTCAACTTACTTTCATCTGTTGTTTTAGCAATCTGCATGATGATTCCTCAGTTAGAAAAGCATTTAAAGATTAAGCAACCAATTGTGAAGGGAGTGCGTCAACATGACTAAGCCAATCCTTGAACTCAAAGATGTCAAAACAGTTGTCAACAAAGGCACAGCCAACGAAACTATGATTTTAAAAGGTATTAACCTCAAAATTAATCAAGGGGATTTTATTACTATCGTTGGTACTAACGGTGCGGGAAAATCTACCCTCTTTAATGTCATTGCCGGAAACCTTTTAATCGATGCTGGACAAATTCTGCATAACGGTGAAGATATTAGTAAAACTGGCGAAGAAAAGCGAACAACTTTTTTAGCAAGAGTCTTCCAAGACCCTAAGCTTGGTACTGCACCTCGAATGAGCGTGGCGGAAAACATGCTACTAGCAACTAAACGAGGCGAAAAGCGAGGCTTAAAATTCAGAAAGTTGAAGTCTAATATGGCACGCTTTACCCAATTAGCAGCTAGCATGAATAATGGCTTAGAGAATCGGATGGAAACAGCTACCGGCTCTTTGTCAGGTGGACAAAGACAAGCTTTATCTTTCCTAATGGCAACTTTAAAACGGCCTGATATCCTCTTACTAGATGAGCACACAGCAGCCTTGGATCCGCATACTAGTTTGAGCCTGTTGAAAGCTACCAATGAAAGAATTACTCAAGATCATCTGACAGCATTAATGATCACACATCAATTAGAAGATGCGATTAAATACGGTAATCGACTCATTGTCTTGAAAGACGGACAAATTAAGGCTGACTTTACTGGTGAAGAAAAAGCTAGCTTAACCGTTAATGATTTATATACCTTTTTTGAAGACTAAAAGAAAAAGGCAGTTATTAAGTTAACTGCTTTTTTATTTATTCAGCTGTTAGGCCATCTTTGGTTAATTGAACAAATTTAACATGATCAGCCTTTGCTAATTCTTCATTGTAGTTGTGGGCAATTTCTAAAACAGTGGCTGGCAAACTATAAATCAATTTATGGATTTGGTCACTATTTTCTTTATCTAAGCTTGAAGTGATTTCATCCAATAAGAATAATTGCTTGTCACGTAACAAACCTCTAGCAATTGCCAATCTTTGAGCTTGTCCACCTGAAAGATTTTCTCCACCTTCGGCAATTTGATAATCAAGAATATCATCACCGAGTTGAGCCACTAAGCCAACTTCATCGAGAACCTTCATCAATTGTTCATCTGAAAAGTCTTGCATTAAAGTTAGGTTGTCTCTTAAACTTCCAGCAAATAACCATACTTTTTGTGAAATTAAGACAAAATCTTTATTATTGACGGCCTTTCCAGCAATGGTTACCTTACCACTAGCAGGCTTAATTGAGCCGATGATAGTGTTCAACAAGGTAGATTTACCCACACCAGATTGACCTGTAATCAGTACTTTTTCACCATATTTAGCTTTTAAGTTAACATTTTGGAAAATAACCTTGTCTTCACGTTTAACTGATAAATCATCGATGACTAATTCGCCATTTTCAGTTTTAGTAGCATCTTCAGCTTCATCTGCTACTACTTCGACTTTTCTAAGGCTGGTAGTAGCTCCGATAGCTGCTTGATATTGTGTTAATTCTCTAATACCACCAACAACTCGGTCAGCTGTTAATGTTAAAGTCAAAATTGCACTAATAGTTACGCCGAACATTCCTTTGTTGGCAAAATATAAACCAATGAAGATAGGTAATAACACTGTTACAGCTGCAATTAACCAGGCTACAAATTGTAAACTAAATTGAAACGCATTTAATTTAAAGTACTTATCTTCTTGATCTTCCAGATTTTCACCAAAATTTTTAAAGAAGAGTTTCTTAACACCAAAATTAGTGATTTCAAAACGACCACTAAAGGTATCTTTCAAAACTTGTAAGAATTTAGAATTTGATTCTGACCAAACGTTAGTCTTTTCTTCCATCTTCTTACGTCCAATATAACTTGGTAAGAATGAAGTGAATGATAAAGCGATGTAGACTAATCCTAAAACTAAGTTAGTCATCAAAACAACCACCGCTGAAGTCACAATTGTCATGAAACATTGAATTAACATGAAAAGTGAGCCGAAGTAATTATCTTCAATTTGTTTTGCTTCTGAAGTGATTTTACTAATAGCATCACCAGAATTATCACCGTTAAAAGCTGCTTTAAAGTACAACTTTTTCAGACTAACATTTAAATATTGCGTTGCCTTTTTTTCAGCAATTAAAAATAAATAAAGTGATGTGTAGGTAATTACATATCCAAGTAAAGCTAATGAACAAAAGATGATCAATTCTTTAGTGTCAGCGATATTCAACTTAGGTAATTGACCAAAAATATATCCATTCAAAACTCCTTCAAATGAACTGAAGACAGATAAAATGATCACTGCTAACGTGAGTGGAACCGGTAGATTTTTTAG
Organism: Lactobacillus sp.; assembly: GCA_030530865.1. Classification (GTDB taxonomy): domain Bacteria; phylum Bacillota; class Bacilli; order Lactobacillales; family Lactobacillaceae; genus Lactobacillus. The sequence goes on from JAUMUC010000005.1 coordinate 22,457, forward strand.
AACCCACTTATAGTTAATTTGTTTCATTTTCATCCCCACCTTTTAACAATATATTAATTTTTGTTTAATTATACACCTTACCCCCCATTGCAAAGTAAAAACAAAAAACACGACATATGTCGTGTTTCTTGCGATTAACCTTTGTCTGCTCCGGCAGTAATACCATTTACATAGAACTTTTGCATAATTACGAACAAGATTGTAATAGGGATAGCGATAATTACACATCCTGCAACGAATTGTGAGAAGTAAGCAGTTGCGGCACCTTTTGAGTTGTGAACCATGTTGTATAGTCCGTAAGCAACTGTGTATGTATTTGGATTACCTGAAGTTGATAAGATAATTCCTGAAAAGATGAAGTCTGTCCAAGGACCAATAAATGCTGTTAATGCTGTGAAAACAATCATAGGCTTTGATAGTGGCAAACCAATGTGCCAGAATACTTGCCATCTTGTTGCTCCATCAATTTCCGCAGCCTCATCAATTGCCCGTGGAATAGTATCAAAGAATCCTTTAGCTACATAGAATCCTAAACCTGCACCACCAACGTAGACTAACAATAAGCCTCCGAGGTTCAACATGTTTAATCCTTTCAGGATGTAGTATAAAGCGATCATTGCCATGAATCCTGGGAACATTCCTAAGACCAATGCAATTTGTAAGAAAGGCTTTCTCATCTTAAAGCGTAGTCTTGATAAGACATAGGCAACTGAGATAGTTAAGAAAGTAGATATAACCATTGAGCAAAGAGATAGAATTAGAGTATTAACTATCCAGTGACCCATTGGGTATGATGAGTTAGTAAAAATCCCAATATAATTTTGAAGTGTGAATTTGTCTGGCCAAAATGTTGAAACAAATCCAGTATTGTTTTCTGAGAAAGATGCTAACACAATCCAAACGATTGGTAGTATCCATAAAACAGTTAGGATTGCTAATAACACATAGCGAAAGATTAATGAAAGCTTGCGTTGTGCTGAATAAGATTTCATGTTTAACCCTCCTTAAATGCGTTAGTTCTACGATATGCAATCAATGATACGGTTGCACTCAATACAAAGATCAAAATACCTAATACAGCTGATGCATTGTAACGTTGTTCTTGTCCGAATGTTAAGTTATATAACCAAGTTACAAGTAAGTCGGTCGATCCAGCACCGTTGTACTTACTGTTCATTGGTGCACCGCCTGTTAACAGATAGATGACGTTGAAGTTGTTAATGTTACCGATGAATTGTTGGATCAAACTTGGTGCCATTACATATAAAATTTGAGGGAAAGTAATTGATTTAAAAATCTGTAATGCATTTGCCCCATCAATTCTGGCAGCTTCAATTTGATCTGTTGGTAAGTTTTGAATAATTGCAGTGGATACAAGCATTGAAACTGGAATACCGATCCACATGTTAACAATAATAACTGTTGCTCTAGCTACGTTTGGAGCAGCTTGACTATCAATAAAGTGAATTGGATGTGGAATTACGTGCAATGCAGTTAAAATACCGTTCAATGCACCTTGGTAGTCTAAGAATTGTGCCATCATCAATAATGATACGAATTGTGGCACAGCCCAAACGATTACGAAGAGCGTTCTCCACATACCTTTGAACTTAATACCTCTTGATTCAATCAAAAGGGCTAATAATACTCCAAAGAAGAAAGTTGTTACAGTAGCAAGTACTGCCCAGACAACTGTCCAACCCAATACTGGGAAGAAAGTACCAGCCAAATCACCGTTCAAAACTGTACCGAATGCTTTCAATCCAGTCCAAGAGAAGGCAATTGGGTGATTTCTATCATAGTTAGTAAATGCCATATTGATCATGAACACTGTTGGCAAAATGTTGAATAACAAGATACCAATAACTGGTAATGTCATCAATGTAGTGTGCAAGCGTTCATCAAATAAGCTCTTTAATTCTTCTTTGTTGCTGAGGATTTTATCACCATCACGGTCACAAACATAATTGTGACGAACTGATTTAAGGTTTTGATAGTAAAGGAAGATAAAGCCGACGATTAATAGGAAGGCTAACACCCCGAATAACAAGATCAAAACACTGTTTGATGGTTGTTTTGTTACATATACACCTTGTGCAGCATCATAGATAACTTGCTTTTTCTTAATAGTACCTAAAGTGCTGAATAAGTTTAATGCAGCAACTCCACTACTTATCAACCAATATAAGAAGACGATTTCACTAAGTAAGAAGGCAATACCTTTTACCCATTGTTTATGAGCTAAGGCATCTGTTCCCATGATAAAAAATGAGATTTTAGTTGCCAGACTACCTTTTGAAAAAGTTTCACGATAGGTTGCACGTGGAGCAACATGTTTTTTTCGTGCAAACATTTTTGAACTCCTTCAATTATTAATTAACAATTATTTCTTTTCTGTAGCTTTTTGTAACTTAACAAGTTGTGCCTTGTATTCACTTGGCTTAATCTTACCGTCGTAAACACCACTTACTAATGGAGCAGCACCGTTCCAGAATGCAGCCATTTGTGGAAGCTTAGGCATAATTACTGAGTTGTGACTCATTTCGATTACTGATTCAGCAACTGGGTCACTAGTTACTTGACTGTTCTTCATAGCAGCTTTACTTACAGGAATGTCACCGATGTTCTTGTGAGCGATCAATTGTGACTTAGTGTTAGTAATGTATTGTGCTAAGCTCATAGCAGCCTTAGCGTTCTTAGTGTTAGCATTTACAGCAAATCCCTTGATACCTAAGAATGCTTGCATTTGAACCTTCTTACCAGCAATTGTGATAGTTGGGTACTTAGCAACTGCGAAGTTCTTACCCAAGATCTTCTTGATGCTTGCTGCGTTCCAAGGACCATCCAAGATAGCACCTGCGTTACCCTTCTTCAATTGGTTCAAAGCGTTTGAAGTTTGAAGCACACCCTTGTTTGAACGTTGTGCTGCGTACCACTTAAGACCGTTGATACCAGCTTGGCTAGCGAAAGTTGAACCCTTCAATTGTTCACCGTTGTCACCAAATAACTTAGTGCCGGCACTGAACATTACTGGCCACATTACGTATGAGTTAGTGAAGTCAGTAGCAACTACACCCTTCTTAGTCATTACATCCCAGTCTTTTACATCGTCTGCTGAGAATTTAGACTTGTTGTAGTAAAGAGTTTGAGCTTGAACAGTGTATGGGAATGCGTAAAGCTTACCCTTCCATGAAACACCTTGAGCTGAAACGTCACTGTTTTCATCCTTGATAGTCTTAGTTGCATCTGGTGAAAGTGGGTTGATGTAACCTGCTTCAGCCATTTGACCTAATTGGTCGTTTGGAACTTCGAAGACATCGGCAGCCTTTGATGGGTCTTTACCAACGTCAGTCTTTGCGTTTGCTGAACCGTTTGGTGATTGAGTTACACGAACTGAGATACCCTTGTGGCTCTTTTCAAAGTCCTTAGCGATTGCTTTGTATTGTGATACTTGTTCTGGGTCAACCCAAAGTGTTAACTTAGCACCGTTAGAACTACTTGATGAGTTGCTTGACTTTGAGCAAGCTGCAAGACCAGCTGCCGCTAATAAAACAGCACCACTAATTGCGAATTTATTCCAAATCTTCATAATAATTCCTCCAAATTATTTAATACGTAAAGTTGTTTCTTTGTCGAAGAAGTGAGCCTTGTTGATATCAAAGGCCATTTCAACTTCGTCACCTGGCTTAACATCTTCTCTTGAGTTAACAATGGCTACAAATTCTGAGCCCTTGCTTTCAAGGTAAAGTTGGATGTCTGCACCAAGTAATTCGGAAACTTGGACCTTGGCCTTAATTGTGTTTTGAGGCCAAGTTTCAAGGAAGGCACCTTCTGAGTGAATGTCTTCTGGTCTAATACCTAAAATTAGGTCCTTATCTTCATATCCTTGATCCTTAAGTAATTTACTCTTACCTTCAGGAACATCGAATTCAAGACCATGTTCATCAACGATTTTGCCATCCTTGAAGTGAACATTGAAGAAGTTCATTTGTGGTGAACCGATGAAACCAGCTACGAAAGTGTTAACTGGCTTGTTGTACACTTCAAGTGGAGTACCGATTTGTTGAACTTCACCAACTGACATAACAACTACTCGGTCAGCTAAAGTCATGGCTTCAGTTTGATCGTGTGTTACGTAGATAGTGGTAGTACCAATCTTTTGGTGAAGCTTAGCAATTTCGGCACGCATTGAGACACGTAGTTTTGCATCCAAGTTACTTAATGGTTCGTCCATTAAGAAGATAGGAGCATCACGGACAATCGCACGACCTAAAGCAACACGTTGACGTTGACCACCTGATAAGGCACCCGGCTTCTTATCTAAGTAATCTTCAAGTCCTAAAATCTTTGCTGCATTTAAGACACGCTTTTTAATTTCTTCTTTGTCATATTTACGAAGCTTAAGTCCAAAAGCCATGTTGTCAAAGATCGTCATGTGTGGATACAAAGCGTAGTTTTGGAAAACCATCGCAATGTCACGGTCCTTTGGTGCGGTATCGTTCATAACTTTACCGTCGATTTCAAAAGTACCTTCAGTAATATCTTCAAGTCCGGCAACCATTCTCAATGTGGTAGACTTACCACATCCTGATGGACCAACGAAGACAATGAATTCTTTTGGCTTGATGTGTAAATCAAAGTCATTAACGCTGTACTTATCATTACCATCATACTTTTTGTAAATATGGTTTAAATCAACTACAACCATTATTTATTCCCCTCGCTTTTTTTCATATGCACTGATAATGTCGTCCAACTTCAGTTGGCTGGTATTGCTTACTAAGTAATCTGCCTTAATAAGCAAGTCCTTGTCGCCAATTCCGACGGCAAACTGACCAGCTGCCTTGATAGCAGCGACGCCAGCTTGAGCATCTTCGAAGCTGATTACCTCGGAATTATCAAGATTAATGGCTTGAGCAGCTTTCAAAAAGATTTCTGGATCAGGTTTTCCTTTTGACAGACTAGCCGGATCAACCATTGCATCGAATTCATCTAAGATGCCGAGTTTAGATAAAATCTTAGGTGCATTTTTTGATGCACTAGCGATAGCCATTTTTAAGTGACGCTTTTTCGCATCAGCTAAGAGCTCGCTAATTCCAGGTAAGATATCATCAGTTGTCATCTTTTCCACTTCTTTTAAGAAAAGATCGTTCTTTTTGGCAGCCAATTTTTCTTTAACTGCCAATGGCAATTCTTGCTTGCCAATTTTTAGAATGTAATCAAGTGAATCCATTCTCGATAGGCCACGCAAACCTTCACATTCTTTATCGGTTAACTTGATGCCTAACTCGTTGGCGATTGCCAGCCATGCACCTAAGTGATACTTGGCTGAATTAGTTAAAACACCATCGAGGTCAAAGATTAATCCTTGAAGCATTGTTGTTCACCTTCTTTAAGAGTGACTTGCTTGTCTCCCACTTTCACATCGAGGTCATCTCCTGAAAGAATGGTCAAGCGGCTTTGGCCTTCTTCAACTTCAACTTTAATTAGTCGACCACGGTAGTTGAACTTGAAGTTGTAGCCGTCCCAACTTTCTGGAACAAATGGCTTAAATTTCAACAAATTGTGGTCATATCTCATTCCGGCAAATCCTTGAACAATTGCCAGCCAACTTCCTGACATTGAAGTGATATGTAAACCATCATCTGTGTCGTTGTTGTAATTGTCTAAGTCAAGACGTGCCGTTCTTTGGTACATTTCAACAGCCTTAGCTTGCTTACCAAGTTCAGCTGCCAAAATTGAGTGAATTGATGGAGAAAGTGAACTTTCGTGAACTGTTAATGGTTCATAGAAATCGAAGTTCTTTTCTTTTTGTTCCATCGTGTATTGATCATTCAAGAAGTAGATACCTTGTAAAACATCTGCTTGCTTGATGTATGGTGATCTTAAAATCTTGTCCCATGACCAATGTTGATTCAATGGACGAACCTTTGGATCAAGATCTTTAACGGGAGTCAAATCTTTATCAAGGAAAGTATCGTGTTGTACAAAGATACCTAATTCCTTGTCTTCTGGTAAGTACATCTTGTCTACAATGTCTTGCCAGTGAGCTAATTCTTCTTTTGAAACATCAACTCTTGCTTGAGCTTCTTTGGTAGCTAGTGGCAAGCGTTCAATTGTGTATGATAAAAGCCACTTAGCCATGGTGTTGGTGAACCAGTTGTTGTTGACATTGTTTTCATATTCGTTTGGTCCAGTAACACCGTGAATCATGTATTGATTCTTTCTCTTTGAGAAGTGAACCCGGTCAGCCCAGAATCTTGCAGTTCCTACCAAGACATCCATACCTTCATCTTTGACGTATGAATCGTCGCCAGTGTATTCAGTGTATTGGTAGATAGCGAATGGGATATCCGCATTTCTGTGAATTTCTTCAAAAGTGATTTCCCATTCGTTGTGGCATTCAACCCCGGTGAAAGTCACCATTGGGAAGAGTGCTCCAGCAAGTCCTTGTTGGCGAGCATTGTGATATGCACCAGGTAGTTGAGCGTGACGGTATTCAAGCAAGGACTTAGTTACGCTACTTGGGGCAGTTGCTAAGTACATTGGAACAATGTAAGCTTCTGTATCCCAGTAAGTAGCACCACCGTACTTTTCACCAGTGAAGCCCTTAGGACCGATGTTCAATCTTGGATCTTCACCGTAGTAAGTCATGAACAATTGCAAGATGTTGAAACGAATACCTTGTTGAGCATCAGGGTCACCGCTGATTTCGACATCAGCACCTTCCCAACGCTTTTTCCAAATAGCTTCGTGAAGTGCTAAGTTTTCTTCAAAAGTCTTGCCAGTCACTTCTGCTAATAATTCATCAGCCTTTGCTTCTTGCTTATCAGCTTCAACATCGCGACTAGTGATCACAACTACATCTTTTTCCAAGCTAGCTTTTTGGCCATTAGCTAATTTGATTTCACCTGAAAAGTCGTCAATCTTTTCACCATCAAGTTTCATAGCTTGTTTCAAGTAAACAGTGAAGCGGTCAGTGCCAAAGTTGTTAGCCTTAGTGATTGCTTGTAAGCTAGCTGAATCATCTTTCAAGATGTCCCAGAAATGTTCTTCGTAGTTACTATCTTCGTTAACTACAGTTCCATCTAAGTAAGCCTTCCAAGCAATGTCTGCTTGACCTTTAAGAACTTCAAAATCAACTTTGATTAATGCAGCTTCTTTAATGTGATTTGATAAGAAACGTTTGAAAGTTAATTTAACTTGATTTTTGCCTTGGTCAAGAATGTAGCTTCTTGTTAAAAGTCCTTGGTGCATATCAAGTTCTAAGTAGAAATCGGTGAACTTTGATTTTGCCAAGTCAACTTTTTCACCATTAATGGTTAAATCAATGTTGATAAAACTTGGTGCATTTAAACTCTTTCCAAAATATTCTGGATAACCGTTTTTCCACCAACCAACTCTAGTTTTGTCGGGGAACCATACACCAGCATAGTATGTACCTTGAAGGCTATCTCCGCTGTAACCTTCTTCAAAATTTCCACGTAATCCCATGTAGTCATTTCCGATGGCTGTGAGACTTTCTTGCAATCTCTTTCCATCAGCCTTGAAAGTGTGACTAATTAATTTCCAGGGATCAACTTCAAAGATCCTCTTCATACAATTACCTCTGTAAGTGCTTTCATTTGTTTACATTATTAGACTACCAGTTAAGAAAACAATTTGAAAGCGATTTCTTGATGTTAACGGTATCAGAATACTTCAATGGCGAAACCATCAGCTTTGATGGTACCGTGTTCGTAGTTCTGAGATAGCTTTGCATCAACATTTAATGGCTTATCTTGACCGGTGGTGTTGAAGTAACCAACCACAGTTTCCTTTTCACCAACACGCGTAACCTTGATTAGATCATCAACTACTTCGAGACGAATCTTGCCATCCCCTATTGCTTGGGTGTGATCTAAACGGAACTTGACTAAGTTGTGTACACGTTGCCATACGTCGCCACCCTTTTTACTCCAATCCATTGGCTTACGGCAATCTGGGTCATTATCACCATCCATACCCATTTCAGTACCGTAGTAAATACATGGGCTACCTTGTTGCAAGAATTGGAAAGTCAAAGCTTGCAATGCTAAGTCTTGATTGCCACCAGCGACTGATAGAATCCGAGCAGTGTCGTGACTATCAAGCATGTTCATCATTGACTTATTCGTCATATCACGATATTTCATCACTTGGTCAGTCAAACGAGCAACTAATTCTTTGGCAGTCGTGCGTTTGTAGAAGAAGTGATCTTCAACTTGCAAAGTGTATGGGTAATTCATTACTGAAGTGTATTGATCACCATTTAGCCAAGGACCAGCACCATGCCATACTTCACCAACAATGTAGAAATCTGGCTTGATAGCAACTAATTCATCATGGAATTTCTTCCAAAAAGCATGGTCAACTTCATTGGCCACATCTAATCGCCATGCATCGATGTCGAAGTACTTCACCCAGTAAGTAGTAACTTCTAACAAGTAATCACTACATTCTTTGCATGAAGTATTAAGCTTAGGCATGTGCTTTTCAAATGCAAATGATTCGTAAGTTGGTTCACCGCCATCTTTCAAAACATCAACATAGTGATCGACCGGATATTGGTGAATGTGGAACCAATCGGCGTAACGTGATTTTTCACCATTTTCAACAACGTCTTGCCATTGCCATGACAAGTCACCCATGTGGTTGAAGACCGCATCAATCATGATCTTAATGCCACGCTTGTGAGCTTCATCAACTACTTTTTTGAATAAAATCTTGTCGCCAAAATCAGGATCAATTGCTAAGTAGTCGATCGTGTCGTATTTATGGTTTGTGCCGGCCGTAAAGAGGGGGCAAAAGTAGATACCAGTGATACCTAAGTCAACTAAATCATCTAAATGATCTAATACCCCTTGCAAGTCACCACCATAGTAATCTTCTCTTCCTGGATGATCAGTTGGATTCCATGGCTTGGTGCCGACTGGGTCATTTGATTTATCGCCATTGGCAAATCTTTCAGGGAAAATTTGGTACCAAACAGTATTGCGAACCCATTCAGGCGTCTTAGTCATATCAACTTCGTGAAGATATGGAATCTTAAAGTAATTTCCATCAGAACGCAATTCAGTTTCGTTGTATTGACGAATACCGCGGTCACCTAAGATAACTTTTTCACCATCAACGCCTTCAACGACAAAAGTGTACTTAAGACGATGATAAGGTGCGGTTAAATCACCTTCATAGTAGTCGTGAGCACTACCTGTACCAGTTTTTTCTAAAACAACTGGCTCAACTTTTTCCAATGGGAAATAGTTATCAGCGTAGTAAGCGGTAATCTTTTTAACGTCATCGATTGCTGCACGTACACGCACATGAACGTGCTTAACATCAGTAATAAAGCTGTCTTCGCTTTCTGGTCGGTGCATTAAAGCTGCAATTTGCATATTTTTTCTCCTATTTCAAAACAATTCCTGAGTCAGGTTCTAATAATAATTTTCCATCATGTAATTCATAATCACCGACAACCATTAACACATCAGTCTTGTCGGTATCAATTTCAATTGAGTGATGATCAAAATTCAAAGCAACTATTGCACTTTGATCATCCAAGTGTCTTTCGTAGACATAGGTTTTACCTGGAATATTCAACATCCGGTAAGCCCCTTTAGCAAATAATTCAGTTTGCTTCAAACTGATCAACTTGCGGTAGAAGTTCAAAAAGCTATTTGGATCATCTTCTTGGTCCTGAGCACTAACATTTTGCTCATTAATTCCTTTGATCCAAGGTTCAACGTTTGAAAATCCACCATAAGGACTATCGTCCCAAAGCATAGGGCCACGACTTGCTAAGCGGTGCATCTGATTAACCATATCCATCGCTTCATCTTTGGTAAGGCCAGCTTCGGTTGCTTCCTTAACAAAGCGGTCAACCGATTCATCACCTTCATATTCTGGAATATTAATATTCCGAAGTCCTAGTTCTTCACCGTAATAAATCACACTAGTTCCTTTTTGAAGGTGCATGAGCAATGCATACATTTTGGCTTGATTATCATTTTTTGCAAAACGTGTCGCAATCCGTGGTAAATCGTGATTATTCAAATATAGATTTGGTTTATCGACAGTTTGTTGCCAAACAACTTGATTTTGCTTAAAAGCCTCAAAGTCTAAATCACGCGGTTGATATTGATCACTGAAGTTTGGATTCAATTTAGAAAGATCTTCAGTGAAATATCTAAAAGTAATTACGCTATCAAGTGCTGCCCCATTTGGATCAAGATAATCGTTAGCTAAGGTAACGTCAGCACTAGAAGCTTCTCCAAGCAGATAGACATCTGGATATTCTGCTTTTAACGTGTGTGAAAACTCATTCATCCATTCAAGTACTTGTGGACGATTTGCATAAAATGGTTCGGCGACAACTGGATCAATATTTCCCGGGAAATTCTGATAAAGATCTGCTTTGGCAACGTGGATAAAGGCATCAATTCTTAAGCCGTCAACCCCTTTATCTAACCAAAAGCGTGCAATATCAAGCATTGCATGACGGACTTCTGGATTTTTCCAATTAAGGTCAGGCATGTGCTTATCAAATAAATGGAAATAATATTCACCTGTATTTAATGGATCCTTCTCCCAAACACTTCCGCCAAAGAAACTCGCCCAATTGTTGGGGCGTTTACCATTTTCACCAGCAAAAATATAGTAATCACGGTAAATACTATCCTTTGACTTAATTGCATCTTGGAACCATGGATGTTGATCACTTGTGTGATTCAAGACAAAATCCATTAGCAAATGCATATCAAATTTGTGAGCTTCTTTTAATAATGCTTCGAAGTCTGCCATGCTACCCATTTGAGGATCAATAGCATAGTAATTTGCCACATCGTACCCATTATCAACTTGTGGCGAAACATAGATTGGATTTAGCCACAAAGTATTTACTCCCAATTTTTTGAGATAAGGTAATCTTTTAATAATTCCTTGTAAGTCACCGACTCCATCTTGATTAGAATCTTGGAATGACTTTGGATATATTTGATAAATTACTGCGTTGTCATACCATTTTTTCATAAGTTATTTCCTCCACCCAGGATATTACATGTATATGTAAACGTTTACAAGATGTTATCGGTAACAAAAAAATAGGAGTATTGCTACTCCTATTTCGTTGAATTTCTAATAATTAACTTTGGTTTGATCATACATGAACCAATATTTTGTCCATGTTGATCAATCTTATGTAGTAATTTTTCAGCCAAGAGCTGGCCCATTTCAAAAATGTCTTGTTTAACTGTTGTTAATTTAGGATGTGCCACTTGATCCAAGAAGACACCATCGTAACCGATCACACCGTATTCTTCAGGTAACTTCATGCCCTTTTCACGAATAGCCAAAGACACGCCAAGAGCAATACGGTCAGACGCACAGATAAAGCAAGTATTAGGCTTGATTTCGTCCCATTGATCTAGTACTAATTGCTTGGAAGCACTTGAATGGTTGGTAGTCCGATAGATTTGGGGAGTTAATAAATTACTTTGGACAACCGACATATAACCCGCTTCACGTGAATATTCAAAAGGCTCTTTGACATTTAAGCCAATAAACACAATATTCTCATAGCCTTGTTTTAAAGCATATTCAGAGGCAACTCTAGTACCATATTCATTATCATTGTCGACAAAATCAATATTTTCATGATTTTCGCCAAACAAAATAAATGGCTTCTTAATCTTTTTAAGTTCAGGATAATCGCTATGCCGAGCACCAGTGATAATCAAGCCATCATCAGGCGTAGCATCAATCTGAGACAGATCAGTAACCAATTGAATCGCATATTGCTTACTAGTCAATCCTTGTGCCACACCGAAAAGTAAGTTCATATAATACGGCTCGGTAGTGTCGATATCTTCTAAAGTGACAAATTTAACAACATTTGTCCGGTTGTTAACTAAAGCTCTGGCCACTGAATTTGGTCGATAATTCAGTTCATCCATTGCTTTTTTAACTAATTCCTGCAATTCAGGTGCAACCAATTCTGGGTGATTGATTACACGTGAAACAGTCATTTTTGAAACGTTAGCAGCCTTTGCTACATCAGATAATGTAACCATCTTTTTCTCCATAAACAAATTTTGTATATATTATAACCTAAAACGGTTACAAATATAACCTGAAACGTTTACAAAGAAAATTCTATTATAAAAATTAGTTCTTAATAGCTGAACTAATTGCTTTAAATGGATTAACAGAATCCGTTTGTAGCATAAGTTTTGGATAAATTTTGACCATTAAATAAGTCAATAACACGTCGGCTAATAAAAGCAAGAACATTGATCCTAGCGATTCTAACGCAGATAAATATCCGCCCATCATAAAGCTTGGTGCCAAAATTGGTGAGAAGAATGGCACAAATGACATAACCTTCAAAATCAAGCTTGGAGCACTTCCCAAGTTTGACATTGAAATGGCGAAAGTGATCAGAATTAAAATCACGACTGGACCCGATGCCTTACTTGCATCTTCAATTTTGCTTACTAAAGAACCAGCTAGAGCACTAAGTAGCATGAAGAAATAAATTCCCATTGCGACAAAAAGTACTACCCGAAAATCAAAATTTTTCAAAGTCTCATAACCGATTGAGCCTTTAGCAAGTAAACTATCAAGTTTATGGAATTTAAAAGCTACAAAACCAATTGCAAAGTAGATTGCAAAGTGAGTGAGCATCACCATAGCCATCCCAAAGATTTTTCCTAAGAAGTAGTCGCCACCTTTAATTGATGACAAAATAACTTCCATGATCTTAGTACCTTTTTCAGAAACTATTTCTTGGGAAATAATTGAAGAGTAAGTGATCATGAAGAAGTAAAGAATGATTGTAATGGCAATACTTGAAATGATCTTCGCAAGCTTCTTATTAGAATCCGCTGCATAATGCTTAACTACCTTTGGCGTTGTGTTTAATGTCTTTAACTGTGCCGGGGTAATCTTGCTGGCGATAATGCTTACTCGCTTTTGTAAAATCGCCAACTTAGTTTCAATCTTCTGATCATCTTTAGCCGAGGTAGCAGTGCCGTAAATATTAGCTTTTATTTGCGAACCTGACAAGGAAATGACTGCGTAATTATCAAGTTTACCTTGTTTCAACTTCTTTTTTGCGGTTGCTAAATCGGTATTATCAACAACTCCTTGATAAGGAATTTTTTCATCTTTAACAACGTAAGCAATCGACAAGCTTTCATGATTCTTGGCTGAATTCATTCCACCAAATTGCATACTACTTGAGTTACTTATAAATAAATTAAAGGCCATAGCTAAAATTGGTGCTATCAGCATTACGTAAAAAGAAACTGATTTAACTTGTCTTATCCAAGTTTCTCTAATAACTAATCCGATCTTTTTCATGCTATCACCCCTTTGCCTTAATCCGGAAGATTTCATCTAATGTTGGTGGCTCTTGGGCAAAACGCTTGATATATTGACCGTGAGTCACTTCATCAAAGATTTGCTTACCGTAGCTTTCATCTTCAATTTCTAGCTTAAATGCATCATTGTTTCTGGTGACTTTCACTACACCATCTAAACTAGCGAGGTAATTTTCATCAAAATCACCTTCAAGGAAGATATTAGTTGCACCAAAACTGTCACGAACACTTTTAACTGGTCCGTTCAGCACAACTTCACCAGAATCAATCATAATCAAGTTGTCACATAGACGACTAACATTGTCCATATTGTGATCTGAGAAAATGATAGTTGCTCCCTTTTTCTTTTCTTCAAGAATAATATCTTGCATCAGTGAGACATTTAAGGGATCTAAGCCACTAAACGGTTCATCCAAAATGATGTATTTAGGTTTATGCAAAAGGGTAATAATAAATTGCACTTTTTGTTGATTACCTTTGGAAAGCTTTTTAACTTTGTCATTTACTTTCCCTTTAACCTGCAATTTCGTCATCCATTCAGGGATTTCATTCTTAAGCTGACTACGCTTTACGCCCTTCAAGGTAGCAATATATGCAATTTGATCATAAACTTTAATATTTTGAATCAGGCTCCGTTCTTCAGGAAGATAGCCGACATTTTCATAGTTTAATGCTTCGCCATCGCTCCATTCGATCTCACCATCATATTTAACTAAATTCAAAAGTGCGTGAAAAAGAGTACTTTTTCCGGCACCGTTTTTCCCAATAATTCCCGTGATTTTCCCTGGCTCTAAATTGATATCGATATCTTTTAGAGCTTGGTAATCACCATAGTATTTATTAAGGTGCGTTACTTTTACCATAAAGTAACCCCCCTTCTTTAATAATTTTGTAATAATTATAACTTACACCACGCAAAAATAAAAATAACCCTATTTAAATAAATCTTTAAAAATTAAAAAATAAAAAAACCGCCAGTTCAGCGACTGACGGTTTTTTATAACGCTGTTAGCTACCGTTTATACGGTTAGCATGAGAGAAGTTGTTTGCAGCAACTTCTCCTTCACTGATAATAATAGTACTAATTACATTAGTTCGCAATATTTTTAATAAAATAATGCGTATTGTTATTTATAGTAGTATAATTATCATTGCGAATTGAATAGACGGTAGCTGTTTACCTTCAAGGAGGTGAAGCCTATGACTTTTTTCAAGGTGGAAAATCCTATTAGAAAGGAGACGGCTTGTACGCATGAAGTTATTGCGTACTATTTTACTTATTTTGATGATCATTAAAGTGATCATTGAAATAATTGTTTTATTTATCTCACATGTGAGATAAATAAAAACCGTCTGCTCAATGGCTGACGGTTTTCATTTAAAAAACCTCTAGCTACCGTTTATACGGTTCGCACGGGAGAAGTTGTTGACAGCAACTTCTCCTTTTCTTTTATATTAATACATTACATAGTGAAATTCAATCATTTGGACATCAGATGATTATTCTTCATCTTGTTCCATGAATCTTTCAAATGATCCGTATTTTGCAAAATCAATCCAAATATGCTTTGGATCATTTGTTTTATGCCACAATTTCACACTATCAACCCCATAGTTTTTTAGTCTATCCATCGTGACTATTTTTTTAGCTGGTTTATCATATTCCGTTCTTTGCGGTTCAAAAATACCTAACGCATTTAATAACCATGTTCCTAAAGCACTTTGTGGATTAGTTTGAAGCGATTTAAAATCCGATTGAGCAAACATAGCGGGTAATTGTTCACCATTTGGCAAATGCAATGTGAACTCATAGCTACTCTTTCCAGTAGAATCTTTGTATTGATAATAATTGCTCATATCTATATTCTTATCAACCCATCTTGGCTTCTTTTTCCAAACATCTTTTGGTATAGGAATATAAGCTTCACCTGATGGTCTTGGTTTTCTACTACCTTTTGTTTTTGGTTTACCATTCCATGCATTTATACCGCTTCTAGGAAGTACTTCCTTTTTAGAATATGAATATAAAGGTAAATATAAATAATCTACTGATTCAGTATTGTCATATGTTTCTTGATTCTTTTTCAAAGCAAAAGCTTGCTTTAAAAAAGAGAATGGATCATCAAGCAGATTTATATCTGATTCACACAACAATGAGGTTTGCGATTCATCTGGCCCAAACCGCATATATATCTGACTATCACTGAATGTATATTTATAAGTTTTGTTTTTGTCCCTAAATGTAATTCTTTTATTGGTCTTTTCTATCTTTTCAAGCGTATTCATATCTATTAGAGGATAACTAGTTTCATAGTATCGTAATTTTCCTGAATCTCTTGTTATATAGTGATATATATTTTTATCTTTAGACAATCCAAGCCTATTATAATCCGATAATAATCGCTCATTTTTTATCTTAGCAATATGCTCTATTAATTCTTCGTCTCCCAGTTTTTTTGCATCTTCAATTTCTTCCATGAAGCCTTTTATCTGCATAACCTTTTGAAAGGACGGTCTTGAACTTTTCCATGTTTTCAAACCTATACCAATATGTACATCATCGAAAATTGACATAATATCATGTGGTGTATTGTTAATATCCACTTCTTGTGATTCAAAACATTTTGCATATATAGTTTCTTGAAATTTCGAATCTAAATAAGGAGCTTTATCTTCAGTAGATTTTTGATTAAATAGTTCAGATAAAGACGCAATCATACTGATATATTTTTCGTATTCGTCACGTTGTGTTTCTTTATATCTATCCCATATAGTCATTTACATTACTCTGCTATATCTCTTTAAACATTAAAAATACTTCATGTTTTTTCTTTTGAATAAGCTTCAAATATTCTTTATCAGATATTATTTTTAATCCAGAATTTTCAGCCTTATTCATTAATTCTTCTTTATTGTTAGCCGAAGCAAAAACACGGCTTTGACCTTCCATTTTGCCAAAAATACTTGTATATAATAATGCGTACTTTTTGTTAACATCTATATCAAGCTGATCATCATTATTTTTCATAGCATTAGCAATATTTTCAGCAATTCGTTTAATGACAGGTACAACAACAGAATTACCTGCTTGTTTATACAATCTACCATTTGATAATTTGGCCAATTTAAATTTTGCAGGATACCCTTGAACATTAAATGTTTCTTTAGGAGTCAATTTTCTAATTTGGCCATCATTAGTCAAAATTATTGGAACATTATGCCCACCTGTTCCCATATTTGCAGTTAAAGTAGGAACAACTCCAGACATGTTTTTTCTAACATATTGACGTCGCCACTGATAAATATAGTTAGTAGAAGTTACTTCTTTGGCTAGTTCTTCGTAAAATGGTTGTTTATTTTTTCTATAATAATAGACTTCTTCTTTTTCATTATCAAAATCAATTAAATCTGATAATTTAGTTGTTAATTTTATTTTCCCTGGAAATTCAAACTTTTCAAAATCATTTTGATATCTAAAAGCTACTACATAAATACGCTCACGATTTTGAGGAATATTTCCGAACTCTTTGGAATTCAGAACCTTCCATTTAATAGAATATCCATTGGTTACTAAGGCCTCAGAAATAACTTTAAATGTATTTCCATTGTCATGTGACACTAAATTCTTTACATTTTCAATAAACACAACTCGTGGTTTATTGGCTTTTATCATTTTTAATAATTCGAAAAAAAGGTCTCCTCTATCATCATCAAAACCTTTTCGATATCCAGCTATTGAAAAGGCTTGGCAGGGGAATCCGCCAACAATCAAATCAGATTTTGGGATTTCATTGCTTTTAACTTCATGAATGTCTCTACCATCTAGAGGTGTATCTGGATAATTAATCTTATATGTTTCTCTAGCATACTTATCAAATTCATTTGCATAAATGGTTTTAAAGGAATTTGTTTGTTCAAATCCTAATTCTATTCCTCCAACGCCAGCAAAAAAGGCATCTATTGTGTATAAGTGATCACTCATAAATATCCTCAACTCTTTTAGTCACAAATTCTAATATTCATAGTATATCATTGAATTAGTTTTAAGCATTATTTGTTGAGCAAACAAAAAAAGCCAGCTCAATGGCTGACGGTTTTTGATAAAAAACACCAAGCTACCGTTTATACGGTTCGCATGGGAGAAGTTGTTTGCCGCAACTTCTCCTTTTCTTTTATATTAATACATTACATAGTGAAATTCAATCATTTTGACATCAACTATTTTTGAAAATCCTTTTGCATTAATTTGACGAATTCTTCATAGGTATCAACTTCAAATAGCGGGTGCAAACCGATTGTATCCTTACGATGACGCACATTATACCAAATCGAATCAAAACCATATCTTTCGGCACCCAAGATATCCGACATCAAGCCATCACCAAAAAATAGCGTATCTTTGGCACTAGCATCTGAATGGTCAAAGAAGTAATCAAAAATCCGCTTGTCGGGTTTTGACACCCCAGCATCTTCACTTGTGACAATCAGATCAAAATAATTCAAAATCCCTGCATCGCTCAAACGCTTTTCTTGAATCTTAGTATCTCCGTTACTTAAAACGGATAGTTCATATCCCATTCGCTTGGCATAAATGAGCGTGTCTTTCACGCCTGGCAACAATTCATGGCATTGTGAAAAATATTCACGATATTCATTTGTTACCTCTTCGCCATCAACTTTCATACCAAAATTATCTTTGAAAAAGATTCTAAAAGTATCGCGATTTAATTGTTGTGGTGTGATTTCGCCCTTTTCAAGCTTACGCCACATACCTTGATTCCAAGTATGATATTTTTTCTTAAGATCTTTAGTCAAAGTGAGCCCATGTGAATTAAACAATTTGTTTAATGAATAGTCTTCAGTCTTGGGGAAGTCGATTAAAGTATCATCGACGTCAAAAATTATTTGCTTGTATCGCAATTTATCCTCTCCATTCTATAAGAAAACTAATTATATATTATTTGAGCACAAAGTCCAATTTTACTGGATTGTGATCTGAATATTTAAAGCCAGTATCAATGTTATGAGCTGTTGCTTTAACATTTGGACTGACGATAAAGCCATCAATTACAGTAGTGTACGTATAATCTTTCTTGTAAGGAATGTCGTCACCTCTGGCTGTTGGTGCGTTTTTAGCATAAACAACTTTCATATTTTTCATGTCTTTTTGAGAAATTACCGCAACCCAATCAGGCACTTTTTGAGCACTCTTAAAGTAAGTCAACAGCTTTGGTGATAAAGCATGATTAAAGTCGCCACCACAAATGACATAATTGCCTTTTGCATATTCTTTTTCCATAACTTTCTTCAACATATTCAGCTGCTTTTTCCGATAAACTCCACCCTTATCATAAGCTGACATGTGAGAGTTGATCAAAACTAGATACTTACCATTTTTAACGGGCAAGTAAGAAATGCTGAAACAACGATCTAGGTCGAAATACTTAGAAACAAAGCTACTAGTCACCGGATATGAGCGACGCACGGCTTTAGCGATTCGATAGCGGGATAAGGTTAGAATACCGCTGTGAACAATTCCATGTGGCTGATAAAGTGGATAGAACAAAAATCCGGTATGGAAATTGCTGGCAAAAATACTAGCCCCCTGCAAAGTTTTTTCGGCCATTTTCACCTGATTTATATGGAAAGAACGAGTAGAGTTGGTATCAATTTCTTGGAACAAATTGATGTCAGCGTGCTGATTAGCAATAGTTTTAATCGCACCCTCGGTATTTCTTAAATCTTCTTTATATGAACGAGCGGTACCGTAATATCCCTGCTTTTTGGTACCATCTTTCATCTCGCCTTTATCCATGAAGAAAGTGTAATTTGCACTGTATGCACCAAATCCAATATTGTAAGTTGTGATCGTATAATGCTTATTTTTTTGCAATTCCTGAGACGGATTGTGTTTAATCGCCAGCTTTTGATGATCAGGTATTCGATAATAATTCATTTGCAAATAGATCACGTAGCCAGCGAAAATTACCGCTAAAAATGCGATGATCGCTAGAATGATTTTCAGTAATTTTTTCATATTTTCCTCCGATATGATCAATTATGATACCACAAGAAAATAAATATTAAGTAAAGAAAAAGACGTCATTTCGACGTCTTTATTTCTATTCAACTACTTCAAATTTTGGTAATTGATCAATTAAATCAAGTGTTTCTAAAGATACTGTAATAATTCTAAGCAATAAATTGAAAATATATTTTAGATCGTCACTGTATTCATTTGGATCATCTGTAATTTGAGACTTCTTGTCTGTCTTAACTTGATATTGATCCATAATCCATTCAATCGCTGATTTACCATTCACAACATAATCATATGCACGTTCAGGTATATTAGAAATTGTAATATCTGTGTTGAAAATTATCTTGGATTTATCGTTCACAAGCTTTCCATTTTCATCACGATGCTTTCCAAATTTCATCTTTTCTACACGATAGTTGTCATCTTTTTTGGTAACTATTACATCTTGATTAATTGGTGCTTCTTCGTAGTTAACTTGTAAATCGATCAACTTTTGACCAATTTCTGCATATTTTTCTTTATTTGCCACGATTGGAATTCTTGGAAGATCTTTTGCTAAATCATTAGCATATTTTTGCTGATATTCTGGATGATTGAGCAATGCATAAACATATGCAAAGGTTTCGTCTAAAGTTAAACCTAGTTTATCAGCATCAAACTTAACGTTATTAAGGGTTAATTTAACCTTTGATTCATCAGAAAATTGCATGGTTAATTCTGACTTACGAGTAGCCTTTTCAACATTTACTGCCATGAAAATTCCTCCTTTTTAAGAATTTTGGATAAAACGATTACTAATTACGAAAGCATCAAAAAAAGCAATGATGCTTTCTCAACATTTCAATCAAAAGATCGATCATTGATACATCATTGCTTAATTTCGTTTCTTACTACAGATGTAGTATTTAATTTATGTCTTTCTTGATGTGCTTTAAGTATAACAAAATGTAATTAATAATAAATAAAAAGACTGGTTTTGGCCAGTCCTTTTATTTATTTCTTTGCAGCTGCTTCAGCTTCTGCAGTGATAATAGCTACTTTTAAGTACACTATTTAATATCTCTCATAATTGTGTGCCGTTAAATTTTTATTTACTTTAATATCATTTCCATGGATCCAGTTATCTGTTCCCTTTATATGATAGATAATTGCATTACCACTAAATGATATAGCATCACTTCTCGAACCATATTCTGCTCGATCAACGGTAAGTTTAGTACCATTAGGAACTTTTTTAACAATAGTTCCTTTATCATTTTTATCAAATTTATATATAATTGCAGTCTTAGTATAATTCTTGCTGCGAACAGTCGCTATAGCTTTTTCTCCTGTATCCGTTGGAGTAGTAAGATTCTCAATATTAGTGCCTATAATTGGACCCAAGTTATAGGATTTAACATATTGTCTATTAGCGGTAGACGAACCTATTCTAAAATAATGTTTACCATTTTTGAATTTCAAAGATGAACCATAAGTAGTAATAGTTCGTCCTTTGTAAAGCTTCCATTTACCATTAAATGAATTTCGCTTATTAGAGCTACTATAAATATAGGTGTTATGCGTAATTTTACGCTTTACTCCATCAACATTTGATGGTTTAATATATCGATATCGCTCCTTATTTGCAACTGTGTAATATGGATTTGCAACTTTGTAATATTGAATTCCATTAATGGTAACTGGTTTATTTTCTAAATATACATCGGTATATGCAATATAATATTTTCCAGTATTTTTGCCATTTTCATCATAAATAAAAGCTTGCTTACAATAGTTTTCAATACAGAATTTCCACGGACAAAAACATTATCTGTTGTTGCTGCGTTAACTAAATCAACTTTATTTTTTGTTACAAAAAATAAAGAAAGTGTTGCTACTACAAATAATAAAAATTTTTTTCTTATTTTCATAAGCTTACCTTCATTTCTTATATTGATATTGTACCATCATTATAAGATATATTTTATTTATTACAAATAAAAAGGTCGATGAATCAACATTCAAAATGAGCTTCTTAAGTAGAGCCCTAAAAGACTTTTTGAACCGTTTCTTAAGACGCTTAAGAGTCTTTTCGTTAACTGGTATAACTATTAACATAAAGAAGAAATACAGAACGTGCATGAGAACTAATTAGCCATTAGTTGGACGTTTTGCTGGGCGGTCGAATGACCGTCTTTTTTGTGCCCATCGTTTAGCATATCAAAGTCATTAGGCATTACCTAACGATTTCAGGGAAGTCCGACAGTTCAACAAATAACCACTAAGCAAATAAATAGATTTTAAAATTTGTTTATTGCTTTAAATCAAGCTTTTTAAAAGATATATGGTCTAAATTTCACAAATAAAAAATAAAAACGCATGAGAGCTAGTCTCATACGCTTTTTTAATACTTCGTAAATTTAGTTTATATTAACTTCGATTAGTATACCTTATTATTAATGAAATATAAGTTTGTAAAAGATATTAGCTTTACAAACTTATATCTTAAATTAGCATTGATTGTATTTTACCAGGTTCCAATGTATGGTGCAGGACCAATATGACTATTTTAATATTTATTTATATTTAATAAGAAGTTTTTCAAGTAATTTACCGTACTCGGTCATTCCAATACTAAGTAAAAAATTTTTAGTTTGTATACTTTTGTTATAATATTTATCACTATTTGTACGATGATAAAAAATTATGTTTTTAAAGAAATAGAATGCAGAACTATAGAATACAAGTTCAGGTTTTGTTTTAATCTTTTCTCCGCTGCAAAATGAACAGGTTTAGCTTACCTATGGTATTTAACTCCCTGACTGGTGCATCTCCAGCAACAGAGGGGCTGCATTCAATGATTAATAGAAGGATAGCCACTCCTAACGCATTCAATGGATAATCAATCCAATAAAAAAGCTGCAGTCATATCTTATTGACTACAGCAAGTTATCTATCTTATTTATTTGCTCTCTTATTGAAAAAAATTCTACAAGTTGTTAGGATGTTTTTATAAAGAAATCTAAAAATCACTTGTTGACTACCTGTTATAGTCAATGAGATTGACCCGAGTTAGATACGTCAATATCTAACAAGGGCTTTTTTTATGCTCTCATATTTAATTGTTATCTACATATTAACCTATAAAAAATCAAAATAAAAGTATAAATTTAGTTTGCTATTTTCTCAAAAATTCAAGTGTTAAATTACTTCCCTGTTAATTCATGATTCGATTTGTCATTCCGTTTTTAATTTAGCCTAATCGTTGACCCAAAAATATAAACTAAAAACACGAGGTTGAAATACAATCTCGTGTTTTTTATCGATTTAAAGAAAAACATTATGACAGGTAATTATATTATTCACTAACTACTGCAGCTGTTGCGGCTGTCTTTTTAGCAGCTTTAGCACTCATTTTAATTGCTACAAAGAAACTAATAATTTCAACTGCTAGAAGAGCAAACAATGCACATTTAACATTACCTAAACCAGAAATTGTAGTCAAAGCTGTGGTCATTAAAGGTGCTGTTGCCATCACAATAGTATTAAGTAAACCAACACTTGAAGCTAAAATCTTACGGTCGATTGTTGTAACAAGCCATTGTTGCATCTTTAGTGAAGCTGTCATTGTAACAACTGGCAATGAGAAGTAAGCTGGCAAAATTAAGTAAATATTTGCAAACAATGCAGTAACTGTAGTAGCTGCACTAAGTACTAAAGCTAGAATTACCATGAAAAATACAGATTGCTTTTTAAAGATTTGTAGTCCAAAAGTACTACCTAAAATTGAACCAGCACTAACTACCAATCCAATGACTGCGATAGTAAAGCTGTAAGTTGAAATAATCATTGTTGAGCGATTACCAGCCATAACAATTGGCAATAATGAACCCATTGCAGATAATGCACCGTTAACAAGTGCGATTACCAAAACAACTGATAATAAACCGGGTGCCTTCTTAATTTGAGTGTATGAAGCCTTCATAGTCGCAATGAACTTTTGATCATTCACTTCTTGAGGTTCAAGCGGCTTATTTTCTTTTTTGTGACGAAGTCCAACACTTGCGTATAAGATACCAGCAAATAAGAAGGTAAAGGCATTAACGAAAGCCAAACTTGAGTAAGATAAAACTAACAGTAATGCAGAGCCAGCAAATTGTGCAACAGTAGTAATAACTTGGCTGATACCATTAGTAAAACCTTCTGCTTGAGCAAAGTCCTTTTCTCCAACTAAATCAACGATTAATGGTGTGCTAAGACCGCTTGAGTAAGCACCAACGGTATCAGAAATGAAATTAATAATTACAACCGCAATTACTAAGTTCCATTGAGAAACGTTGGTAATGAATAGTACCCCTACTAAGCCATAAAGGAAAAATCTAATCACTGCCATTAAGAAGATATTTTTGAATTTTTTGTGTGTTCTGTCAGCTAAGTAACCACCAAAAATATCAAATAATCTTGGAATAGATTCTGAAATTGCAATCAACGATAAAGCTAATGAGTAGTTTTCCAATTTACTTGCGTAAGTCATAAATGCTAAGTAGAAGAGAATGTCACCAGCACTTGAGAGGAAACTAGCAACTGAGAATTTTCTGTAATCTTTATTCTTCAAAAATACGTTCATAATGTTTAACTCCTTCTTTAAATTTGATGTTAAACATTATGATATAGGCTTTATAATTAATTCTATGAAATAGTCGTATTTGAATAAAAATAGGGGATTAAGTATGACAATAGGAGAGTTATTGAAAGAATATCGTATTAGTAAAGGTAAAAATCAAAAAGAATTTACCGACAAGGGCATAATTATGAGTCAATCTTATTATTCTAAGGTAGAAAAGAATGCTCATAGAATTACAGCAGATGGTCTAATTGAACTCCTTCACTACAATAATATTCCTTTATGGGAATTTTTTAGTCGATTAAATTCAAACGATGATCTTCGCCACCAGCAAATAAAAGATTTTAATCGCATAATGTCTGAAGCGTACTACGAGAATAATATTGATAAAGTTAAAAAACTTAAACCATTAGTAAAAGAGAGCAGTCTTTTAGAAAAAGAAAAACAAGAACAATTACTATTAATAGATGCTTGGATTGAAATAATGAAAGATCCTACAGAAGAACCTGACGTAGAATTACGAGATAAAATAAAAGAAAAAATTTTTAGTATTCCAAATTTTAATGAAAACAAAGTAACTCTATTTTGTAATTTTATGTATTTCTACGATTTGGAAAGTAATAAAATAATTGCAAAAAAGATAATAGATCAATATATCAATACTACTAATACTAAAATGCAGATATCATTGTTGGCGATAATAGTTAATATTTTAGCTTTTTCACTCAATGATGGAAAAGAATCTGATACTACTTATTTCATAAAAAATGGTAAAAAAATTAAAATTAAGCCTGAATTAGTATTTTACAAGGCTGCATTTACTTTTTTCAAAAACATAATCCTTTATCATCAAACTAATGATCAAGAATTATACGATAGAAGTGTTAAAATCAAGGATTTTTTGATTAGTATAGGTATGTCACAATATGGAAAAATTCTAGAAGAACTTCTTATTAAATATAAATAAGGTGGGAACACAAATGAAGAAGGTAAATACTGGTCAGAGGATGGTGCAGAAGGAATCTTACGTGTTCTAACTTGTATTAAGAACAATGATTTAGAATACTGGTTAAGTAGTGAATTTGAAGCAAGCAAATTTACTGAACTTAAAGAAGAACAATATAAAGGTGCAGTAAGAGCAAGCTTAAAGAAGATACATGAAGTACACGAAGGAATTCAACACGGCAGTATGGAGAATTACGTAGCCGGGAATGGATATTTGAGCAACTTTTCTCGGGCATTAAATCATATAAATCTTTAAGGAATTAAGGTTAGACTAATGGTTTATAACCTACCGCAAAAATATTGACACTTACAAAAAAGTACTAAATAGATGTAAAATCTATTTAGTACTTTTTTGATTAGAAGGTGTAAAAATGAAACATAAATTATCACACATTTTTATCGCTACATTAATGGCGATTAGTTTTGTAGTATTGGTAGACACGCATAATCACAATGTTCAAGCCGCACAAAAAACTATTCAAACAATTAGATATAACAATTCAACCATCGAGGCACTTGCTTACAACAAGCATGGTAAGTATTTAACTGGAAAAAACAATTTAATTAAAACTGATGCAGTTTTGACATACTATGGCGCCCCACGAATTATCAGAGGTCAAAAGTATGCTTGTTACTATATCGGTAACGGAAAATATATTCCATTAAATTCAATTGGAAAGATTGATGGTAAAAATACTTTCCGCTTGTTGAATAATAGTTATATCTACAATATTAGAGGCAAGAAAATAGGTAAGTTATCTTATAAATATCCTGTACATTTTACAAATAATTTAAAGAAAACTAATCAAGATAAGAAGTATTTCGTAATTAAATCAAATAGAAATTCTAAAGGTATTATATCTAGTACTCAAAAATACTATCTACCTTACAAAAAAAATACGGAATAGTTATTATTACGCCTTGGGAAAAGGTAAATATATTAATGTCAGAAATGTTGCAACAATTAACGGCTTACAGAATTGTTCTAATGGTGAAAAAGTCACAGTAATGGCTACTAGAAATCAAAAAGTTCTAGTTTATGTTGAAAACACTACCGATGATGAAAAGGCAGGTAAATGGCTACCTGGAACTACTAAAATTAACGGAATTGTCACTAATCGTGTTATTGTAGATGGAAAGACGGTTAACGTCCAAACAGGAGATATGGTTGTTGGTCAGAGTATTCCTAATGGTACGACTATAACTGTTAACGCCAGGACTTTTGGACCGCAATTTAGATATCAAATCAAAGGAACTCACTTGTTTATAGATTCTTCAGATGTAAAGAAAACCAAAACTAAAGTTTCAAATTATCTTCCATATTTTGTAGATTTAGATAATTTAACTAATTAAAATCGAGCATAACCTTCTTTATTGAAGATTTAATCATATATAAAGTACAAGTTTTCCTTATGAAAGGATAATTGAATATTGCACAAAAAGACAGGACTACAAATGAGCCTGTCTTTTTACTACTTGATATGAATATTTTATTATCAACAGATATACAAAAATTATTGTATCATGGAGAAATACTATTTTTAACAACAAAAAAGACCTAGTCATCGGCTAGATCTTTAAAATTCATGCTGACTAGAGGATTCGAACCTCCGACCTCATCATTACTAGTGACGTGCTCTGCCAACTGAGCTAAGTCAGCGTTGTGTTTTTACAACAATAAATACTATACCGTATGGAATGAGTTTCTGCAAGTAAAAAAATCAATTTTTTCTGATTTTTCTTTATAAAACATTTACAATATAAGTATTCGTATTATTAGAAAGAAGGATTTTATGGTAACAGCAAGTACAAACTTGGTTCAATTGGAATGGTTATTCCGTGTAATTCTAGCAGCTATCTGCGGTGGGTTAATTGGATATGAGCGTGCTACTCAAAGAAAAAGTGCCGGTGTTAGAACTCACATTGTTGTAGCTATCGCCTCAGCTTTATTCATGATCGTTTCCAAATATGGTTTCTACGATCTATTGAAGCTCCAAAGCATCTCCCTTGACCCATCTCGGATTGCGGCTCAAATCGTTACCGGTATTTCCTTCATTGGTGCTGGGACTATTCTGATTCGTCGCGAACAAGTCTCTGGTTTAACAACTGCAGCTGGTGTTTGGGCAGTAGCTGCGATCGGTACCTCTATCGGTGCCGGCCTTTACTCAATCGGTATTACTACAACCGTCTTTCTCTTTATTATCCAACGTATTTTCCACGATGATAATTTCACTGAAAAAATCATTCGTCGCGTTCGCTTCAATATCCAAGTTGAAGTTGAAAATCGTCCTGGTATTTTAAAAGAAATTCGTGAACAACTCGAACAAAATAATGTCGAAAATATTTCTATTAAATTGCTTGATGTCACTGATAGCAAAATTATTTTTAATACTGATGGGATCATCTATAATAAGACTGATGAAAACGAAATTATTTTAAATTTGAAGAAATATCCTAACGTGATTCGGATCAACTTCACTCGTGGAGGTAACTAATTATGGCAACCGCTCTGGATTATCTGCGGTGGCGTGGTGATTTAAAAATTGGCGGGAATCATCCTTTTAATAGTGTTGATGCTGCACTTTTAGCATCGATTATCTATTTACCTTTTGATGAAACTGCTGTTGGTCATACCCTTGCAGAAATTTCCGAAGAAATTAAGCATCATACCCTCTTGTTTCGTAAAGTTAAAGATGAGGCAAAAACTGAACTCGACTTGTTGCCACTTTGTGACCGTTTAGGTTCGCTCAAATTGCTTGATTGGGTTGATAAGTTTGAGACTAACCCAGTTCCTATTCAATTTAGTGCTGGAACTTTTCGTCTAACTGATCACAAAATTGTTGTCGTTTATCGTGGAACCGATAGTTCAATGGTCGGCTGGAAAGAAGACTTTTACATGAACTATCAACACACGATTACCGGGCAAGATATTGCTGCGACCTATTTAAAAGAAGTCGCCAAAAAATTCCCCGACGATGATATTTATGTAACTGGTCACTCAAAAGGTGGTAATTTTGCCTTATATGCGAGTGCATACGTGACAGAAGATGTTCAAGATCGAATCATCCAAGTGACTAATTTTGATGGCCCTGGCTTTTATTACAACGTTTTAAATAGTGATGGCTACAAGCGGATTTTGCCAAAAATGAAAACCTATATTCCAGAAGGATCAACCTTTGGCATTATGCTTGATCATACCGAACGTGTTTTGGTGGTCAAATCGGTCTATCCTCGTGCTGCACAACATGATCCACGTCGCTGGTCAGTTGGTAGAAATAGTTTTGTTTTAGGTAAAGAATTGCAACCAGCCTCACGCATCATGCGTCACGCGTTGATTGAAATTAATGATATTATTCCTGCAAAAGCTAGACGACAAGCTTACTACACCTTATTCGATACCTTTGAACAAGCAAATATCAACGATGTAAATCAAATTTCCTTGAGCTCATTAAAGGGAACTTTACGATTAGGACGAGTATATTACGCGCTTGATCCAGAAACTAGAAGAGTCTTCAACATCATGTTGGCCCAAATTTGGCAAGCTTATCGCAAGAATCTCAACTTACCATTCATGGAATCAAAATATCGTAACATGCCGATCAGTAATGATTCTTACAAAAAGCAGCTATTCTATGAGTTTTACTCAAAAGAATTTTATGAAAAATAAAAAGAGACAGCTTTGGGCTGTCTCTTTTTTGCGTTTCACGTGAAACTACTTTGCAATTTTCTTTGCCATTTCGATGCAACCTAAAACAGCTGATCCATTGTTTTCAACGGCAGGACGAACAATCATTTCATCCAAATTCAAGCCGTCAAAGTAGCCGTTCATAAAGAGAGCAAAATCATCTCTAACTTCTGGCATATCGTCTTCAGTTAAAACAGATCCTCCAACGATCATAACATCTGGTCTAGCAGTAAGATAAATATCAAATAAAAGTTGAGCTACGTAGTAACGAATAAACTTGAAAGTTTCGTGATCTCTAGGTAAATCTTCACCTGGAATCCCAGTTCTACCTTTCAAAGTAGGACCAGCTGCTAAGCCTTCAAAACAAGCATCTTTGTGGAAAATACAACCACCGACAAATTTGTCATCAGGGTGTTTTCTAGCAACCATATGACCCATTTCAGGGTGATTGTTCAAGCCGATAAACTTATCACCTTGCATCAAACCACCACCGATACCTGTTCCAATAGTGATGTAAAGTAAACTCTTATCTAACTTTTTACCACGAGCAATAAATTCACCATAAGCTGATGCATTAACGTCAGTAGTAATTGCTACAGGCACATTTAAGCCACGTTCAAATGCTCCTTTCAAATCAAAGTTGCTCCAACCATCTTTTGGTGTATTTTTGATAAATCCGTAAGTTTCAGAATGCTTATCAATATCAATTGGGCCAAAAGTACCGATTGCAACACTCTTTAAGGCATATTTTCTAAAAAAGTCCAAACAGTTGTTGATAGTTGATTCTGGATCTTCTGTCTTTACGCGAGCTTGATCAACAATCTTTTGCTTTTCATCAGCTACTGCAACAATAAATTTTGTACCGCCGGCTTCGACAGTTCCATAGTATTTTTCTGCCATAGTTATTCCTCTTATTCTTGGTGTCTAAAGTCAATATTTGAAAAGCGATTATACGGCTTAGAGAACATCAATTTAACAGATCCTCGACTACCTGAACGGTTCTTTTCAATGATAACTTCTACTTCACCATTATCATTTTCTTCAATTTCGCTTTCTTCACCATCATCACGTTCGTCGCGATAATAGTCATCTCTGTATAAGAATGAAACGATATCCGCATCTTGTTCGATTGATCCAGATTCACGAATATCTGATAAAACTGGTCGCTTATCTTGTCTTTGTTCAACAGAACGTGACAATTGTGACAAAGCAATCACGGGAACATGCAATTCTTTAGCTAATTTTTTCAATTGCCGAGAAATTGCAGAAACTTCTTGTTGTCTGGACTCAGATTTAGGGCCTTCAATCAATTGTAAGTAGTCGATGATAATTAGCCCTAGGTTATTAGTTTCTTTTGCTA
This sequence comes from Lactobacillus sp., assembly GCA_030530865.1. Lineage (GTDB taxonomy): Bacteria > Bacillota > Bacilli > Lactobacillales > Lactobacillaceae > Lactobacillus. The sequence goes on from JAUMUC010000005.1 coordinate 52,547, forward strand.
AACGGCGTGATTTGGCCCGAATTTCACTCATTTTAATTCCGGGAGTATCATCAATATAAATTGATGCTTCGCCAAGTGCACCAGTTGCACTAACTAACTTGTTCCATTCTTCATCGTCTAATTGACCTGTTCGCAAGTGTTGGGAATCAATTAAACCTTCAGATGCAATCATTCTTTGAACTAATTGTTCCCCACTCATTTCTAGAGAAAAGAGTGCACAAGTTTTATCGCCTAAAATGCCAACATGTTGGGCAATATTTAAGGCAAAAGCAGTTTTACCAACACCAGGACGTGCTGCAATGATAATTAATTCATCATCATGAAAACCGGTTGTCATTCTATCTAACTCAGTAAATCCAGTAGCCAAACCGGTTACTTCATTACCGTCATTAGGAATATTGCTCAATTGTTGGACAGTCGCATCAACAATTTCAGAAATTCGTCTAAAATCACCAGTTTTGTTTTCAGAAGCAACACCCATGATTTTGCTTTCAGCTTCGTCTAAGATATCTGTCACATCGTCACTACTTTGAATGGCAGTAGTAATAATGCTTTGACTAGCTGAAATCAATTGTCTAAGCAATGCCTTTTGGTGAACAATCTTAGCGTAATAAGTGACGTGAGCAGAAGTTGGTGTAGCCATTGCCAATTCAGCAATATAACTGATGTCACCAATATCTTCTAGTTGATTTCTATTTTTTAACTCAGATTGTAAAGTTAAAATATCAATTTCATCGCCACGATCACTTAAATCTAGCATCGCTTGGAAAATAATCTGATTTGCTCTGGTATAAAAATCAGCTGGCGTCAGTTCACTACTAGCATCAGCTATGGCTTCTGGGTTAATAAAAATTGCCCCTAAAACCGCCTTTTCAGCCTCTGCATCGTGTGGAATCTGATTTGAAATAACATTATCCATCATTAACCCTCAGGTACAACGTGAATTCTAATCGTAGCTTCTACACCTTTGAAAAGCTTAACTTTAACATTAGTGTAGCCTAAAGTCTTAACAGGTTCTGACAATTCAAGCTTACGCTTGTCGACCTTGATCTTGAATTGCTTTTCCAATTCTTCAACAATCTTCTTACTTGAAATTGAGCCGAATAAGCGAGAATCTGCACCAGCTTTGCTGGTAAATTTAACAACTGTCTTGTCATCTTCAAGTTGAGCCTTAACCTTTTCAGCATCAGCTTTTTCAGCTTCATAAGCAGCTTTTTCGTTAGCTTGAATACGAGCTAAAGTGTTTAAGTTTCCTGAGTTAGCTGGCTTTGCTAAGTTCTTTTTAAACAAAAAGTTTTGAGCGTAACCATCTGGCACTTCTTTAACTTGTCCACGTTTTCCTCTACCTCTAACGTCTTCTGTAAAAATAACCTTCATAGTTGGCTCCTTTCTTAGTTAGATTGACTTTCAGCTAAATATTCATCAATTGCTTTGATTAAAATAGCTTTCACTTCATCTAAACTCTTATCTTTAATTTGCGTAGCAGCGTTGGATAAGTGTCCACCACCACCTAATTTTTCCATGATTAATTGGACATTAATTTTACCCATTGATCTAGCTGAAATTCTAACCGTATCTTTAGCACTTCTAGTAATTGCAAAACTTGCTTCGACATCTTGCAAGTCCAAAGCAGTATCTGCTGCTTGTGCGGTTAAAACTTGATCGTATAATTCGGTCTCATCGCCCATTAAAACAGCCATATTTGGCTTAACCATATCTAATGTTGCAACCAAATGTGTCCGCTTCAAGAAGCTAGAAATGTCTTCTTTGAGCAATTCACTAACAACCATTGAATCAGCTCCAATTGAACGTAAGTAACTTGCTGCATCAAAAGTTCTAGTACCTGTTCTCAATGAGAATTCTTTTGAATCAACTACAATTCCGGCTAACATGGCTGTTGCATCCAAACTAGTTAAGATACGTTTTTCTTTACCAGTTTGTTGATATTCAACCATTTCAGCTACCAATTCACAAGCTGAAGAAGCATATGGTTCAACATAGGTTAAAATTGGATTTTCAGGGAATTCTTCACCACGACGGTGGTGGTCAATGACAATAATTCTATTTTTAAGTTTTTCATATAATGGTTGGCAGTATGAAATTGAATACTTAGAGTGATCGACCATCACTAAAATTGATCGATCGGTGGCTAAATTAATTGCATCTGCAGAATTAATTAGCACATTTTCATCTGTAGCTTTCAACTTAGTGATCAAACGAGCTACATCGTAATTATTAGATTCAGTATCTAAGACCACATTAGCATCGATGCCATTAAATTGGGCAATTTTGACAATACCTAAAGCACTACCGACTGAGTCCATGTCTGGGAATTGGTGGCCCACCACAAATACTCTATCAGCATCTTTAAATAACTCAGTAACCGCTTGAGAAACCATGCGGGCTCTAACTCTAGTTCGCTTTTCCATTGGATTAGACTTACCACCAAAGTATTGAACTTCTTGACCTGGCACTCTGACAACTACTTGATCCCCACCACGACCTAAAGCTAAATCTAAATTAGATTGAGCTTGGGTCGCAATTTCAGGTAATGAATTTGCACCATAAGCAATACCCACTGACAAAGTCAAAGGCATGTTTTGACGACTAGTTTCTTGACGAACGCGGTCGATAACTGAGAATTTATCTTCCTTCATTTGGTTGATACTTTCAACATAACTCAGCAAGATAAAGTGATCTTCATCAATTCGCTTCAAGTATGAATTAAACTTGCCTGCATATGCACTCAAAGTGGTTTGAATATAAGAGCTCATGTTGGCCAATTCTTGGTCTGACATAGTTTCGCTCAATTCATCATAGTTATCGATGAATATTTGAGCAATTGCAAGTCTTTCAGCATAATAGCGCTCTTCAATATTGGCATATTTAGAAATATCTAAGAGGTAAATAACGCCAAGCTCATCTTGAACCACCATTTCAAATTGGTGATCGTCCCATTCAACAACACGATTTTCTGCAGTATCAGCATTAATCGCTTCATTCAATAAGCGTTCGAGATCTTCATCGACAGATTTAATTGGATGCCCAATCAAATCATCACTCTTCAAGTACAATTGCAAATATGGATTTACCCATTGAATTTGATGATCTTTATCATAAAGTAAAATACCAAGAGGCATCTTGATTAACGCTTCTTGTTCACTTCTTTTTATTCGGTATGATAGGTTTGCTGCAAAGTTATTAGCGTTTTGTGCTAAAACATATGCCCCATAGGCTGAGATGATAATCGTAAAAATGAAGATTAACACCATTGCTATACCGTAGGTCCAGTTAATAATCAGCCCACAGACTCCGCCTAAAAACGACAAACCTATAATCAACATAATAGAAGCTGTTAGCCGAGAATCTTTTAAGAAAGTTGGCAACTCTAAGTGCTTCAATAATGATTTCATAGTGATCCTTCCAATTTTAAACAGAATATATCACTCTTAATTATACTAGGAAATTGATGCAAAATAAAATAAACAAAAAAGGAATCACCTAAGTGATTCCTTTTTAATCCATATTAGTCTTCTGCTACGAATGGTAACAATGCCATAATACGGGCACGCTTGATTGCATTAGCAACTAAACGTTGGTTCTTTGCACTAGTGCCAGTGACACGACGTGGTAAAATTTTACCTCTTTCTGAGATAAAACGTTTCAACAAGTCAACATCTTTGTAGTCAACGTATTCAATGTGGTTAGCTGCAATGTAGTCAACCTTACGACGGCGACGTCCGCCTCTTCTTTGTTGAGCCATATCCCTAGATCCTTTCTTTTATTAATTAGAATGGTAAATCATCATCTGAAATATCAAGTGAATCACCTGATCCTTTAAATGGATCTGGTGCATTCGTAGCTGATGTACCATTGTTTGATGGAGCTTGAGTAGCTGTTGGAGCTGCTGGTGATGTTGCACCACCTAATCTAGCTTCACGGCTTCTCTTTGATTCCAAGAGTGAGAAATTATCAACGACAACTTCTGTTACATAAACTCTTTGTCCATCATTGTTTTCATAGTTTCTGGTTTGGATTCGACCTTCGATTCCTACCAAGGTACCCTTGCTGGTGAAATTAGTGAAGTTTTCAGCGGATTTACGCCAAATTACACAGTTAATAAAGTCAGCTTCACGTTCACCTTGAGCGTTAGTAAACTGACGATCAACAGCAAGACTAAACGTAGCAACCGAGATTCCACTCCCAGTAGTACGTAATTCAGGATCACGTGTTAAACGACCGATTAGTACAACTCTATTTATCATACTATAGTCCTCCTTTTCCTAAATCACGATATTAAATTACTTGTCTAACTTTACAGTCATTGAACGCAATACTGCGCTATCAATCTTTGACAAACGAGTGAATTCGTCAACTGCTTCAGCGTTATCAGCAGTGAAAGTCATAATGTGGTATGTACCTTCACGATATTTGTTGATTTCGTATGCAAAACGACGCTTGCCCCAGTCACTTGATTCAATCATAGTACCACCGTTATCTGCGATTACTTTATCGTAATTTTCGATAAGGCTCTTCTTAGCATCTTCTTCAAGATCAGGCTTGATGATGTAAGTTACTTCGTACTTAGTTGCCATGACTATGCACCTCCTTTTGGACTTAATGGTTCTTCTAATTCTAAGAACAAGGAGTAATGTTAATTACTCACAATTATATATTCTAGCATTAAAAGAAAAAATTACCAAATTTTTCACGTGATCCTGATGTGATTTTTTTCACACCTATTTATTACTTACGTAAAGATTGGTAATTTTTCCTAAAAAATTTATTTTTATTCGTTTTCTTCAGATTCTTCGTCTTCGTCAGCTTCACTTGGAATACTTACCATGCTTGATACTTGACTATCATCAGCAAGTTTCATGATTCTGACACCTTGAGTTACCCGGTTAGTTTGAGAAATATCGTTAATCTTGAATCTGATCACAATACCGTCAGTTGTGATTACCATGATATCGTGTTCTTCGTTTACGACTGCAACTCCAGCTAATTGACCGATCTTGTCAGTAATATTAGCGGTCTTAAGTCCCTTAGTAGCACGACCCTTAATTGGGTATTCACTTGCTGGTGTTCGCTTACCGTAACCATTTTCAGTAATTACTAAAACATCATCTTCTGGCTTAAGCACACCTGAACCAACTACGTAATCTTGATCACGTAATTCAATACCCTTCACACCTGAAGCAGTACGTCCCATAGATCTTACAGCTGTTTCACTGAATGAAGCTGCATAACCAGCGTGAGTACCGATCAAAATGTTGTCACTACCGTTAGTAGTCAAGACATCGATCAATTCATCACCTTCACGAAGAGAAATTGCGATCAAACCACTATTTCTAATCTTCTTGAATTCATCAACACTAGTACGTTTTACAATACCATTCTTAGTTACGAAGAATAGGTATGAAAGATCTTCACTATTTTCTTCAGGCAAGTTGATAATGGTTTGAATCTTTTCATTCTTGTCTAAAGTCAAAAGGTTGACTAATGGCAATCCCTTAGCAGTTCTACCATATTCTGGAATTTCGTAAGCCTTCTTTGAGTAAACCTTACCAAAGTTTGAGAAGAACAATAAGACATCGTGTGTGTTGGTGTAAATCAAGTTTTCAGTAAAGTCATCATCTTGGACACCCATACCCTTGACACCTTTACCACCACGGTTTTGCGTCTTAAATTCTGAAACTGGCATTCTCTTGATGTAACCAGTGTGAGTCATAGTAATCAAAACATTTTGACGTTCGATTAAATCTTCATCTTCAATTGAAGTAATTTCACTATCAGAAATTTGAGTTCTTCTTGGATCACCAAATTTATTTTGAACTTCAAGTAATTCATCGTAAATGATCTTATCAATTCGTTCTTTGTGAGCCAAAATATCCTTGTAATCAGCGATTTTTACCAATAAATCTTGATATTCAGCTTCTACCTTGTCACGTTCTAGTCCTGTCAAACGAACCAAACGCATATCCAAGATAGCTTGTGCTTGCTTATCATCAAGTTCAAAACGACTAATCAATGTAGCCTTAGCAATATCAGCATTCTTAGAACTTCTGATGATATTTACGATTTCATCAATATGGTCTAAGGCGATTCTTAAACCTTCAAGAATGTGAGCTCTTGCTTCAGCCTTTTGCAAATCAAACTTAGTTCTTCTAGTAACAACATCTTCTTGGTGATTTAAGTAGCGGTGAAGCATGTCCTTAAGTGACAAGAAGTGTGGTGCACCATCGACAATGGCAACCATGTTGATGGCAAAGTTAGTTTGCATTTGAGTTTCTTTGAACAAATTGTTCAAAACAACGCTGGCACTGGCATCACGACGAATATCAATCGTAATTCTCATACCTTGACGGTCAGATTCATCACGAATACCAGTAATTCCATCAATCACGTGGTCTCTAGCTAATTCGGCAATCTTTTTAACCAATTCAGCCTTGTTAACCATGAATGGAATTTCGGTTACGTAGATACGTTCGCGTCCATTCTTTTCAGTAACAATTTCCGTCTTTGAACGAACGACAACGGTACCTTTACCACTTTCATAAGCACGTAAAATTCCACTACGGCCCATGATAATACCACCAGTTGGGAAGTCTGGACCCTTGATTGACTTCATTAAGTCAAGGGTAGAAATTTCAGGATTTTCCATCAAGGCGTGAATTCCTGAAATAACTTCATCCAAGTTGTGTGGTGGAATATTGGTGGTCATACCAACAGCGATACCGCTTGAACCATTAACCAATAAACTAGGAATTCTAGCTGGCAAAACAACTGGTTCATTTTCAGTGTCATCGTAGTTTCTTTGCCAATCAATCGTGTTCTTGTTAATGTCGCGAAGCATTTCCAAAGCAATTTTACTTAAACGTGCTTCAGTATAACGCATGGCAGCTGGGCTATCTCCATCGACAGAACCGAAGTTACCGTGTCCATCAACAAGCATGTAACGATAACTAAAGTCTTGAGCCATGTGCGTCATCGCAAAGTAAATTGAGCTATCACCGTGTGGGTGATACTTACCCATAACGTCACCAACGATACGAGCACTCTTCTTGTAAGGCTTGTCTGGGGTAACACCCAATTCGTTCATTCCGTACAAAATACGGCGTTGAACTGGCTTCATACCATCACGAACATCAGGAAGTGCACGAGCAACAATAACTGACATTGCGTAGTCCAAGAAAGAGGTCCGCATTGTCTTAGTTAAATCAACATCAACTATTCTGTGATCTCCAGTTTTGTTATCCATTTAGACCTCCTAGGCATCCAAGTTTTCTACGTATTTAGCGTTATCTTGGATAAATTGACGACGTGGGCCAACTTCAGTTCCCATCAACATTTCAAAAACTGCATCAGCATCAGCTGCATATTCAGGACTAACCCGATCAAGACGTCTGTTTTCAGGGTTCATAGTAGTTTCCCATAATTGATCTGCAGACATTTCACCAAGTCCTTTGTAACGTTGTACAACAGGCTTTGGACTAGGTTGCAAAGTTCCCATGTAGTCATGTAATTCTTCATCAGTATCAATGTACTTAATAACCTTACCTTGACGTACTTGGTATAGAGGTGGCTTGGCAATATAAACGAATCCGGCATCGATCATTGGCTTCATGTATCTGTAGAACAAAGTCAAAAGCAAAGTTCTAATGTGAGCACCATCGACATCGGCATCAGTCATGATAATCAATTTGTGATATCTAGCTTTTTCAACGTTAAAATCAGCACCAAAACCAGTTCCTAAAGCAGTAAACAATGTTCTGATTTCTTCATTTGCCAAAATCCGGTCCATTGAAGCCTTTTCAACGTTCAAAATCTTACCTCTGATTGGCAAAATAGCTTGTGTTAAACGGCTTCGTCCTTGCTTAGCAGAACCACCGGCTGAGTCCCCTTCGACGATGAATAATTCTGAAATTTCAGGATCATTTGAAGTGTTATCAGCCAATTTACCTGGCAAGTTAGCAATTTCTAGGCCAGATTTTTTACGAGTTACTTCACGGGCACGCTTAGCAGCCATTCTAGCTTTTTCAGCTAATTGTCCCTTTTCGACGATTCGCTTAGCGACTGTAGGATTTTCCATTAAGAAACGTGAGAAAGCTTCAGAAAAGGCACGGTCAACAGCTGTTCTAGCATCAGAGTTACCTAATTTAGTCTTAGTTTGACCTTCAAATTGAGGGTTTGGGTGCTTGACTGAAACGATTGCAGTCATACCTTCACGAATATCTTCACCAGATAAGTTTTCATCTTTAGACTTAAAGATCTTAGCCTTATTAGCGTAATCGTTGATAACTCTTGTCAAAGCAGTCTTGAAACCAGCTTCGTGCATACCACCTTCATAAGTGTGGATGTTGTTAGCAAAAGTCATCATAGTTGTCTTGTAACCAGAAGTGTATTGCAATGCAACTTCAACGTTAATACCGTCAAAATCACCATCTACAAAAATTGGTTCATCAAACAAGACTTCTTGACCTTCGTTTAAGAAACGAACATATTCTCTCAAACCACCTTCATAGTGGTAAACGTCGGTTTCAGCAGTTTCTTTACGCTTATCTGTGAAAGTTAATTTCAAGCCACGGTTTAAGAAGGCTAATTCACGAATCCGGTTCTTTAAAATCTTGTCATCAAAAACAATTGTTTCAGTAAAGATGTCAGGATCCGGGTAGAAATGAACTGTAGTACCGTGTTGACTTTCATCAACATCACCAATAACGTGCATTTCCTTAACTACACGGCCATGTTCAAAATTAATGCCATACTTTTTACCATCACGGCATACAGTAACATCAACTTTAGTTGATAAAGCATTAACTACAGATGCACCAACCCCGTGCAAACCACCAGATACCTTGTATCCGCCACCGCCAAATTTACCACCGGCGTGCAAAACTGTAAAAACAGTTTCCAAAGCGGGACGGCCAGTTTTAGCTTGAATATCAACTGGGATACCACGTCCGTCATCGCTAACAGTCACTGATCCATCAGCTTCAACTACGACATCAATCTTGGTCGCGAAGCCAGCCAATCTTTCATCGATACTGTTATCAATAATTTCCCAAACTAAGTGGTGTAAACCTTGAGAACTGGTAGAACCAATGTACATACCAGGACGTTTTCTAACCGCTTCAAGTCCACCAAGAACTTGAATTTGAGAGGCGTTATATTTGTCAGCTGCTTTTTCAAAATCTTGAGGATTTTCAAATTCTGCCATCGTTAAACTCCTTTGTTAATCTTCCCATTTGCTAAACGATATATCTTAGGCTTTTGAATTATTTCCCAGGAAATACCTGCTAAATCTGTTGTCGTAATAAACGTCTGTGTCTTGTTCTGTAAGTAGTGTAAAAGCTGTTCTTGTCGGCTTTTATCAAGTTCACTCATCACATCATCCAGTAATAATAATGGATATTCCCCTGTGACTGAATGAACTAATTCAATTTCTGCTAATTTTAAGCTAAGTGCAATGGATCGTTGTTGTCCTTGCGAAGCAAATGACTGTGCATCTTGTCCATCAAGCATAAAGTGCAAATCATCCCGGTGAACCCCTAACAAGGTGATTCCCTGGCGGATTTCGCTATCTTTTTGAGCTTTAATGACTTTTGATATTTGATCATAAAGCTCTTGTTTTGACATTTCTGCCTTAACTTGTGAGATCGAACTATGATATTTGATCGATAATTTTTCTTTACTACCGCTGATTGCTGCATATGCTTGCATCGCTACTGGCTCAAGTTGTTTCAAATATTGATAACGTCGAACCAAAAGCTCTGCTGCTAAGTCGGCTAATTGATCAGTATATACATCTAGTAGCATCAAATCATTGGCTTGCTTACGTTGTAGCTGCTTCAAGTAATTATTTCTTTGTCCAAGAACCTTACGATATTGACTAGCAAAATATAGATACTCTGCATCTATTTGTCCAAATTCTTGATCCATGAAGCGGCGACGATTAGTCGGTGAGCCTTTAATTAATTCCAAATCTCTTGGTGAGAAAAAAATAGCATTTAGCCGTCCCACATACTTAGAAAGCTTGACCTGTTCTACTCGATTCACCCAGGCTTTTTTACCCTTAGGCGTAATCAATACTTGTAGTTCCAACTGATCATTTTCCCTATTCACTTGCCCTTTTAGCCGTGCAAATTCAGCATTAAAGTTGATCAAATCGTGATCATTATTGGTCCGATGCGATCTAGTTAAAGCTAAAAAAGCAATGGCTTCTAGCAAGTTGGTCTTACCTTGGGCATTTTGTCCGATGAAAATATTAGTTTTTGGATCAAACTCAATTTTTTGTGAGGCTAAATTTCTAAAATGCTGAGTTTCAAGTTCAGTTAAGAACATTATTCAAACTCATAAAGTTCATTATCGACTTCAAGCTTGTCTCCAGGATGCAATTTCTTGCCTCTCCGAGCTTCCAATTCGCCATTCAATTTTACGGGATTTTCACTCAAGTAAAATTTAGCTTGACCACCTGAAGCAATAATGGATTCTTCTTTCAAAAATTGGCTTAATGTTATGTATTCACCATCAATTTTGAATATTTTAATTTGACTCACTTTGTTACCACTTCCTTAGAACAAATTCACTCCTTTATTATACCGTTTAAAAAGCAATTATTCAACGTAATGGCCATTTTTAAGCAATATAAGGCGTTTTTATCAAAATACATACAATTTATCCTAAAATGACAAATTTAAGCCAGATTTTTATTTAGCAAATAAAAAGAGGCAAGCACGCTTGCCTCTTAATTAAAATGTTCTAACTGGAGTGATTAATTGTACAAAATCAATTTCAGCTTTATTTGGAGTCACTGTAAATGGTCTCAATGATTCAGTAAATTTCATTTCAATTTCACTTGTTACAGATGCTCTCAATGCATCACGTAAGTAATCTGGGTTGAATGAAATTACTAAATCTTCACCAGATAAATTAGTAAATGCCAAGTTTTCTTCAACATTACCAATTTCTGGAGATTCACCAGAAATTACGACTTTTTGTTCAGTAACATTCAAGTTCAACTTAACAACGTTATTTCTACCAGCGTGCGTTAATAAACTTGCACGATCTAGGGCACTTAATAAGCCAGCTAAACTAAAGTTAACTTGCGTTGTGCTTGAATCTGGCAAAAGACGAGAAGTATCTGGGTAATTGCCTTCCAACAATCTTGAGTAGAATGAAAGGTTGCCAATTTCAAATAAGACTTGGCTTTCACCTGGACAAATGCGAATATCAGGATCAGTTTCACCAATAATTCTTGATAATTCTTGTAAACTCTTACCTGGAATAATTAAGTCAGTTTCTACTTCTGGACCTTTTTCAAGAGAAATAGCTCTTTGAGATAGACGGTGTGAGTCAGTCGCAATTGCTTTAATCTTATCTGAAGCAAAGTTAAAGCGTACACCAGTAAGCATGACACGACTTTCAGAAGTTGCAACTGCAAAAACAGTTTCATCGATAATTTCTCTCAAAGTTCTACCTGGTAAGTTAAATGCCTTGTCATCAGATACTTCAGGTAAACGTGGATATGAGTTTGCATCTAAACCATTGATGGTAAATTCACTAGTTTCAGAAGAAATCTTTGTTTGGAAACCATCTAAAACATTGAATGAAAATTCTTTACCAGGTAATTTCTTGATGATTTCTGAGAAAAATCTAGCATTTAAAACAATTGTACCTGGAGTTTCAATCCGTAAATCATCACTTGCAGGAATTTTCAATTCAATAGAAATATCAGTGTCACTACCAGTCAAAGTAAGCGCATCATCAGTTAAAACTAATTTAATACCATTCAAAATTGGAATAGTAGCGCGACTAGAAATGGCTCTCATTACATTAGTTAAATTATTAATAAATAGATTTCGATTAATCGTAAATTTCATTCTAGTTCTCCTGAGATAAATCTGATTCTTTATATATATAATAATATATTATTTTTTATAGTAGTAGTAAGGGCTGTTAATTCTGTGGAAAAGTCCTTTTTTATTTGTTTTGAAAGAAATCCACATGTGAATAACTTGTGACTAAATAAGCGACTTATTAACGTTCCAATAAATGGGTAATTTCTTCAACAGCTCGCTTTAATTCAGCATCAGTTTCTAGATCTTTTTCAATTTTAGTGCAAGCATGCATGACGGTTGTATGGTCTTTACCGCCGAATTCTTGACCAATTTTTGGCAAACTAGCATTAGTTAAATTTCTAGATAAATACATGGCAATTTGTCTTGGGATAACAATCTGTTTTACCCGTTTTTTACCTTTAATATCTTCAGTTGAAATTCTAAAGTAATTTGCAACAAATTCAATCACTTTTGGAACTTGGATTCCACGCTTTTGGTGAACTAAATGCAATTCAGCCAACGAACTTTTAGCTAAATCTAAAGTAATTGCTTGCTTTTTGATAGCTGCAGAAGCTTGAATCGCAGTCAAAGCACCTTCTAATTCACGCACGTTTGAATCAATTTGAGAAGCTACATATTCTAGAGTCTCAAAGTCTAAATCAAGATGATCATATTCTGATTTTTTACGTAAAATCGCAATTCTTGTTTCCAAATCTGGTGGGGTAATTTGAACTGAAAGACCCCAAGTAAAGCGAGAAACTAAACGATCTGATAGATCGCTGATTTCATTTGCTAAACGGTCGGAAGTAAGAATAATTTGCTTATTATTATTGTAAAGTGCTTCGAAAGTGTGGAAGAATTCGCCTTGAACAGACTCTTTCTTTGAGAAGAATTGAATATCGTCTACTAATAGGTAGTCACAATGACGATATTTTTCATGGAACTTGCTGATAGTACCATTACTAATTGCTTCAATATATTCATTAAAGAAAGTTTCACTTTGAACATAAATAATTTTGGCATCAGGATTTACTTCGAGCACTTGATTACCAACGGCTTGCATCAAGTGAGTCTTACCCAAACCAGTTTTACCGTAAATGAAAAGCGGATTGTAGAACTTGCCAGGATTTTCAGCTACGGCTAAAGCAGCACTTTGTGCCAAAGTTGAACCGTTACCTTGAATAAAGTTTTCAAAAGTATATCTAGGATTTAAGACAGAATTAGTAACTGATCTAACCTTTGGCTCAGCCTTTGGAGCTTCTTTCGGCTTTTCATCATAAAAACTTATATTAGTAGTAGGTTCTTCTCCAGATACAACAAAAACAGGATTAATTTGAATTTGCGCATAGGCATAAGCACTTTGAATTAAAGTTGCTGAAAGCATTTTTTCCCAATAATTTTGAGAAAGCTTATTTTGAACTGAAATGACTAATTCGTGAGAATCTTCGTCGTAACTAACTGGTTTAGTTGCTTTAAACCAAGCATTGTAAGTCACTTCATTATATTTCTGTTGCATGTCAGAGTCGAAAAATTGCCAAAAACGGTTAAAGTCAAACATACTTACATAAATCCTTTCCAAAAAAGTTCAGTTAATTTTAGCATTTATTGTGGAAGCTTTCCACATGTTGATAACTTTAGTTCAGAAATTAACACTATGTGGAAAATGTGATCGCAGATATCCACATTCTATGAAAAAATATGACAAAAAATGGAGATGTTAACAAGATATCTGTGGATAGATAAACATTGCTGTATCAATAATACTTGCTAATTTTCAAAAGTTATACACAACCATGTGCACAAATAAATTCACACGATGTGTATTGTGGAAAAAGATGTGTGTAAAACTGTGGATTGTGGATAAGCCAAAATCTTAATCCAGAGGATATCAACAAAATTGTCAATAGGTCTTGGTTTTTAGGTACATTCGTGCTATCATGGTTAGGACAATGTGCAGTTAGCACACAAACTTTTATGGAGGTGCAACTAAATATGACTACAAAGAGAACTTACCAACCTAAGAAGCGTCACCGTCAACGCGTTCACGGATTCATGAAGCGGATGAGCACATCAAACGGACGTAAAGTTTTAGCTAGACGTCGCGCTAAGGGTAGAAAAGTCTTATCTGCTTAAACCACTTAACAATTTAGGTGGTTTTTTTATTATGTTTAGAGTGGAATGAAGCATCTTGAGAAAATCATATCGTGTTAAGTCTGAAAAAGAATTTCAACGAGTTTTTGAAAATGGAGAATCAATGGCCAACAGGGCATTTGTAATCCATAAGTTACCTAATGATAAAATTGCGCATTTTAGAGTAGGTATTTCAGTCGGTAAAAAAGTCGGGCACACGGCAGTAGTTCGTAATCGCTTGAAGAGATATATCAGACAAACTTTAACTGAATATAAGACTCAAATTGATCCAAAGTATGACTTCGTGGTCATTACCAGACCTTACGCACGTGATTTTGATATGAAGACAGTTCGAGAAAATTTAGTCCATGTATTAAAGAAAAGCGAACTGATAAGCTCTGACATAGAAAAAAATGAGGAAAATAATAACGATGAAAGCAATGTTGAAGAATAAAAAAATAAAATTGGCATTAGTTATAATGACAGTTTTAATTGCCTCAGTCGTTTTGACTGGTTGTGCAAGTAGTACAACTATGAAGCCTATTTCTCACAGCAACGGAAGCTGGTGGGATCGCTGGATAATTTACTACTTCTCAGAATTTATTTTGTTTATTGCTAAAATTTTTGGCAATAATTATGGTATCGCAATAATTGCCTTTACAATTTTGATTAAAGCGATCTTGATCCCATTGAATGCAATTTCGATCAAGAGCAACACTAAGATGCAAGCAATTCAGCCACAAATTAAGGCTTTGCAACAAAAGTATTCAAGTAGAGATGCTGAAACGCAACAAATTCTACGTGAAGAAACTAGCAAGCTTTATAAAGAAGCGGGTGTAAATCCTTACGCTGGATGCTTACCATTGTTAATCCAAATGCCAGTATTGATCGTGCTTTACCAAGCAATTTTGCGTACACCACAATTACAAACTGGTAAATTCTTATGGATGAATCTAGGAAAGCCAGACCCATACTATGTAATGGCAATCCTAGCAGCTGTATTTACATTCTTGTCATCATATATCGCACAATTATCAACTCCTAAGTCAGCTCAAAATGGGATGACTAAGAGCATGACGTACATCATGGCTGTGATGGTTGGTTTTTGGGCAATCTACTTCCAATCAGCTATTTCACTTTATTGGGTAGTGTCAAACTTGTTCCAAATGGTACAAACTTTTGTCTTGCAAAACCCAATTAAGTACCGTCAAGAACAAGCACGGAAAGCTGAACTTGAAAAGGAAGTTCAACGCAAATTACGCAAAGCTCGTAAGCGTGCAACTAAACGTAAATAAATCTAATTTTATGTTAGATAAAGTAGTGAAAGTGCTTTATCCACCATTCATTGGTGGTATTGCGCTTTTTTTATTAGAAAGAAAAGGACAATGGGAAAGAGACTAACAGAATTCGATACGATTGCAGCGATCTCAACACCAGTAGGTGAGGGTGGTATTTCGATAGTTAGACTTTCAGGTGAAGATGCTGTCGCAATCGCCAATCGTGTTTTTCAGAAAAAAGATTTAAGTAAGGTAGCCAGCCATACGATTCATTATGGTCATATTGTTGATCCAACTACTAATGAAGTAATCGATGAAGTTATGGTATCAGTGATGCTGGCACCTAAAACTTATACTCGTGAAGATGTCATTGAAATCAATAGCCATGGTGGAATGATTGTCACAAACCGCGTTTTACAAGTACTTTTGCAAAATGGCGCTAGAATGGCGGAACCTGGAGAATTTACCAAACGTGCCTTTATGAATGGACGAATTGATTTAACTCAAGCTGAAGGGGTTATGGATTTAATTCGTGCAAAAACTGAAAAAGCTAGTCAGGTAGCAAGTAATCAGTTACAAGGTGCTTTGACTAAGGCAGTTAAGGCATTGAGACAAGAAATCTTAGATACTTTAGCCAATGTTGAAGTAAATATCGATTACCCAGAATACGATGCTGAAACCGTTACAGCAGGTCAAATGCAAGAAACTAGCCAAAGTGTGATTGATAAAATTGATGAATTGCTGAAAACTTCAAGTGAGGGAACGATTTTAAGAAACGGCTTGAAGACTGCCATTATCGGTCGGCCAAACGTTGGAAAATCATCCTTACTGAATTATTTAGCTAAAAGTGATAAAGCGATTGTGACTGATATTGCTGGTACTACAAGAGATACGCTGGAAGAATATGTTTCAGTAAATGGAGTACCGCTTCGGTTGATCGACACGGCTGGGATTCGTGAGACGTCCGATCTCGTTGAAAAAATTGGGGTAGAGCGTTCTAAAAAAGCGTTGAGTGAAGCAGATTTGGTTTTCTTATTGATCAATAGTAGTGAAAAATTGACTGAAGAAGATCGTGAATTGTTAGCTCTTACTCAAGATAAAAAGCGGATTATCGTTTTGAATAAGACCGATTTACCTCGACAAGTAGACAGCTCGGATTTAGCTACGGATAGCCCAATTGTTGAAGTTTCAATTTTGAATGGTGATAATGTCAAAGAAATTGGTGAACTTTTGCAAAAGCTTTTCTTCAGTGGTATTCGCAATTCAGCTGATGAAGCAATGGTAACGAATCAGCGACAAATTAGTTTGTTAAATAAAGCAAAAATGCAATTGCAAGAAGCAATCGATGCAGTTGATAATGGGGTTCCACTTGATATTGCTCAAATTGATTTCACTGGTGCCTGGGAAACATTAGGTGAAATTACTGGAGAAAGTGCACCAGATGAGTTAATTACTACATTATTCAGTCAATTCTGTTTAGGAAAATAGGAGCAAAAGATGAAAACATATGTATCTTCTGAATATGATGTCATTGTTGTTGGAGCAGGACATGCTGGCTGTGAAGCTGCTTTAGCTAGTGCTCGACTTGGTATGAAAACTTTGGTTGTTACCATTGGACTTGATATGGTTGCTTTTATGCCATGTAATCCGTCAGTTGGTGGTCCGGCTAAGGGTACCGTAGTTAGAGAAATTGATGCCCTTGGTGGGGAAATGGGACGTAATATCGATAAGACTTACATCCAAATGCGTATGCTTAATACTAGTAAAGGCCCAGCAGTTAGAGCTTTACGTGCACAAGCAGATAAAAATGCGTACCATGAAAAAATGAAAGAAACGATTGAAAGTACTCCAAATTTAACTTTGCGTCAGGCGATTGTCGATGAGTTAGTAGTTGAAGATGGCAAATGCCGTGGAGTAATCACCAATACTGGTGCAAAATATTTAGCAAAAAGTGTGGTTTTGACTACTGGTACAGCAGCTAGAGGTAAGATTTTTATCGGTGAATTATCATATTCTGCTGGTCCTAATAACACAACGCCTGCTATGAAACTTTCTGAAAATTTGGAAGAACTTGGTTTCAAATTGCGTCGTTTTAAGACCGGTACACCACCTCGTGTTAATGCAAATACTATCGATTTTTCAAAAACTGAAGAAGAGCCTGGCGACAAAACGCCACGTCATTTTTCATATGAAAGTAGCGATCTTGATTACTTGCGTGATCAAATTTCTTGCTGGATGACCTATACAAATGAAAATACGCACGCAGTTATTAGAGAAAATCTTGATCGAGCACCAATGTTCAGTGGCCTAATTAAAGGGGTTGGACCTCGTTACTGCCCTTCAATTGAAGACAAGGTGGTTAGATTTGCTGACAAGAATCGCCACCAAATTTTCCTTGAACCTGAAGGTCGCAAGACGCGTGAATATTATGTCGGTGATTTTTCTACATCAATGCCAGAAGAAGTTCAGTTAAAGATGCTTCACACCATTTCAGGACTTGAAAAGGTTGAAATGATGCGTCCTGGTTATGCGATTGAATATGATGTCATCGAACCTTGGCAATTGCGTCATACCTTGGAAACAAAGAATGTTGAAAACTTATTCACTGCTGGGCAAATGAACGGAACTAGTGGTTATGAAGAAGCTGCTGGTCAAGGATTGGTTGCCGGAATTAACGCTGCACTTAAGGCACAAAATAAGCCTGGTTTCACTTTGGGTAGAGATGAAGCTTATATCGGTGTTTTGATTGATGATTTGGTAACTAAAGGTACTAATGAACCATATCGTTTATTGACTAGCCGGGCAGAATATCGCTTGATTTTGCGTCATGATAATGCCGATATGCGTTTGACTGAAAAAGGACATGAACTAGGCTTAATTAATGAGCAACGCTACCATGAATTTTTAGCTAAAAAGCAAGCAATCAAAGACCTGGCTGAAGAATTAAAAACAGTTAGAGTAACTGCTAGTGATGATGTGCAAGTATATCTAGTTGCAAAAGGCTTGTCACCATTGGCAGAAACTTGCAAAGCTAATGCTTTCTTAAAACGTCCCGGTATCACTATCGATATGATTGAAGAATTAACTCATCATAAATTTGATTATGATCGCTATGTGAAAGAGCAAGTTGAAATCATCACGAAGTATGATGGCTACATCAAGAAGCAAGAAATTGAAATTGCTCGTTTGAAGCGCCAAGAAGCTAAACGAATCCCTAAGGATCTCGATTACGATCAAATTGCTGGCTTAGCGACTGAAGCACGTCAAAAATTTGCTAAGATCCGTCCAGAGACTTTAGCTCAAGCTGAACGAATTTCTGGAGTAAATCCAGCTGACTTGGCAATTTTGAGTGTTTATTTGCAAAATGGTCGTTATGAATTAAAAAATAACGAATAAATTTTATTTCAACCATAAAAAAAGAAAGCGACTTTTTTCACAAATGATTACACTTGTAAATAAAGACTTTTGCAAGACTTTTAATAACTTTGTGAAATAATTAATTAAGAAAACGCTAACACCACTGTTAACATACAGATGTTTACGCTTGCATTTGTGAATTAAGAGTGCATATAATGATCCTATAAGTAAGGAGATGCACAATTATGGCAAAAATTAAAGGCGCAAATGCAATGTTACAAGTGCTCGTAGACTGGGGAATTGATCACATTTATGGTTATCCTGGTGGTTCATTTGACTCAACTATGAACGCTTTGCACGAAATGCAAAACAAGATCAAATTTATTGAAGTAAGACATGAAGAAGCAGCATCTTTGGCAGCTTCATCTGAATACAAGATCAGCGGTAAAGTTGGTGTTTGCTTTGGCTCAGCCGGTCCTGGTGCAGTTCACTTGATGACTGGACTTTACGATGCTAAGTACGATGGCGTTCCAATGGTTGCCATTGTTGCTAACGTTCCAACTACCAAGCAAGACATTAATTTCTTCCAAGCATTCGATGAACAACCTTGGTTTAGAGATGTCGCTGTTTGGGTTCACCAAGCTAAGACTAAGGAAGCTCTTCCAGTATTGATGGATGAAGCTATTCGTCAAGCATATGCTAAGAAGGGACCAGCAATCTTAATTATTCCTAAGGACTTTGGTTGGCAAGAAATCAACGACAATTTCCGTGTTAATGCAAATTGTCACGTTGCACCAAATCATCCAGAACCAACACATGAATCAATTGAACATGCAATGGAATTGATTAAGGAAGCTAAGAACCCTGTAGTATACTTCGGTATCGGATGCAAGGGTGCAGGCAAGGAACTTAAATTATTCTCAGAAAAATACAAGATGCCTTTGATGTCATCAGTTATCGCTAAAGGTATCGTTGAAGATAAGTTCCCAGCATACTTGGGCTCAATTGGTCGTTGTGCTCCTAAGGCTAGTGACGACATTCAAACTTATGCCGACTTAGTACTTTGGATTGGTAACAACTCACCATTCTCAGTCTTCTTCTTTAACCCTAAGGCAAAGGTAATCCAAGTTGATGTTGACCCAGTTAAATTGGGTAAGCGTCATGCAGTAGATGTGCCAATTTTGGCTGATGCTAAAAAGACGTTGCAAGCCATGCTTGAAGCTGGTGAACCTCGTGAAGAATCACCTATTTATAAAGCTGGCCTTGAAGACCGTAAGAACTGGGATGAATGGCAAGACAGCTTTAAGGATGATCATTTGAAAGATGATGGTCGGGTAAGAAGCGAACCTATCTTTGATGTCATTAACAAGTACGCTGCAGACGATGCAATCTTCGCTGTTGATGTTGGTAACACTAACGTTAACTTCACTAGATTGATGAACTTGCACGATGCTCAACAATGGTCAACTTCAGGTTTGTTTGCAACTATGGGTTACGGTGCTCCAGCAGCACTCGCTGCAGCTGAAATGTATCCTAACCGTGAAGTTTGGAACTTAGCTGGTGATGGTGCCTTTGCTATGATGAACCAAGAATTATTGACTATGGCAAGATACAACCAACATGTTTTGAACGTAGTCTTCACGAATGAAACTTTAGGATTCATCGAAGCAGAACAAGTTGACCAATCACACCAACCATTGTCAGGTGTTATTATGCCAGACAACGATTGGGCTAAAGTAGCTGAAGGTATGAATGTGAAGGGCGTTACCGTAACTAACAAGGCTGAATTTGAAGCTGCTGTTAAGGAATGGAAGAATATGCAAGGCCCAATGTTGATTGATGTTAAATTGACTAAGAAGATGCCATATTCAACTGAATTGAACACTTTGGACGATCCAGCATTCGTTGAAAAGTATCATGCACAAGCATTGAAGCCATTCAGTTACTTTGCTGAAAAGTACGGTTTGACTAAGATGAAAGAACATGTTCATGAACATGAAGAAGTTCAAGTAGTAGAACATGTTGGACATCACGTAGCACATGTCGATGCAATCTCCGGTGCATCAGAACACTAATAATTTTTAACAAAAAATCTGGTCTCAATTGAGATCAGATTTTTTTATTTCGCAAATTATGAATTTCCTTGGTAAACAAGTATAATAATATATGATGTTTTAATGGAGGGATGAAGATGCAACAATTTGGTGTAATTGGTTTATCCGTTATGGGTAAGAACCTAGCGTTGAATATTAAAAGCCATGGCTTTTCTGTGGCAGCATTTAGTATCGACAAGCCTGAAGTTGATGCGATGCAAAAGTACGCTGATGATAGCCTTTTGCCAGTATATACTTGGGAAGACTTAGTTAAGAATCTAGAAAAGCCACGTAAAATTTTGGTGATGATTCAAGCCGGAAAGCCTGTTGATTTAACTTTAGACAAACTTTCTACTTTACTTGAACCGGGTGATATTGTCATCGATGGTGGTAACTCAAACTATCACGACACTAATCGCCGTGTTAAGGCAATGAAAGAAAAGGGAATTGATTTCATTGGAATGGGCGTTTCTGGTGGTGAAACAGGTGCTTTAAATGGCCCAGCTTTAATGCCTGGTGGTGACGAAGCAGCCTACAAGCGTGTGCAACCAATTGTTGAAGCAATCGCTGCTAAGACTGATGACGGCCGTCCATGTGTTAGCTACATTGGACCAGAAGGTAGTGGTCACTATGTAAAAATGGTGCACAATGGTATCGAATATGCCATTATGCAAGTCTTAGCTGAAGTTTACGACTTAATGAGAACTGTGGGCCATATGGATAATAAGGCGATGAGCCAAACTTTTGCTGACTGGTACCATGATAAAGTTGATGCTTACTTAGTAGAAATTTCTGCTAAAGTTTTAGCACAAAAAGATGACTTAACTGATGATGACGTAATTGATCACATCTTAAATGTTGCATCATACAAGGGTACTGGTAACTGGATGCTTGAAGATGGTATTGTGTTAGGTGCTCCAATTAGTATGATTGCTGAAGCAGTTATTGGACGTTTCATGAGTAAGCAAACTTTACGCTTAGGCCAAGCACCTGTAAGCGATGAAAAAGTTCCTGATAACTTTGTTAGCAATCTACAAGATGCCTTGAACTTGGCTCAAGCTGTAGCCTATGCTCAAGGATTTGGTCAATTACATTTGGCCGCAGAAGCCTATGATTGGGACTTGAGATACTCAGCTATTGCTCAAAACTGGGAAGCTGGTTGTATCATTCGTTCAGGTATGTTGAAACAAATTGAAAAAGCCTTTGACAATGCTAAGGCACCTGTTAAGACTTTGTTCCAAACTCCTGAATTCGCTAAGCAATTGAAAGATGAATTGCCAGCATTACGTAAAATGGTAGCTTTAGGAGCACAAGCTGGTGTTCCTGTGCCAACTTTGTCTGCTGCTTTGACTTACTTAGATTCAATTTTCAACCCACGCTTACCACAAAACTTGATCCAAGGACAACGTGATTACTTCGGTGCTCACACTTACTTAAGAAACGACCGTGAAGGTGTCTACCACACCGAATGGTACGAAGAAAAGTAATTGTTTCATGTGGAACAAAATTTTAACGCTAAAAAAAGACCGTTCAATTAACGTCAAACTATTAGCTCAATCATTAGTCGTTGGAGCAATAGTTGGCTTAGTTGTCGGCTTTTTTAGATACGGAATAGGACAAGTCAGTTTATTGTGGTTAAAGGCTTTTCAAGCAGCACACGATGCTAATTGGCTTTTAATTCCAATTTTTCTTGGCTTGTGTTTAACTGTGGTAATTGTTGGCTTTTTGGTTAAACAAGAACCACACGTTGGTGGCTCCGGGATTCCGGAAGTTAAGTTGCAATTACGTGGAAAATTGGAATTAACTTGGTATCGCATTTTATGGCGAAAATTAATTGGCGGTATCGCTATCATCGGGACAGGATTGTTTCTTGGACCAGAAGGACCGGCATTACAACTTGGATCTACGGTTGGACAAGGTGTAGGCGAAAAAGATCCTTCTAAGTCAAATCAACGTGTCTTATTAGCAACTGGTGCTGCTAGTGGGTTGGCAGCAGCTTTTGGGGCACCGTTAGCTGGAGCACTTTTCGTTTTGGAAGAAGTGTTTCATAACTTTTCATCTAAGGTTTGGTTAAATGCATTGCTTGGTGCTTTGACTGCGGATTATGTGGTAACCAATATTTTTGGACAAAAACATGCCTTAGAATTAACTTATCAGCATTCATTTCCTACCAATTATTATTGGCAATTAATTGTCTTGGGAATTTTAATTGGATTGCTTGGACACTTTTATAAAAAGTTCTTATTTGCGGGCAAGGACGCATTTAGTCATGTTCCATTGCCACGCTGGCTACATGGATTAGTACCAATTATTTTCTTGCTACCAATTATGTATTACGTACCAGTAGTTTCAGGCCCTGGTCATAACATGATTATGTCACTACCAAAGATGATTTTGACACCTAGCTGGGGCTTAGCTACGACTTTACTGGGCTTCTTATTACTACGTTTTGCATATTCAATTATGTGTTACGATACAGGATTGCCAAGTGGTATATTTTTACCAATTCTAACAATGGGAAGCTTGATCGGTGCTTTATTTGGTGTTGTTTGTGTTGAATTACATTTATTGCCAAAAGAATTGATCATTAACTTGATCATTTTCTCAATGGCAGGAATGTTCGCTTCAATTATTCGGGCACCATTTACTGCCATCATTTTAATTACCGAAATGGTCGGATCGTTATTACATTTGATGCCATTGGCTGTAGTTGCCTTTTTCGCAATCTTAGTTGATATGGCACTAGGCGGTAGTCCAATTTACGATTTGTTAGCGAATGCAATGGATACTGAAAAAGCTACCAATTTATCAGGACAAGAAGATGAGGTCAGAATTGCGATTGTCGATGACAGTCAATTGATTGATCATACGATCAGTGAAATTAACTGGCCTAAAAATACGCTCGTTAGAGTGATCGTTAGGGGAGGATTGGAGGTAATTCCTAACGGACAGACGCGAATCGAACCTGGAGATGAACTGATTTTAGCAGTTGATCATTCTCAAATCGGAAATGTTTATGATGAAATGCAAGCATTACAAAAGCCATGATTTTAAAATCATGGCTTTTTGAGTGTTAAAGAATTTAAAACGACTGACACCGAACTTAGTGCCATCGCTAAACTTGCAATTACTGGCGACAGGGTGAAGATTGCCGCAATTGGAATGCCGATTAAATTATAGATTGATGCCCAGAAGAGGTTAAGTTTGATTTTCTGAAAAACTCGTTTAGATATATCTAGGGCACGCTTTATTTGATGGAGATTATTATTAGTAATGATAATGTCACCTGACTCTAGAGCGATCTCAGAACCGCTTCCCATCACAATTCCAAGCTTTGCTACAGATAATGCAGGTGCATCGTTAATGCCGTCGCCAACAAAAGCGACGTTCGATAATTTCTGAATGTGTTCGGCTTTATCTTGAGGTAATTGGTTGGCGTAAAATTCTGTGATACCAACACTATCGGCAATTTCCTTGGCAATTCTTTCGTTATCGCCAGTCATCATAACTTTTCGATATGGTAGTTGTGCCAATGCGGATTTTGCTTCGCTCTTGGGCATGTCTTCCAGTTTAATAGTGCCGATTAATTGATGGTCTATCCCAACAAAGATTCGATCATCATTTGGTCGGTCGAAGAATTTGGCATTTCCCGCCATTAAAAGGTGTCCATTTTGCTTGGCGGTAACACCTAAACCTGGGACAGTCTTAAAGTCTGAAACTGGTCGAGGATGCTGATCCTTGAGAATGGCTCGAGCAATTGGGTGTTCCGAATATTGCTCCAAATCGGCAGCTACTTGCAAAGTGTTTTCACCAGTCACTTCTTTCACGGATAAGTCCCCAGTAGTCAATGTACCAGTTTTATCAAAAACAACGGTTTCGATATTATTAGCCTTCTCTAGGCTAGTACCATTCTTGATTAAAATTCCTAATTTGGCAGCTTGACCAATTCCCACAATCATTGCTGTAGGTGTTGCTAGTCCTAATGCACAAGGGCAAGCGATGATAATTACTGCGATACTTCTTTCAAGGGCTTGGGCAGGCTCAATCATTGACCAGGCCCAGAAAGTGATGATACCTATGATTAACACGATTGGGACAAAATAATTGGCAACTCGGTCGGTTAACTTTTGAATTGGAGCTTTACTGGTTTGAGCTTTTCTAACAAAGGAAACGATTTGAGCTAAGACCGTTTCTTTTGAAGTTTTAGTAACTCGTAAAATGAAAGCCCCAGTCGTATTAACGGTGGCTCCATATACTTGATCACCAATGCCTTTGACCTGCAGTTTACTTTCTCCAGTAATTGCTGCTTCATTGACTTCTGACTTACCTTCAACAATTTCACCATCAATCGGAATACGATCTCCAGGACGTACTTGGACCAAATCACCGATTTTAATTTCGTCGATTGGAAGGTCGACAAATTTATCATCACGTTTCACAAGAGCGTGATTAGCTTGCAATTTCAATAATTCTGATAATGAATCAGACGCTTGCGAACGCATTTTTTCTTCTAACATATCACCTAAAAGCATGAAGACGGTGATAAAAGCAGCACTTTCAAAGTAGACATCTTTTCCATTGAAAAAAGCGTAAAGGCTATATAAATAAGTTACACCTGTTCCGATAGCGATTAAGCTATTCATATTAGCTTGATGATGCAAAAAAGCATGCCACGCACTTTGATAGTAGCCACTAGCCCCGATAATTAAGATCAAAGTTGTTAAAACGGCACCATGATCTGGAAGCATTATGTGAAAGGGCATGAGGAACATCGTGATCAAGATTGGCAATGCTAAGATTGCACAAGTCCAAAAGCGACGCTTAGTAGACATTATTTAATAATTACCTTTCCATGAAACATATTCATTCCGCAGGCAAAGCCAAGTTCTTGGGCCTTGTCAGTAGGAACGCTAATGACATTTTTACCTGGATGCAATTCTTGATTAATACCCAGTTCGTCAAAAGCAATGCTTGATAAACAAGCAGTTGAGTCTTGTAAATCAAAATCTAATTCAGCCGGAATCCCTTTTTTCAAGACAATAACGTTAGGGGCATAGCCACCTTTAACAATGACTTTTTGAAATTGTTTTTTACCTGAAATTTTGGCTTTTTCTTGATCATCATGACCAGTCATAAACCAAATGGCGATTGCCACGATCAAAATAATACAAATAAAAGTAATAATAATCTTCATTTCAATCCCTCCTGTTTACAATTGTAAATTATTTTTCGAGTAATCATACCTTTTTTGCTTACTTTTTTCGTGAAAGCGCTATAATGATTTTATAAGGAGATATTGATTATGCTAAAAACAGACTACAATAAATTAACAATGACCGACATCGCTGAATTGCGGACCTACATTGCTGATCCTGATAGATTCATTACTAAGCCAACTGAACACTGGGATCACGACCAAATGAAGCAAGTTCGTGCGATGCCTTCATTAGTTATTCAACCAGTAAACAATGAAGAAGTTATGAAGGTCGTTAAGTATGCAAATGATCACCGCATTCCACTAGTTCCAAGAGGTAACTCAACTGGTTTAATGGGTGCAAATTTGACTGTACATAAGGGAATTTCTCTTGATATGGTGAAAATGAACAAGGTTCTTGATTACGATCCAGGTTCATTGACCATGACAGTGCAAGCAGGTATTCGTTTGAATGATATGGATAAGTTTTTGGCAGATAAACCATTTACTTATATGCCAGCTCCAGCAATGCACTGGGCAACTATCGGTGGTAACGTCAATACTAATGCCGGTGGTTTAAAGGCCATTAAATATGGTGTCACAAGAGAACACATTCGTGAATTGAAGGTTGTTTTAGCTGCCGGTAAGCTTTACCACTTTGGTTCAAAGGCTGTTAAAGCAAGTTCAGGCTATTCACTTAAGGACTTAATTATTGGCTCTGAAGGTACTTTGGGCGTTGTTACTGAAGTAACAGTTCGTTTGTATCCACGTCCAAAGGAAACCATTAATGCGGTAATTCCATTCGATACTTTGGATCATGCTATTGAATCAGTACCCGCTATTCAAGCGTCTGGTGTTGTACCAACGACTGTAGAATTTATGGGTAGAAAAGTTTTGAACCTTTGGGAAAAGACTTATGAAGATCATTTTCCAATTGAAAATGGTGATGGCTTTATCATTATCGGCTTAGATGCGTTTACTAAAGAAGAATTGAAGGCACAAATGGATGCCATTGAAAAGGTAACTAGTCAAATGCATGGTGAAAAGCCAATCGTTATGGAAGCAGATAGCCCTGAAGCTAAGAAGATTTGGGAAGCTCGTGAATCATTGCTATTTGCAATTCAAAAATCAACTCCTCAAATGGATGAAATCGACGTTAGTGTGCCAATTAATCACATTCCAGACGTGTTGCATCGCATTAACGAATTGGAAAAAGAAGAAAATATTAGAATTCCAAACTTTGGTCACGCAGGTGATGGTAACTTGCACATCTACGTATGTTCAGATGAAATGACGCCTGACGAATTTAACAAGAAGATGAATAAAGTCGTCAGCGAATTGTACAAAGTTGCCAGAAATGTTGATGGTAACATGTCTGGTGAACATGGTGTAGGCTATGCTCGGAAAGACTTCTTTGAACAATTTTACGGTAAAGATATGTTGGAATTGATGCGTAAAATTAAGAGAACTTTGGATCCTCATGGCATTATCAATCCTGACAAGATTTTCCCAATTAAATAAAAAAAGACCGATAGAATTTCTATCGGTTTTTTATTGCTTAAATATTGATCATCCAAAGATAAATCAAGAAGATGAAGAATAAGATGTACATAATTGGTGATACTTCTTTTCCACGCTTAGAAAAAATCATGGTAATTGGGTAAGTGATGATACCTAAAGCCAAACCATCTGAAATTGAGTAAGTTAGTGGCATACCTAAAACAATCATGAATGCTGGAAGTGCCATTTCGAATTTATCCCAAGAAATTTTTGCTAAGTTTGAAGCCATCAAGACACCGACAATGATTAAGGCAGGTGCAGTAACAGTTGTTGGAATGATGGTCAACAATGGGCTGAAGAACATTGCGATTAATAAGAAAAATCCGGTAAAGACAGCAGTTAAACCAGTTCTACCACCCATAGCGATACCGCTACTTGATTCAACGGTTGTACCTAATGGTGATACACCGCAAATTGAACTAACGATCATACCTAATGAGTCTGATAAAAGAGCACGACCGATCCGTGGAATTTTTCCATCCTTATCAACGATACCAGCTTGTTGCGTCATTCCGATTAAAGTTCCAGCAGTATCAAAGAAAGTTACCAATAAGAAAGTTATGACCACAATCAACATATTAATGGTATTAACATCTTTTAAATGGAAAATGGCTTGACCAAAAGATGGAGCAAGTGAAGGTGGCAAAGAAATAATTTCTTTAGGTAATGGAATTTGATGAAGCACAATTCCAAAAATAGCGGTACAGATCATACCGATGAAAATTGATCCTGGAACATTCAAGCACATCAAGATAATGGTTAAAATCAAACCAAAAGTGGCGATCCAAATACCAGCACTCTTGAAGCTCCCTAGAGCAACCATTGTTGAAGATGATGGCACAATGATGTGAGCATTTCTTAAACCGATGAAGGCAATGAAAATTCCGATACCGGCTGAAATAGCGTATTTCAAGTCTTGTGGAATGGCATCGATCACTAATTCGCGTAATTTTAAGACAGTAATCAAAACGAAGATGATTGAAGCAACTAAAACGCCAGATAAAGCGGTTTGCCAGTTTATATGCATTCCTTGACATACAGTGTAAGCAAAAAATGAAGCACTACCTAAAGTTGGTGCTAGGATGATAGGGTAGTTAGCTAAAAATCCCATGATGAAGGAACCGATCGCACTTGAAATTACTAATGCGGTAAAAATAGTTCCTTGTTTCATACCTGAAGCACTTAAAATGCTTGGAATAACGAATAACATGTAGCTGATGCTAACGAAAGTAGTTAAAGCAGCAATTAATTCTTGTTTAACAGAAGAATTTGCTTCTTTTAACTTGAAAATCTTTTCAATAGTTTCCATATTGTCTCCTAAAAATATATAGTTTTTGGATTTATATATTATATTCTGTATAAATCTATTAATGAATAGTTTATCATTTTAAGTTTTTCTTGCAAATATGAAAATTATTGTTTAAAATAAATCCATCTTACTAAAAGTAAGTGGAAAATATTGTTGGAGGTAAAAATATGACTAAACCAATTATTGGAATTTCCGGTTCAGAACTGATTGATCAATCTGCTCCGTTTCCTGGTTATCGACGTAGTTATGTTAACGAAGATTATGTTGATTCAGTCGTTCAAAATGGTGGTGTGCCATTTATCATCCCATTTATTGAAGACGACGATGTTATTCGTGAACAAATGGAACATGTCGATGCGTTAATTTTGTCTGGTGGACATGATGTTGATCCCGCTTTATATGGCGAGGAACCAGAACAAAAATTAGGCGAAATTTGGCCAGCACGTGATCATTTTGATGGAAAATTGTTGGAATTTGCTGAAGAAAAGAAAATCCCGGTATTGGGAGTCTGTCGGGGCCTTCAATTAATTAATGTTTTGCATGGCGGTAGTTTATATCAAGACTTATCTTATCGGTCTGAAAAGACTTTAAAGCATAGTCAAAACCATACCCCATCATTACCTACTCATGGTGTAAAAATCGAAAAAGACAGTAAATTATATGATATTTATGGCAAGAGCGAACTTCGTGTAAATTCTTTCCACCATCAATTGATTAAAAAGGTAGCACCTGACTTAAAGGCGGTAGCTACAGCTAGCGACGGTGTTGTCGAAGGTGTTGAAAGTGAAGATGGATTAGTAATGGGTGTGCAATGGCACCCTGAAATGCTACATCGCTCAGTAGATTTGCAAAATAATATCTTCAAAAATCTAATTAAGAGGGCAAATAAGTAAAATGAATGATAAAAATAAGTTAGGATTTTGGTCAATTGTCTTATTGGCAATTAACTCAATCATTGGATCAGGTATCTTTTTAACTCCTGGTAGTGTTGTTGCCAGAGCTGGAGATAAAGCTTTGATCGTCTATTTAATTGCAGCGATCTTTGCCAGCATTTTGGCAATCAGTTTTGCATCAGCAGCAAAATATGTTTCTAAATCTGGTGCAGCATATGCTTATAGTAAAGCAGCATTTGGTGATGGCGTCGGCTTCTATATGGGAGTTTTGCGTTACTTTTCAGCTAGTGTAGCTTGGGGAGTAATGGCTGTAGCCGTAATCAAATCGACTATTGCTATTTTTGGCGGTGACCCTAACAACTTTGCTACCGTGACTTGGGGCTTTGTGCTATTGATGGCAATTATTTTGATCATCAACATTTTTGGTCAAAATGTCGTTAAGTACGTGATGAATTTATCAACTATTGGTAAGTTATTAGCTTTAGGATTGGTAATTGTTGCTGGATTTGTTGTTTTGATGACCACTGGTCAAAATCATTTTTCTGAATTAGGTGCATTGCAAAAGAGCATGCCAAATAGCCAACCAATCACTACTAGTGCTTTAGTAATGGCTGTTGTCTCAGCATTCTACGCTTTCACCGGATTTGAAGCAGTCGCAAGTGGTTCAGAAGATATGAAGGAACCTGAAAAGAACTTGCCTAGAGCTATCCCATTAGCAATTTTGATTATTACTCTTATTTATATTGGGGTAGTCGGCATTGTCATGGTTATTGATCCTCGTTCACTCTTTTACACTAAACAAGTTGTTGCCGTAGCAGCAGCTTTCAACAACAAGATTATTCAAAATCTAATTTTGGCTGGTGCTTTAGTTTCAATGTTTGGTATTAACGTAGCTTCAAGTTTCCACGCTCCCCGTGTATTGGAAGCTATGGCTCGTGAAAATCAATTCTCAAGTTACTTAACTAAACGTACTAAGCGTGACTTCCCAGTTAGAACGTTTACCATTACCTTGATTTTGGCAATTTTAATTCCAATGGCTTTCCAATACTCAACTGATAACTTAATTATTTTGAGTGCGACCGTTAGATTTATTGGATTTATCATTGTTCCTTGGGGCGTTATTAAGTTTTACTATGGCAAGAGTAAGGAAGCAATTCTTGATGCGAAAAAGAATTGGTTTACTGATGTTTTATTGCCAATTTTATCAATTGTTTTGACATTGTTCTTACTTTACAAGTATGATTGGGTAAGCGTATTTAGCATTGCTCAAGGTAAGACTATGGTAATGAATTGGTATGCAATTGGTTCACTTATCTTTGGTGCAGTCTTTTTACCAGCAATTTTATGGATGATAACAAGATTCGAACAAAGAAATGGAAAAGCTTAGTAAAAGAGAATTAATTGCAATAATAGTCAGCTCTAGTTTAGGAGCTGGAATCTACGGAATAGTTAAGAATATGGCTCAAGCAGCGGGTCCAGGACCTGCAATTATGGCTTGGGCTTTTTCTGCTGTTGGGATACTTTTATTAGTACTGTGTTTGAATAACCTGTCACAAAAGCGTCCTGATCTAGATGGCGGTATCTTTAGTTATGCTGGAGCAGGCTTTGGAAAGATTGGCGAATTTCTGGCAGGCTGGTCATATTGGCTAGCTGCTTGGATGGGGAATATTGCTTTTGCCACAATGTTAATGAGTACTTTAGGAACTTATTTTCCATCTTTTGGAAATGGACAAAATATTCAGTCGATTATTGTTTCTATCGCCTTATGTTGGGGATTGGCTTTTTTAGTGAATTTAGGGATTAAAACCGCTTCAGTTATCAATGCTATTGGGACTATTTTCAAAATTGTGCCTTTAATTATTTTTGCGATTGTCGCAGTATTAGCCTTTAAGACACCAATTTTTACTGCAGATTTCTGGGGTAGAGCAATTCATAATGGTGTTGTAAGTGGCTCTAGTTTTTCACAAGTTAATGCGGCTTTAATGACAATTATTTGGGTATTCATGGGGATTGAAGGGGCTAGCATTATGTCTAGCCGTGCTCAAAGTCGAAAAGAAGCAGAGCAAGCAACAATCATTGGCTTTATATTTTTAGTATTAATCTATATGGTCATTTCAATTCTGCCATATGGGACGCTTTCTAGAGCAAGCCTAGCAAATTTGAAACAGCCAGCAATTGCTTCTGTATTGCAACATTTGGTTGGTTCTTGGGGTGCTTTTTTCATTAACATCGGCTTGATGATTTCATCCTTCATCTCTTGGTTATCTTGGACAATGCTGCCAGCTGAAACTACCAATATTTTGGCAAAAGATCGCGTTTTACCAGCCTTTTGGGGCAAGCAAAATAGTAAGCAAGCACCCACAAGTTCATTGTTCATTGTTGCTGCATTACAGACGATTGTGCTAATTTCATTGCTATTTACTTCAGATGCATATACTTTTGTGTATTCACTTTGTGCTGCATCGATTTTGATCGCTTATATCTTTGTGTGCTGCTATCAGATCAAGTACAGCTGGGAACGAAAAGAAAAGATGCAATTAGTTATCGGTATTTTGGCTCTTAGCTTTCAATTAGTTTGTGCGTTATTAGCTGGCTTTAAACAAGTATTGATGGTATCTTTAACTTTTATACCTGGACTTGCAGTCTATTATGAAAGTGTGAGAGAAGATAATCGAAAATTGAATAAAAATGAAAAGTTAGTTTTCATTTTAGTCTTGATCTTCTGTATTTTTGCTATCTGGATTTTATTTCCCGGGAAATAAAACACTTAATTGAGAGGAATTAAGCAATGGAGAAAAAAGCAGTTAAAAGTGAACTGATAGCCTTAATTGTTAGCTCTTGTATCGGAACTGGTGCATTTGGGATTACTCAAAATTTAGCTTCAGTTTCGGCTCCAGGACCAGCACTTTTGGCATGGATTTTTGCAGGCTTTGGATTTTTGATGTTAGTCTTATCGATTAACAATTTATCTAGAAAACATCCTGAACTTGATGCGGGGATTTTTAGCTATGCTGGAGCAGGCTTTGGACCTTTAGGTGAATTTATCTCTGGCTGGTTTTATTGGCTGTCAGCATGGCTAGGAAGTATCGCATTTGCAACGATGATGATGGATGCGTTAGGAACTTTTCTACCCATTTTTAAAAATCCAGTGATTGCAATTGTAGGTGCTATCTTCTTTTGCTGGCTTTTAACTTACATTGTTAACTGTGGTATTGAAGAGGCCATGCTTATTAATCAGATTGCGACGATTTTTAAAGTCTTACCACTTATATTATTTATCGTCATTATGATCATTTCGTTTAAGGCCAATGTTTTCTCACATGATTTCTGGGGCAACTTAGTAACTAATCTTCATGGTCATGTATCAGTTTTTGATCAAATGAAGAAATGCCTCTTTACACTGATCTGGGTAACGATTGGGATTGAAAGTGCCAATGTTATGGCAAGCAAAGCGAAAAGCAGAAGAGATGCTGAACAAGCTACCATTATGGCTTTGATCTTTTTGATGATTATTTATGTTTTGATTTCAATTCTGCCGTATGGAGTTTTGACTAAGACAGAACTAGCTAAAATGCCACAACCTGCTTTAGGTTATGTCTTAGAAAAAGTAGTCGGCCATTGGGGTGCAATTATTATTAATGCTGGACTTGTTGTCTCATCTGCGATTGCATGGCTATCATGGACGATGTTACCAGCTGAAACAGCTTCTTTATTAGCCAATGACAAGGTTATGCCTCAATATTGGAAAAAAGAGAATAAACACGGTTCGCCAACAACTGCTTTAGTAATTACTGGAATTTTCGAAACAATTTTCTTACTAACACTCTTTTTTACCAAAGATGCATATATTTTCGCCTATTCATTATGTTCATCAGCGATCTTGTTCTCATATTTGTTTGTAGGTCTTTACCAAATTAAGAAGGCTTATCAAGATAAAGAGTATGGACAACTGCTGATTGGAATATTGGCATCAGGCTTTCAAATAGCCTTCATGCTACTAGCGGGATGGCAAACAGTTTTGCTTGTTTGGATTAGCGTGATTCCAGGATTCTTTATCTTCTGGCACAGCTCAAAAGAGGCCAAAAGAGCAATTACTAGCCATCAGAAAGTTTCCATGGGTATTTTATCGTTGATCGGCTTAATTGCACTGGTAATGCTTTTAACAGGGAAAATTAGCATATAAAAAAAGCACCGTATGGTGCTTTTTGTTTTACACATTTAAAACCCACAAGAAGATAATAAAGATTACAAAGAGAATCCACATCATTGGGGTAATTTCTTTAGTACGCTTAGCAGCGATCATTGAGATAGGGTATGAAATCATTCCCCAAGCTAGACCATCAGAAATTGAGTAAGTTAATGGCATACCTACAACGATCAAGAATGCAGGAACTGCAATTTCTAATTTAGTCCAATCAACTTTTGCTAAGTTTTGAGCCATTAATACACCAACAACGATCAAAGCTGGAGCAGTAACTTGGCTAGAAACGATAGCTAATAATGGACTGAAGATAGTACTAATTAAGAATAAGATACCAACAACCACTGCAGTTAAACCGCTTCGGCCACCTACAGCGATACCACTACTTGATTCAACGTAGGCACCGACTGGAGAAGTACCGAAAACTGATCCAGCCATCATTGCAGTAGAATCGGCTGCAAGAGCTTTACCAACTCGAGGCAATTTATTGTCTTTCATAAAGCCGGCTTGTTGAGCACAACCGATTAAAGTACCGGTAGTATCAAAGAAAGTAACTAACAAGAAGGTTAAAATAATGACGACCATCTGCATGCTATTTAAATCGCCTAGATGCATGATAGCTTTACCAAAAGTTGGTGCCATACTTGGAGCGGTAGAAACAAAGGTAGTTGGAATTTTAATTTGACCAATGGCAATACCGAAAATAGTTGAAAGCACCATTCCGATAAAGATTGAGCCGGGAACCTTTTTAATCATTAAAACGATAGTAACGAAAAGTCCAAAAATTGTGATCCAAACAAGTGGATTTTTCAATGAACCAACAGTTACTAAAGTATCTTTTGATCCTTGAACTAATTGACCATTTTGCAAGCCCAAGAAAGCAATGAAGATACCGATACCACTACTAATTGCACATTTTAGATCATGTGGAATCGCATCGATAATTTTTTCTCTCAATTTGAAGAAAGTAATTAAGATGAAAATGACACTAGCAGCGAAAACAGCAGCTAAAGCAGTTTCCCACTTAACGTGCATTTGCAAACATGCGGTATAAGCGAAGAATGCGTTAATACCAAGGGCAGGTGCTGTGGCGATAGGGTAGTTAGCGACAATACCCATTACCAAACATCCAAAAGCACTGGCTAAAGCGGTAGCAGTGAAGACAGCTCCTTTGTCCATGCCACTTGCACCAAGAACGTTCGGATTTACGAATAAAATGTAGGACATACTGATAAAAGTAGTAAGACCTGCCAAAAGTTCAGTCTTAATATTTGTATTAAGACTATCTAACTGAAAGTATTTTTTTAGAAAACTCATATTTCCTCCTAAAACACGAACAATAATTGAATTATTCGCTATTACGTTCCCTAATGTAACACTTTAAAAAATGATTGTAAACAAAAAACTGACCAAATAAGGTCAGTTTTTTCATTAAGCATTCTTTGGTTGCCAGTCTGTAGGCAATTTGCCAAGCTCTTTTAATTTTGCAACGATCATATCTAGAATTTCTTGACGATCGGCATCACTTGCCATGAAGTCCAACTTATCGCCATCAATTTTAATCTTTGGAGAATAATCATAATGTTCGTACCAAGGCTTGTAGTAATCCAACAAGCTTTGGTAGTAATCAGCCAGGCTTGGATCATAAGATAATTGTTCAAATGAACGACCACGTTTTTTGATTCGCTTAAGCATGGTGTCATATGATACGTCGATGTGTACTAGTAAGTCAGGCGTCTTTTTAGGCATTTTTTCCAATTGACCCATCATTGTGGCTAGTAATTCATCATATGTATCAATTTCTTCTTTAGTAGCTCTACCCATGTCCGCATTCATGTGGAAAAAGAGTGAATCTTCATAGATAGAACGGTCAAGCACATTGTTATCATCGCTTAAGGCAGCTTTGATACTGTGAAAACGTGTATTTAAGAAGAAAATTTGCAATAAAAATGCGTATTTCTTTGGATCTTTGTAGAAAAGTGGCAATACAGGGTTATTGTCGACACTTTCATAGAAAGGCTTAGTGCCAATGTAATCAGATAAAATTTCGGTTAAACTGGATTTACCGGCTCCAATGGGCCCGCTCAATACAATAACTGTCATCACTTTCCTTCTTTTTCAATTTCATGCAAACGTTCTTCAACCAACTTCAATACAGCGTCACGGTCTGCTTCGTTTTCAACGAAATTGTACTTGTCACCATCAATTCTCATCTTTGGTGATTCGCTGTATTTTTTGTACCAAGGTTGGTAGTATTCACGTAACTTTTCGTAGTAAGCCTTAAGCTTAGGATCGGTGTCTAGCTGTTCAAACTTACGACCACGCTTCTTGATTCGCTTAAGCATTGTGTCTAAAGATACATCAATGTAAATTAGCAAATCTGGCTTTTTGTGTGGGTTACCTGGCACATCTTCCATCATGTTGTGTACCAAGTCAGTATAGATGTCACATTCAGTTTCATTTGCTACGCCACTATCTGCGTTCATACGGAAAAAGAGGGCGTCTTCGTAAATAGAACGATCGATGACATCGTATTTATTCTTTGAACTAACTGCTTGGTCAATTTGTGCCAAGCGTTTATTCAAAAGATAAGTGTTCAAAAGAAAGGTGTAGCGGTTCATGTCTTGGTAGTAGAGGGGCAAGACTGGATTTTCGGCTACATCTTCGTAAAATGCTTCTGTGCCAAAATGATTGGCTAAAATTTCGGTTAAACTGGATTTACCGGCTCCAATAGGCCCGCTCAAGACAATAACTGTAATCACACTCTTTCTACAATATATAGTTAATTTCTGTTTACTTTAACAATGATATAACAATATCTTGTATAAAAATAGACTTGACTTTATAAAAAGTCAAGTCTTGTATTTAAGAATTATTACTTAAGCTTTTTAGCAGCTATTTCATCGCAAATTACAGTTACATCTGGGTGTTTTTGCAAAACAGATGCAGGTACATCTTCGGTAATTGGACCTTCAATCATGCCTTTTAAAGCATCTTGCTTGTTTTCACCAAAGGCACAAAGCAAAATCTTTTTAGCAGACATAATTGACGCAATTCCCATACAAATAGCACTCTTTGGAACTTCGTCAATGTTATCGAAGAAACGAGAATTTGCTTCAATAGTGCTTTGTGACAATTTAACTTCGTGAGTCACGCTGTCGAAACTGGTTCCTGGTTCATTGAAAGCAATGTGACCGTTGCGTCCAATACCGAGCAATTGTAAATCAATTGGATTTTCTTTAATAATTTTGTTGTAATGGGCAATTTCTTGAGCAACATCTTTGGTTTCACCATCTGGAACGTAAGACTTCTTAAATGGCTTTTTGCTGAAAAGATGTTGATTCATAAAGTAGTGGTAACTTTGAGAATTAGTAGGCTTCAAACCAACGTATTCATCGAGGTTGATACTAGTACAGTCTGAAAAGTCAAGATCACTGTTAGTTAATTCGTTGTAAAGTGAAATTGGGCTAGATCCAGTTGCTAAACCGAATACTTTAGCACCGTTGTTAAGTTCTTCTTTAAAGATTTCGAAAGCCTTTTTACCAGCTTCAGCTTGGTTTTTAACGATAATTAATTTCATAAAACTTGCCCTCCTTAATTGGTCTATTCCAGTATAAATCGGAATAGACCAAAAGTAAAGAAAGAAGTTTCTTAAAACAAGTTATCGATAGATTTTAAATTCAATTCAGTTGAAGTATTAGGTAATAATCCTTCTTCTTCAGCCAATGAACGAATTAGAGCTTTTCTAGTTTCATCATTAAATTTAACTTTTTCTGTAATTTCGAATGGCACGCGTCCTTGAATTAAGAACTGCTTGGCAGCTAATAAGAAATATTCGTCTAACGTTAAACCTATTTGACTTAGTTTTTCGGTTAGTTCTCTTTGTAAATTTTCATCTAAGTTGATAGTTTTACTAACTTTTCTCATAATTATTACCTCCTTGATTTTTGCTTATAAAATTATATTATACCCAGGAGTATTTATTTGATATAAAAAATACCCGCAGTCTGATTAGACAACGGGTATTTTATTACCTGGGAAATAATATCCAAATTATTTTGATTTAATGTAGTTTTGACCGTCGGCAGCAGGTGCTACGGCTTTACCGAAGAATACTACCAAAACAATGATTGTCAAAACATAAGGTGCAATTTGCAAGTATACTGATGGCAAGGCAGAAATGCCTGGGAGTTGCGCACCAATAATACTTAAACTTTGAGCAAAACCAAAGAATAATGATGAAAGCATTGCACCGATTGGGTTCCATTTACCGAAGATTAAGGCAGCTAATGACATGAAACCTTGACCAACGATAGTTGAAACTGAGAAGTTAGCGGAAATAGCTTGTGCGAAAACTGCACCACCGATACCGCCTAAGAATCCAGAAATCAAAACGCCAGTGTAGCGCATCTTGTAAACGTTGATTCCCATTGTGTCAGCAGCTTTTGGATTTTCACCAGCAGAACGTAATCTTAATCCGAATCTAGTTTTGTATAAAACCCAAGCTAGAACAAATGCCAAGATAATTGCTAACCAAGCAGGAGCAGAAGTGTCTTGGAAAAAGATTTTACCGATGAAAGGAATATTTGATAAAACTGGAACGTTCCAGTAACCGAATGTTGCTGAAATGTTATCGGTTTGACCTTTATCGTAGATTGCTTTGATTAAAAAGACGCCTAGAGGGGCTGCCATTAAGTTTAATACAGTACCTGAGATAATGTGATCTGCACGCCAAGATACGGTTGCTACGGCGTGTAAAATTGAGAATAATAGGCCGGCTACTCCTCCAACTAGTAAACCTAACCATGGCGTCATTGAACCGAAGTCTTTAGCAAAAGTAAGGTTAAAGACTACACTTGCAAATGCTCCGATCGTCATGATTCCTTCAAGCCCAACGTTTACAATCCCACTATGTTCACTGAAAGTTCCGCCAAGTGCTGTAAAAATTAGCGGAGCTGAATAAGTTAATGTTGAAGACACAATAAGTGCCAGCATAGTTGTTAAATTCATTATACTTCTCCCTCCCGACCAATCTTTACTGCGGGTCCATCGACCCCATTATTGGAAATCTTAGCAATTTTTTCTGGTTGATCGTAATTGTGCTTTTTGTCTTTGAACATTAATTCAACAACGTATCGAATTCCGACAAAGAAGATAATTGCAGCGATTACGATTGAAACAATTTCATAAGGAATACCAGCTAAAGTTTGCATTCCTAAGCCACCGATCTTCAAGATAGAGAAGAGTAGGGAAGCTAATAAAATACCGATTGCAGTTCCTGTTCCAAGCAAGGCAACTGACATACCATCGAATCCGATATCAAGGCTGGCGGTTTGCGTGAAGTAGTTTAAGTAAGTACCTAAACCTTGTACGACACCACCCATTCCAGCAAAAGCCCCGGATAGAAGCATTGAGACGATGATGTTCTTTTTATCTGACATACCAGCGTAACGGCTGGCAAATGGGTTCAAACCGACTGAACGAATTTCAAAACCAGCAACAGTCTTTTTCATTAAGAACCAGAAAGCTACGAGGGCGATTAGTGCCATGAAGATACCAGAGTTAATTCTGGCACCGTTAAACATGTTGGTTAACCAATCTAGTCTTAAGCTACCGTTTGAAATGTTGTTGGTAGCATCAGTAGAAACACGTAAGTTTTTGTTCATGACAACTTGCATTAAGTATTGGCAAGAATACAAAACAATGTAGTTCATCATGATAGTTACGATAACTTCGTTAGTACCAAAATATGCTCTTAAAACACCGGCGATACCAGCGATAATTGCACCTGCTAACACACCAGCGATGATTGCCATTGGCAAGACAATGTAGCCTGGCAAGTTTTTAAAGGCTAAAGCTACCCAAATTGAAGCTAACCAACCAGCTTGTGCTTGTCCAGATAAACCAATGTTGAAGAATCCGGCTGCACTGGCAATTTGGAAACCGATAGCTGTAAAAATTAATGGAGTTGCTGCCCGGATAGTTTCACCAATCCCGTTGGTGTTTCCTAGAGCACTTGAAAGTAGGGAACTGTAAGCTGCAACTGGGTCATATCCCCAAGCTAGCATGATCAAAGCCCCGACAATCAAACCTGCGATTACAGCAACGACTGGTACGAGGATATTTTTAGTCTTTTTATCAACTTTAAACATTTAGACACCTTCCTTTATACCGGTCATAAGTAAACCTAATTCTTGTTCGTTGGTAGTTTCAGGAGAAACTTCACCTGATTTTTGACCATCGTGTAAAACGAGAATTCGGTCTGATAATTGCATAATTTCATCTAATTCATAAGATACAAGCAAGACAGCTTTTCCAGCATCACGCTGTGCTAATAATTGCTTATGAATGTATTCAATCGCACCTACGTCCAAACCACGAGTAGGTTGGAAAACAACGATTAAGTCACTGTTCAAATCTAATTCTCTGGCGATGATAGCCTTTTGTTGGTTACCACCTGAAAGTTCACCAGCAGGCAAATCTTCACTAGCAGTTCTAACATCAAACTTCTTGATTAATTCTAGTGCGTGACTACGCATAGCTTTGTCATTGATAATACCATGCTTAGAAAAAGGAGCCTTGTAGTAAGTTTGCAAAGCAATGTTTTGGTATAAAGGAAAGCTGAGGATTAAACCAAACTTTTGACGGTCACTTGGAACGTGAGCAACACCTAATTCAGTGATATCACGGACTTTCATACCGGCAATATTCTTGTTCTTGATTGCAATTTCACCACTATAAATCTTAGTTAAACCAGTGATGGCAGCTACTAATTCATCTTGACCGTTACCGTCAATACCAGCGATTCCTAAGATTTCGCCTTTATGAACGTTGAAAGAAAGTCCTTTAACAGTCATAGCACCGCGATCGTCTTTAACTTTCAAGTCTTTGACAGAAAGGACGACATCGCCTTGATGCATTGGTTCCTTTTCAAGATTGAAATTAACATGACGACCAACCATTTTATCTGCCATTTCTTCATTTGAGGCATTTGCTACGTCTAGCGTATCAATGGTTTCACCACGACGAATAATTGTAACTCTGTCAGCACTTGCTTTGATTTCGTCTAATTTGTGAGTGATCAAGATGATAGACTTTCCTTCGTTACGAAGATTCTTCATAATCTTGATGAATTCAACGATTTCTTGTGGTGTTAAAACGGCAGTAGGTTCATCAAAAATGAGGACGTCAGCACCACGATAGAGCACTTTAAGAATTTCTACACGTTGTTGTTGAGCGACGGTAATATCTCTTACTTTGGCGTCTGGATCAATGGCAAGACCATAGTGATCTGACAACGCCATGATTTCTTTACGAGCTTTTTTGAAGTTTAAGCGTCCAAACTTAGTTTGTTCGTGTCCGAGCATAATGTTTTCTAAAACGGTGAAAGCATCAGCAAGCATAAAGTGTTGGTGCACCATACCGATTCCTAATTTACCAGCTGCGAGTGGACCGTTAATTTTTACTTGCTTGCCTTTGACTAGGATTTCACCACTAGTTGGTTGTAATAGTCCAGACAAAATACTCATTAGAGTAGATTTACCAGCACCATTTTCACCGAGCAATGCCAAGATTTCGCCTTTTCTTAAGCTAATATTGATATCGTTATTAGCTTTGAAACCGTTGAAATCTTTGACAATGTGTCGCATTTCAATGATATTTTCCATAAATAGCTTTCCTTTTGTTTATATTTGTAGAAAAAGGCACTTATTAAAGTGCCTTTTTAATTACTTAACTGTAGTTGGAACAGTTATCTTGCCATCGATGATTTCTTGACGAGCTTTTTCAGCAGCATTCCATGCCTTATCTGATAAGTAACCCTTAGTCAATGAAACACCTTTGTTCTTCAAATCGAAGACTAAATGCTTACCACCGGGGAATTTGCCTTGGTATGCATCGTTAGCGATATCCTTAACAGCAGTACCAACTTCTTTAAGAACTGAAGTTAAAGTGAAGTTTGATTTTTCTCCGCCTTTAGCAGTGTATTTACCTTGTGATGATTGGTCGATATCAACACCGATTACCCAAACTTTCTTATTAGCAGGTTGAGCTTGGTTCAAAACCTTGGCTTCTTGGAAGACACCGTTACCGGCACCACCAGCTGCTTGATAGATGATGTCAGCGTTCTTAGCGTACATTGATTGAGCAATTGATTTTGCTTTATCAGTACTGGTGAAGTTACCAACGTATTGATCTAAAACAGTAATCTTCTTACCAAGTTGCTTGGCACCATCTTTAACACCCTTGAGGTATCCAGCTTCAAAGGCTGAGATAACAGTACCTTTAGCACCACCGATAAATCCGACTGTATTAGTCTTAGTAGTGTAAGCTGCTGCGATACCAGCTAAGTATGATGATTCATTACTCTTGAAAGTAGCACTAGCTGCGTTCTTTACACCGGTAATTACATCATCAACGATTACAAAGTTCGTCTTTGGATTCTTCTTAGCAGCATCCTTAATTGCGTCAGTTAACATGTAACCAATTCCGAACACTGTCTTATATCCTGCGTTAACAGCTTGAGTGATGTTTGGATCAAAGTCAGCTGCTGAGTTTGATTGGAAATATTGATATCCGCCACGGCCACGCTTGAGGTTATGTTCCTTACCATAAGCTAAGAAACCGGTCCAAGCTGATTGTTGGAATGAGTGGTCATCAACACCGTTATCATCAGTAATCAAAGCAACGGTACCTTTGGTGTTGCTATTGCTAGAACTAGATTTGTGCTTGGCACCACATCCTACTAATACTAATCCAGCAAAACTGATGGTTAGAGCAGATAAAATTTTTTTGTTCATAAAAAATCCCCCGAATACAATTAAACGAACATTTACCTTTTAATCTTACCAAATCATTTGTTAAAGAACAATTAATGTGGGGAAATAAGTTATTAAGAAAGTTTAAAATAGGCAA
Source organism: Lactobacillus sp. (assembly GCA_030530865.1). Taxonomy (GTDB): domain Bacteria; phylum Bacillota; class Bacilli; order Lactobacillales; family Lactobacillaceae; genus Lactobacillus. The sequence goes on from JAUMUC010000005.1 coordinate 95,314, forward strand.
AATGCAAACAATTAATTTCGGAGGGATTGTTTATTAGTTAGATTTTGGGTGGATGGCTACAGAAACTTTCTTGTTAATGACATCGTTTCTTGCAGTTCTAGTTGCTGACCAAGCTTTGTCATTAATGTAACCACGAGTGATTGAAACACCGTTAGTCTTTAAGCCGTAAACTAAGTTTTGACCACCTGGGAATTTACCTTCGTAAGCACGATCAGCAATATCCTTAACGGCTACGTTAACACCAGTAATAACTGAAGTTAAAGTGAAGTTTGACTTCTTGCCGTCTTTTGAAGTGTATTTACCCAATGAAGATTGATCGATATCAACACCGATTACCCAAACTTTATCTTTTTCAGCCTTAGTTTGGTTAATAGCCTTAGCAGCTTGGAATAAACCACTACCAGCACCACCAGCGGCGTGCATGATGATATCAGCCTTCTTAGCGTACATTGATTGAGCAATTGACTTAGCCTTATCACTTGAAGTGAAGTTACCAATGTATTGGTTCAAAACAGTAATGTTCTTGTGAAGCTTCTTAGCGGTATCCTTAACACCTTGAGTGAAACCAGCGTCGAATAAGTCAACGATGTCACCGTGAGCACCACCGATGAAACCTACAGTATTAGTCTTAGTAGTGTAAGCAGCAGCGACACCAGCTAAGTAAGCTGCTTCGTTACTTTGGAAGTTAGCTGAAACTACGTTCTTTTGACCTTTGATAACGTCATCGATAATTGCAAAGTTAGTCTTAGGGTACTTCTTAGCTGCAGAAGCTACGGCATCCTTCAATTCGTAACCAACACCAATGATAGTCTTGTAGTTTGCGTTAACAGCTTGTTCAAAGTTCGGAGCAAAGTCAGCAGCACTTGATGATGCAAAGTATTGGTATCCGCCTTTACCTTTTTGAAGGTTGTGTTCCTTACCGTAAGCCATGAAACCATTCCATGCTGATTGGTTGAATGAGTTGTCGTTAACACCGGCACCATCAGTAATTAAAGCGATTGAACCTTTGCTGTTTTTAGTTGTTTTGTGTGAGTGATTTCCACATGCTGCTAAAGTTAATCCAGCGATTGCAATGCTGGCACCTGCAAGAATTTTCTTAATCTTCATTTATCTAAATTTCCTCTATTTCTATGGTTTTGTGGCAACTGTAATTTTGTTGTCGATAATTTGTTGTTTTGCAGTGTTTACTGCTTTCCAAGCTGCACTGTTGATGTAGCCCTTAAGTAAGTAAGTACCGTCACCTTTAAGTCCGAATACTAAGTGCTTACCACCAGGGAATTTACCTTCGTGACTTTGAACAGCGATTTCGTAACAAGCCTTGCCGATACCTTTCATAACTGAAGATAAAGTTAAGTTGCTTGCAGTACCGTTCTTCATCTTGTACTTACCTAATGAAGATTGGTCACTATCAACACCGATTACCCAAACCTTACCGTTTTCGTTGGTCTTTTGGTCAATTGCCTTAGCTGCTTGGAAAACACCTTCACCAGCAGTTGCAGCTGCGTGATAGATGATATCAGCGTTGTTTGAGTACATACTCTTGGCAATCATTTGTGCCTTATCAGTACTTGAGAAGTTACCAACGTATTGATTTAAAACTTTAATCTTCTTGTGTAACTTCTTGGCTGCGTCTTTAACACCTTGAGTAAATCCGGCATCAAATAAGTCAACGATAACGTTGTGAGCACCACCGATAAAACCAACAGTATTAGTCTTCGTTGAGTAAGCAGCAGCCACACCAGCTAAGTATGAAGCGTCTTGACTCTTGAAAGTAGCACTAACTACATTTTTACGGTTGATAGTGTTATCAATCATGATGAAGTTAGTATTAGGATGCTTCTTAGATTCACTGTTAATAGCATCACCTAATTCGTAACCAACACCAACGATCATCTTGTACTTAGCACTGATAGCTTGTTCAATGTTAGGAACGTGATCACTTGCTGAAGATGATTCGAAGTAGTTATAACCACCGTTACCCTTGGAAAGGCCGAATTTCTTACCATATTTTTGTAAACCATTCCAAGCTGATTGGTTAAATGAATGATCATCGACACCAGTATTGTTTGTAATGAGGGCAATACTATATTTTGTGTCTTTACTATTTGAGGACTTACTATGATGTGTGCCACAAGCTGTTAAAAGTAGAGCAGCAGAAATAGTCGCAACACCAGTAGTAAAGGCGTTCTTGAAATTCATATTATCTCCCTTATTCCTGAAATTTTTAAAGATTACAGTAAATAAAACTAACGCAAAATCTTGTGGTTGTCAAAATTTCAAAAAGCTTGATTTAATAGGCTTTTTGAAGATGAAAAGAGCCATAAAGCCCGATAGAATAGGAAAGTAAAATAAATACAATATATTGAATTTTTTTGAAACGAAATCAAGATATTGTATTTAGAGTAATTTGTTATAATGTTGTTAACGAAAGGAGAAAATTGTATGAAAAAAGCAAAAGTAATTATTATCAAACTGCTTACGATAGTAGTAACTTTTTTCCTGTACGCATTAATGCAATTTGTTTACTTCAAACGACTTAAGGTAAACGCAGAGATTATGTCTCTGATCACACTTTTTGCAGTTGAATTAGTCTGGTATTTCTACCACCGTTTTTTGAAAAATTCGAACAAATGGCAATTTAGTTACAAAGATCGCATTAAATTAAAAAAGGTTTTAGTCTCCATCTTAGGCTGGATCTTGATGCTGGCTGCTAATATTGTGCTGAATTTGTTTATTTACAAGGGCGGTTCATCTGCTAATGAAGAAGCATTAAATGCAATTTTGAAAAATGCCAATCCAGTTTTCTTCCATCTATTTGTCATTATTGGAGCACCATTTTTTGAAGAAATTATGTTTCGGGGGATGCTCTTTAACTTGTTCGATGATTTAAAAAAGAACACGAAAAATAAAATCTTTTTAATCCTGCTTAGTGGCTTTTTGTTCGGATTCTGTCATGATCCAAATTTAACACCATACTTCTTGGTTTACTTTGCAATGGGTTCTATTTTAGCTAGCGTTTACACAATTACCGGTGATATTCGCTATTCAATGTTGTCACACGGTATGCTTAACCTAATAGCAAGTTTAGGATAAATAAAAAAGAGGTCAATCGACCTCTTTTTTATTTATGGTTGTTTATAGTAACTTCATACCAGCTTTTTCACAGGCAGCAACCATGTCATCTGGCCAGACACTAGCTTGAACTTCACCGATGTGAGCTTTTCCAAGCAAAAGCATGCATAGACGAGATTGGCCAATACCACCACCGATTGTGTATGGCAATTTGCCAGCTAATAATTCTTTATGGAATGGAAGGGCTTCACGGTCTTCGCAACCAGCTTTCTTCAATTGTTCTTTCAATGATTCAGGACTAACTCTAATTCCCATGCTAGAAATTTCCAAGCGACGCTTTAATGGCTCAAACCAGAAGAGTAGGTCGCCGTTAAGTGCCCAGTCGTCGTAGTCTGGTGCACGGCCATCATGAGGCTCGCCACTCTTTTTAAGTTTGTCACCGATCTTCATTAAAAAGACAACTTTTTCTTTTTCACAGATCTTACTTTCACGTTCTTCTGGTGATAATTCTGGATACATATCTTCCAATTCTTGAGTTGTTAAGAAAGTGATCTTTTCAGGTAAACGAGTAGTAGATCCAGGATATTTAGCGATTAAAGCTTTTTCAGTTTCTTTAATTGCTGAAAAAATACGTTTAACAGTTTCCTTTAAGTATTCTTCAGTACGGTCTTCTTTAGAAATTACTTTTTCCCAATCCCATTGATCAACATAAATTGAGTGGAAGTTATCAAGATCTTCATCACGACGAATAGCGTTCATGTTAGTGTAAAGACCTTCGTGCATACCAAATTTGTACTTCTTAAGAGCCCATCGTTTCCATTTAGCAAGTGAGTGGACTACTTCGATTTCGTCAGGCATGGCTTTCATGTCAAAAGCTACTGGACGTTCAACACCGTTTAAGTTGTCGTTTAAACCAGTTGATTTCTTCAAAAACATTGGAGCTGACATTCTTTGTAAAGCCAAGGCATCTGATAATTCGCTTTGGAATGTTTCACGTGTAAACGCAATGGCAGCTTCAGTGTCACGAATTGAAAGAGTTGGGTGATAGTCTTTAGGTAAAATTAAAGTCATAGTATTTTCTCCTATATTCTTTAGGGAAAAAGAAAAGCCCTCAATCCCAAAATTATTTATGGGACGAAAGGCTTTTTTCCGCGGTGCCACCCAAATTGTCATAAAGACCGACTCCAAGTAGCGTAACGTGCTAACGACGATTTAGCTCAAAGGTGTTTTTCGACATTTCAGGGTCTGCTGGCTTCGCACTAGCACCAACTCACTGTAAGAATGAAAGGTTTACTCGTCTTCTCATTGCTAAATATTTTTATTTTTAACAATATTAACACGTTCCTTAATAAAATCAATATAAATTTAATAATTATTTTATTTTCTTTAATCCGATACCCGTTAAACCGCTCAAGATCGAGAAAATTGGTGAGAATAAACTAAAGAAAACGAATGGTAAAAAGTGCATGACAGGTGTTCCTAAAGTTGCAGCGACGAATGAACCAGCAACACCCCAAGGAATGATGTAATTAATTACACTACCACCATCCTCAAGCGTTCTAGATAATGCTAGGGGACTTAGATTGTTTTTAGCAAAAACTGGCTTAAAGGCGTTACCAGGAAGAATTACTGACAAGTATTGTTCACCAACGAAGAGGTTGATACCAATTCCTGACAAAATAGTTGCAGTAATTGTGGATAATGGGGAACGAAGACGCTTGGTCAAAGGTTCCATTGCCTTACTGATAATCCCTTGGTCCATTAGAATTCCACCTAAAGCCAAAGTTAAAATGATCAATGAAATAGTGCCCATCATAGAGCTGATTCCACCACGAGTCATCAAACTATCAACTACTTGATTATGAGTTTTTGAAACAAAACCGTTTTGCAATAAATCAGCTAATTGCTTAAATGAAAAGTGTGGATCAGAGAATTTGATTAAACCTGCAGTTAGCCAAATATTTAAAAGCAATGATGGAATAGCAGGTACTTTTATAATTGAAAAGACGAGCATGACCAAAATTGGTACTAAAGCTAAGAACGAAATATGGAAATGACTATTTAAAACGGCAGTTGTTTGATTAATTTGTTGTAATGAAGCTGAATGACTATTGTAGCCAAGCAATGCAAATAGTAAAAGTGAGCATAAAAAAGCGGGAATAGTTGACCACATCATATTTTGAATGTGATCAAAAAGATCTACTTCTCCAATTGCACTAGCTAAGTTGGTTGAGTCAGAAATTGGGGACATTTTATCACCAAAAACGGCACCAGAAACGATTGCACCACAAGTTAATGCAGGATTAATGCCTAAAGTCATACCCATACCCAAAAGGGCAATACCGATAGTTGAAACGGTAGTAAAACCGGATCCGATTGCTAAACCAACAATTGAACAAACAATGAAGACACTTGGTACAAAGAAGTGAACGCTAATCATGTGGAAAGCGGCAACCATCATTGATGGAATAATACCAGATTGAATCCAGACAGCGATTAACGCACCAATCAAAATAAAGATAAAAATTGGCACAATGGCTGTTTTGATACCGTTGACAATGGAATCAGAAATAGCGTCAAAACTGACTTTTTTGATTAAAGCAAGCCAGAAAATTAAGGCACTAATAACAATTAAAACTGGAATTTGAGGCATTAAGCCGTATCCGATAACGCTGATTCCTAAAAAAGCAATCATCAATACTAAGACAATAAAGGCCTCACCAAAACGTAGATTTTTCATATACAGTCCCCCTTGAATACAGGTAAATATATCATCAATTATTATTAAAGACAACTTAAAACAATCAAAAAGCCCCTCATTTGAGGAGCTTTTTAGTTAGCTTTTTTAATGAAATAGTTCAATACAAACGGTGAAATCACCGTAGTAATGATGATAATCAAGATTAAGCTAGAATAAATATCCTTTGGGAAAAGGTGATAGCCAATTCCGATTTGGGCTACGATTAAGGCAACTTCGCCTCTTGATACCATCCCGGCACCAACCATGGATGCTTCCAAATTGTCGAAGCCAAAGAACTTACTGGTGTATTTTCCAGCCCAGAATTTTGAGAAAAAGGCCAAAATACTGAGGATAATGATGAAACTAAGATCTTTGAAGAAACTGCTGAAAGTCATCACGAGACCGATGTTTGCTAAGAAAACGGGGATGAAGAAGGTGTAACCGATAATTGATACCGAACTATGGACCTCTTCAAATTGGTCGGTTTGGCGAATTGCTAACCCGCCAAAAAAGGCACCAACAACTTCGCTTAGGCCGACAATTTCAGCTGCCCAGGCTAAACTGAACGCCAAAATTAATGAACAAATGACAACTGCATAATCAATTTCAATTTTTTTGGCAAATTTGATTAAAATTGGTGCAACATAGCGAAATACTAGCCAAATTGCGACAAAATAAACAATTTGAATCAAAAAGTTTAAGCCTAAATTATTAGTTAGACCACTTTGGCCACCTTCATGACTAAATGAAGTGAAAAGTGACAAAGTGATCACAGCTAAAATGTCGTCCACAACGGCAGCCCCAAGAATAGCCATCCCAGCTTGTGAATTCAATTTATCAGCTTCTTTTAAAACCATTACTGAGATTGAAACACTCGTTGCTGCAAAAACGATTCCGATAAATAGTGCTTCTAAAAACTTCATTTTAAAAGCTAAGCAAGCCAATCCAATAAAGGTAACTGGCAAAATAACTCCGATTCCGGCGACAGCAAAACTTAATTTGAAGTGCTTTTTTAACAGATCAAGATCAGATTCCAAACCTGCTAAGAACATCAAGAGAGTTACACCGATTTCGGAAAATAGCGTAATTGTATTGCTAGGATGTACTAATCCCAGGATGGCTGGGCCCAAGATAATACCACTCAATAATTGGCCAATAACTGCTGGAAGATTCAATCTAGTACAGATTTGGCCACACATAGTGGTGAAAATTAGGATTAAGATGAGCTCTTTTAGAAAATGCATAGGAAACTCTTTCTATTTTTTAGGTTCAATACCTGCGATCAAGGCTAATGAGATAGCAGTCAAATCGACAGCTTCTTGTAAAATTGCCCCACCAAATGCAGGAATAATACCAGTTGAAGCAATCAATTCAAGGACTAAGACAACAGCCATTGCGATTAAGACATCGACCTTGGCAACTTTTAAAGTCCACTTAGCGATTCTAACGGCATCGCTAACCTTACTCAAATCATCAACTAAGATGACGGCATCGGCACTTTCTGAAGCTGCAGTTGCTTCTTTAGCACCCATAGCGATACCTACATCGGCAGCGGTTAAACTAGGTGAGTCATTAACTCCGTCACCAACCATCACAACTGGACGATGCTTAGCACTTTTAATAGCTTGAATTTTTTCTCCAGGTAATAATTCATATTTGACAGTGCCCACGCCACTTTCTTTACCAATGGCTTCAGCAACTTCTTTTTTATCACCAGTTAACATCATAATGTGTTGAATACCAAGTTCCTTTAAATCTTGAATGGTACTTGGCGTTTCTGGACGCAATTGGTCCTTTAGAGTAATCACACCAGCATATTTATCATCAATTGCGACATAAACAGCGGTAGTAGTGGCAAGTTCGATTTTATCATCTGTCACAAAGCTTGCTTTCCCAATTTTGAGCTTGTGACCATCAACTTCAGCTGTTAAACCTTGACCAGCAATTTCTTGTACGTTTGTAGCTGGTAAAAGCTTTTCATCACTACTTTTTACAATTGAATTAGCAATGATGTGATTACTGTGACTTTCAGCACTTCTAGTTAGTAAAAGCACTTGATCCTTAGTGAAATCAGTCGTTGCCAATTTGATTTGATCAATGACTAGACTGTTTTTAGTTAAAGTTCCAGTTTTATCGAAGGCAAAAGTCTTTGCTCGGCCCAATTTTTCAATCGTAGGACCAGACTTAACTTGTACTTGGTGACGGCTCATATTACTCATTCCTGAAAGGAAAGCAACAGGAGCTGCGATTAATAGTGGACATGGGCTAGCCACAACCATAACTTGTGCAAAACGCATAAAGTGTACTGACCAAGCAGCTGATGGATTATTGTGCATTGATATACCCATTGCCACAAAACCAATAATTAAGGAAATAATTGTAAAAGGTACGGCATAACGATCAGCTAATTTAACAAAGCGAGCAGGTTGTGCTTGAGCTGATTTAACCAAGTTAACAATTGTTTGGTATTCAGATTCAGCAGCTAACTTAGTAACTTTTGCTTTTACAGCATAGTCACCATTTACTGAACCTGAGAATAAGTCATCACCAATTTTCTTTGGCACAGGTAAACTTTCACCAGTAATTGATGATTCATCAAATTGTGAGTCACCAGAAATGATTTGGCAGTCAACAGGTACTTGGTCGCCTGGGTTAATCACAATTAAGTCACCAACTGCGACTTGATCAACGCTGATATTTTCAATGCTTCCATTATCAAGCAACTTGTGAGCAAAACGTGGAGCATTATTCAACAAGGCTTTCAAATCCTTGTCAGCTTGACTGGTTGCATAATCTTCAAGTGATTCACCACCAGTTAACATGACTAGGATCATCCATTCTGCCCAAATATCGTTAACAAAAATCATTGAGGGAATTGCTACAACCGCAAGAACGTCGACACCCCAACGACCTTCCTTAAAGGTTTCAATCATCTCTTTGATCATTTCAAGTGCAAATAGGACACCGATTACACAGAGAATAACTGCAGTAACCGTTTGATCCTTATTTAAAATGGTCAAAATTCCATGGATAGCACCTAGAACTAAGACTAAATAAAATTTCCAATATTTCTTAAGCCAATTCATCTTAATCCTCCCTTTATTAACTACAGTATATATTATAATGTTCTAAATTTTTTTAATAAAGAAAAAGACCTGCAAAGTTGCAGGCCTGGATATCTTTCATCTACTTTGGAGGAGTAAGAATGAATGAATGAAATAAAAAAGTGGGAGTAATGTAACAAGTTTTGTGGGCTTGTTACAAGTATGTATATTACGGCATAATTTTGAAGAAAATGAATAGAAAATATTATGAAAGTCTTAAGGTTATTGAGTAAATTAAAATATTGCATGTATGGTAACATAAAAATCGGTAGAAAGGAGACAAAGAGTGAGGGGAATCGTAAAATACATAGTAGAACTAATTATTTTAGCGATTGCTTTGCTACTAATTGGTCTAGGTGCATTTTTTGGATATCACTGGTATGAAAATTATCAATTCAAAAAACATCGACCACAGATTGTCATGCAAGGTAATACGAATATTAGTCCTGCTTTTCAAACAGACAAGATATATAAGAAGAGACTTAATCGCGATTACGATTTCATTTTCAGAGTTTCCTATTTAACTCCACCTAAGACATGGGATGGATATAATGCGGTAATTCCAGGCTTACGTGCAACTAAAGCTTACGATTTTGAAAAGAAAAAGTACACTCAAACAGACACGATGACGCCTCAAGGGATAACGATTGCTGGTAAATTCTTGTTAATTACGGCATATGATGGTGAGCACAAACGTAACTCAGTCATTTATGTATTAGATAAGAAAACAAATAAATTTATCAAAACGATCCAAGTCCCTAAAAAACCTCACCTGGGTGGAATTACTTATGATCCGGTGGCCAAGAATATTTGGATAACTGGTTCAGTTGGTGGAAAATCAGCTCTTCAGTCATTTTCAATGAAAAGCTTAAAAGCTTATCCCAAGAAGAGTTTGATACCTATTCAATATAATCACACAGTGATCATTCCTTCGATGCCCAAAGCATCAACTGTCACATATTATGGTGGAAATTTATTAGTTGGTTATTTTGATTTAAGAAAAAGAGGTACAGTTTCTTCCTTTAGAATATCTCGTTCTGGAAAGTACAAGAATTCGATTGGTGTGAAGGAGGTCGCTACAAAAACTGGTAACGCAATTTATTCAGATCCTGATGGACAAACTAGCATGGATGAGAAGATTCAAGGAATCGCGGTTTATGATGATAAGATTTTCTTAAGTCAGTCATATGGGAGCCAGAGTTCCAAGCTGTATGTTTTCCCAATTTCGGCGATCAATGCCTTAAGTGAGCAAAACGCTGAGTTGGTAATAAAAATGCCACCTTATTTGGAACAAATTACGGCTTATAAAGGCCAACTTTTATGTATTTTTGAATCTGCAGCAAGTCAGTATGCAAATCCAGATATAGTGATCATGGATCGCATATTATCAATGAACATCAACGGTTTGTTTAGTAAGTAGAAGCTAATTTTACAATTGTGTTACAAAATGGTATCATTTCACAGTATAGAAAAGGCGAGGATGGTTCGATGACAGAAAAAACTCAAAACAGAAGTCATGGAATTGGCATGTTTGCTCTTAAAACAGTGTGTTACGCGTTAATTCTGTTAGGCTTATTATACTTATATCAATATAGTGGACTTTCATCTGTACACTTTATTTACAACGAATTTTAATTAAAAGAACTGTAGAGGGATAAATTATGATTATTAAAGATGTAATCAAGAGCATTGATCAAATTGCTGAAAAAGATCCCAGTCGCGTTTGCTACGACTACTTGGGTGAAACAAGTACATATGGTGAATTAAAGGCACGTTCAGATGCATGGGCTAGTTACATTGCTAGTAGCAATGTCCCAGCTGGTGAACCTATCTTAATTTGGGGTGACCAAAGCTTTGAAATGGTTGCTAGTTTTTTAGGATGCGTAAAAAGTGGACATGCATATGTGCCGATAGCTAGTTATTCAAATGCTGAAAGATTAACTTTGATTCAAGAAGTTTCAGAGGCTAGCTTTGTAATCGCAATTAATGATTTACCTGATGTTGACCTCTCAAAGTTAACTGTGCTTAAGCCTAGTGCAGTTACTGATGGAGCAAGTGTTTCTGAAGATAGCTTTGTTGAAGGTGATGAAAACTACTACATCATCTTTACTTCAGGAACTACAGGTAAGCCAAAAGGTGTACAAATCAGCCATGACAACTTATTAAGCTTTATTAATTGGGAATTGAAAGACTTCAAATTGCCAGAACATCCTGCATTTTTGGCACAAGCACCTTACTCATTTGACTTGTCAGTTATGAGCTTATATCCAGCTTTAGTAACTGGTGGTAAGTTGGTTGTTTTGCCTCATGAAGTTTGCGAAAACTTTGGTAAATTGTTCCAAGTTTTACCAACAATTGACTTTAATGTCTGGGTTTCTACACCTTCATTTGCTCAATTATGCTTCTTAGATAAGACTTTTGATTCAGAACATCACCCTGAATTGACTCACTTCTTATTCTGTGGTGAAGAATTACCTCATAGTGAAGTTGATACTTTGAAGAGTCGTTTCCCAGGATCACATATTTTCAACACTTATGGACCAACTGAAGCAACGGTTGCTGTAACCCAAGTTGAAATCACAGATGAAATCTTGGCTAAATATGACCGTTTGCCAATTGGTATAGCTAAGGAAGATACCATTATCACTATTGATGAAAGTTCTGGTGAAAAGCCAGGCGAAGGTGAAATCCTATTGAATGGTCCAAGTGTTTCAAAGGGTTACTTGAACAATCCTGAAAAGACCGAGGCTGCCTTTTTCAAGGGAAAAAATGGTTATCAAAGTTATCGCACTGGGGATGCAGGTTTCTTAGATAGAGACATGCTATTCTACCGTGGACGAATTGACTTCCAAATCAAGTTTAACGGTTACCGAATCGAACTTGAAGAAATCAACTTCTACTTAAGTAAGAACGAATTCGTACGTTACGGAGTTGTAGCTCCTAAGTACGACAAGGATCATAAGGTTAAGCAATTAATCGCCCAAATCGAATTAAATGATGGCGTGTTAGACAATCACACTGAAAAGGAAGTTACTGCATCAATCCGCAAAGACTTAACTGAAAACGTGATGCCTTACATGATGCCACAAAGATTTGTCTTTAGAGACGCTTTACCAATCAGTCAAAACGGTAAAGTAGACATTAAGGCGGTTATTAGCGAGGTGAATAGCTAGTGATTAATTTGCAACCTTATTCTAATCCGCAATATTTTATCTATTTATTATTGGCATTATGCCCAATCATGATCGGATTATACTTTGGAAAACGTTTTGTTCATTATGAAGCAATCTTTTCATTCGTTTTCCTAGTATTAACTTTTGGAGGAGACCATTGGCAACAAGGGGTCTTCTTAATAGGATATCTGATCTATCAATGCTTGATTACTTTTATTTATCAGCATTATCGAAAAGCAGGCAACAACAGTACCGGTATCTTTTGCTTGTTCGTCATTCTTGCAATTTTGCCACTAACGGCAAGTAAGGTGACCGCAGCAATGCCAAGCAAGACGGTACCATTTGTTGTGGGATTTTTAGGACTTTCTTACATCACTTTCAAATCGGTACAAGTGATTATGGAATTGCGTGATGGTACAATTAAAGAGGTTAATCCAGAGATTTATCTGAGATTCTTGCTCTTTTTCCCAACAATTTCATCAGGACCGATCGATAGATACCGTAGATTTGCCAAGGACTTTACTAAAGCCCCTGAAAGATCAGCCTATCTAGATGATCTTGAAATTGGTGTGAGATACCTATTCCAAGGATTTTTATATAAATTCATTTTGGGTTGGCTATTTGGTACACACTGGTTGCCAGAAATCGAAAGAATGGCTCTGGCAGTCGGAAATGCCAATGGTGGACTTAAACTTTCATGGTGGGTAGTGCTTTACATGTACTGCTACTCAATGTATCTATTCTTTGACTTTGCTGGATATTCATTGTTTGCTGTTTCAATTTCTTACTTTATGGGAATTAAGACGCCAATGAACTTCAACAAGCCATTTAGTTCACCAAATATCAAAGAATTCTGGAACCGTTGGCACATTACTTTGTCATACTGGTTCAGAGACTTTATCTACATGCGATTCACTTTCTGGTCCATGAAGAAAAAGTTGATCAAGAACAGAATTCGTTTATCACAAGTCGCATACCTTGTTGACTTCCTAGTAATGGGTTTTTGGCATGGATTAACTTGGTACTACATTGTTTATGGTATCTACCACGCTTTAGCCATCATTATCAATGATATTTGGTTACGATTTAAGAAAAAGCATAAGGGTCAGCTTCCACAAAATCAATTTACTAAGTGGCTGGCAATAGTAATTACTTTCCACGTGGTTTGCTTCAGTTTCTTAATTTTCTCAGGCTTCTTAAGCAAGCTATGGTTCGGATGGTTATAATTTAGGAGGATATTATGGACGTAAAAGCAACTGTATTAAGCATTTTAGAAGATTTAACAGGTGAAGATTTATCAAGCAAGATGGATGAAAATATTTTTGATTCAGGTTTGCTCGATTCAATGGCAAGTGTACAAATGTTATTAAACATTCAAGAAGAACTTGACGTTGAAGTTCCAGTATCAGAATTTGACCGTGAAGAATGGTCAACTCTAAATAAGATTATTGCAAAGGTAGAGAGCTTGAAGAATGACTAATAAACAAAGACTTTGGCACATTTTTGGTCCTGTAATTTGTGCGATTGTCTTGGTTCTTGGAATTCTCCAAATTCCATGGGATCGGACTTTTAGTAAAGAGTCCATTTTCCAAGCTGCAAACTCACAATCTACGACCATTTTTAAAGGTGTACAAATGAAAAGGGATGCTTTCGCTTATGGCTATGTCCCTTTTTATGGATCTAGTGAATTATCAAGATTTGATGCTTTGCACCCAAGTGTGTTGGCTTACAAGTATCACCGTAAGTACAAGCCATTTCTTTTAGGTGGACCTGGTAGTCAATCATTAGCCCAATTTATCGGCATGCAAGGTACCGAATCACAATTAAAGAATAAAAAAGCAGTGATGATTATTTCACCACAATGGTTTACAAAACAAGGTCAAAATCCAATGGCCTTCCAATTGTATTACTCACCATTGGAAACAATCCTCTTTGCTTTAAATGCCAAAAATACCGTGGCTGATAGATATGCAGCTAAGCGTCTTTTAACCATGCCATCAGTTAGAGGTAGCATTAAAGACGCATTAGTGAGTGTCTCAAAGGGACAAAAGATCAATTCATTCACTAAATTTGTCATCAAGAGAAAGTTAGCAATGCTTTCTAGTGAAGATAATTTCTTCAGTGCATGGCAATTACGTGATCGAATCGATTTAATTAAGAGAAAGGCAAAAGAATTGCCTACGCCTTACTCAGCAGCTAAGCTAGATCGACTTGGCTTTAAGTTGGGTAAAAAGCATACAACTTCAAACAAGTTTGGTATTAACAACCGCTTCTACAGAACTCGTTTTACTAAGAGCATCCTTAAGAAGTTGAAGGGAAGCCAAAAGAAGTTTGACTATGTTAAATCACCAGAATATGGTGACTTTGAATTAGTTTTGACTAAATTTGCTTCTCAAGGTACTAATGTTCAATTTGTGATTCCACCAGTAAACCACAAATGGGCTAAGTACACTGGCCTGTCAATGAAGATGTATGAAACTTCAGTTGCTAAGATTAAGCGTCAATTGACTACTCAAGGATTTACTAACGTTCTTGACTTAAGTCACTACGGTAAAAAGAAATACTTCATGGAAGATACCATCCACATTGGTTGGCGTGGTTGGGCTAAGATGGATCAAACCATTCGTGCATTCATGAAGCAACCTAATAAAGCACAACATTACAAGTTGAGCAATTACTACTTCACTAAGAAGTGGGCTAATAAGCGTAATGTCTCAATGCCTTTTTATGAAAATAAAAAGAATATTAAGGACAAGCAATTAGTTGCTAAACTTAAGAAGACTGGCTTTAACGGTGAATTTTACATTGTAAAAAATGGAAAGTTTTTAGGAGAATTTAGTTCTCAAAAGACTTTTTCAAATATGTATCTGGTTAACTCTGTGCAAAAGTCAATGACTGCTGCCATGGTAATGAAACAGATCCAAAACAAGAAGCTTAGTCTTTCAACTAAACTTGCTAAGTTTTATCCAAATATTCCAGGCAGCAATAAAGTTACCATTAACAATTTGTTGAATATGACCTCAGGTTTAGTAATCAAGTCTGTGGATACTAATTATTCTTCAGATGCGAAAACAATTGAGTTTGATGCAAATCATACTAAATTCAATTCAAAATTGTATGGTAAATGGAATTACACATCATTGAACTATGTTTTATTGAGTGGAATTCTTTCTAAGTTGACCCATAAGAGTTATGAAAAACTCTTTACCCAAACATTTATTGATCGACTTAACCTTAAGAATACTGAGTTCTTATGGAATTTAAATCAAAATGACAATTTCCAAGCCGGTAGTGAGTTTGGAAATAAGGTTAGCCTCAAGACGGCTATTTTAGCAGCACATAATGACTTAGGAGCTGGCTCTGTTGTCATGAGTTCAGCAGACCTAGCCAAGGTTGAAAAAGATATCTTATCTGGTAGTTGGTTATCTGATAAGACTCGTTCACAAATCTTTTTGGATAATGCAACTTATTCAGCTGGTTTATACAATGAAGGACTTTTCCGCTCAGCTAACGGTGCAGGCTCAGGCTTCTACACCTTCTTGAGAATTAGTCCTGATGGCAAAACTGTCTTAGTTGCACAGACAAATTCTGTTCAAGCAGGTTTCAGTACTTTGAAACTTCAAATGGATGGAATTATAAAATATCTTTTAAAATGATTGTTATTAACTAATGCTAGTGATAAAATAAGTCTGTATCGTCAAGGTAGTTAACTATTTTCCCCGGTAGTGAAAATGTTATCTTCTATCTATATTTATTTATGTGGTCAAAAAGCGACGATACTAAAACACTATGTGAGCCTAGTTCCTTGTTGGTGGAATTAGGCTTTTTTGATAGAAAAATAGGTGAAATTATGAGTGAATTATTTTACCGCTTAAGAAAGACACATTTAATCAGAATTATTGAAAAAAGCATGCTGTCAATGATGCCCATTTTGATGATTGGTGCATATGCAGATGTATTAGCAACTAGTTTTGTCAGCTATGATAGCTGGTTTATCAATGTTTTTAATTTAACGTACAAGATTAACGAAGTTTTTGAAGTCAGAACTTTGGCCTTTTTGCATGCGATTCAATTTGCGACAACCGGTATTTCAGGCTTGCTTTTAGCGTATTTTATTGCTAGTTTCACGGCAAAAAAGCGTGATGGAGCCGGAATTACCGCGATTTCTGTTTTGCTGATGTTGAGCTTTAAAAATAACTTAGCTGATAATAAGACAATGCCCTTTAAGACGACAGTTTTGAACTATAATTTCATTCTGTTTTCTTTAGTAGTCGGATTGATTGTCGGCTATATTTTTAATCGCTGGGGCACTGATATTGCAGATGATTTTGAAGAAAGAGTTTGGAACATTTTCAAACCCATTTTCATCTCTTTTGTATTAGCAGTGATTATTGCTTTTGCTATTTTGATGTTTAAGGTGAAAGCAACTAATGCGGTCTTTGACGGCTTAATTAAGCAACTACAGAATGCCAATGATTATGTCAGCGATTTGATTTGGTATGCTTTTGCGATTGTGCTCTATTTAATTGGTTTACCATATCCGATTCAAACCCTCTATTCATCAAGTGGTAGTGTGCAAGAAATGACTAATTTCAACTATGCCTTGTTACATAATGGTAGTTGGAAAGTGCCATATCGCTTTTTAGGATCAGAAATTTTCACCAGTTATGCTGGTTTAATGGGCTTAGTTGCTTTGGCCTTAGTTATTACGATTCTTTTATTTAGTCAATTCCACCGTAGAAGAACAATTGCAATTTTGTCGCTATTTCCAACGATTTTTGGTAATCCAATCGGTTTATTCATGGGAATTGCGGTCTTCTTCAATCCAGTTTGGATTTTAGGAATTTTATCAGTTTCAATCGTGAATATTACGGTAGTAACCATCTTAATCGCTATCAAGTTTATTCCACCACTTGCTTATGCTAGTTTATGGGGGATGCCAGATATTTTATCACCATTCGTTGGAACCAACGGAAACTGGGGTGCTTTATTAGTAACCTTAGTCTTATTATTCGTTGATGTATTAATCTTTAAATATTGGCTTAAATTAGATGAAAAGATCTTACGGAGGGTCAACGATGAAGAAAAATAAATACTGGTTAGGAGCGATTTTGGCCATTATCTTGCTGACAGCGATGACCATTCCAACTGCTAAATGGATGACAAGTAACAACAAGACAATGAGTCAACGTCGTCAATCAAAAATGACGCCGTTAATCATGATCCCCGGTAGTTCAGCTACTGCTAATCGATTTGATGGTTTAATCAAGATTTTGAATAAGACCAAAGATCAAAAGCACAGTGTTTTACGGATTACGGTTAATGAAAATAATACAATGACTTTTGATGGCTCAATCTCTAAAGGGGATGAAGAGCCAATTATCGTTGTTGGTTTTAAAAATAATTCAGATGGTTATACCAATATCAAACGCCAAGCGGATTGGTTCGATCAAGCTTTTTACCAAATTATGCAAGACTTCCATTTCCACAAATTCAAGGCTTTCGGCCACTCTAACGGTGGCTTAGTTTGGACATATTGGCTAGAGCATTACTACTCATCATATAGTTCTGAAATTAAGGTTACTAAGTTAATGACGCTTGGTTCGCCATACAACTTTAAAGAAACTAGTTACACGATGAAGACGCAAATGTTTTCAGATTTCTTGAAGTACAAGAAGAACTTGCCTAAGAGCTTAATTGTTTATAGTTTGCTTGGTGGTAAAACTTACACTTCAGATGGATTGGTTCCAGAAGGGTCAGTTTTGGCTGGAAAATATATTTTCCAAAATCAAGTTAAAAATTACATGTCAATCAACGTCACAGGGACTGATGCCCAACACTCAAAATTGGTAGAAAATCCTCAAGTTGTGAAGTTGATTAAGGAATATTTGCTGAAAAACAATAATCGAAGAGATCTAATGCGTAAAGGACCTAGAAATTAACCTTTTTTTAATGTATAATAATTCTTATTTTTCATTTTTATGATAGGAGGCGAAGTTATGAAAAATTTGCTAAAAAAAGCCAGTGTTGATAAGTATTTAGACGCTGATCAACGTTTAGAAAGAACCCTAACTGCGAAGGACTTGCTCTTTTTGGGAGTAGGTGCAGTTATCGGTACTGGAATCTTCATTCTTCCTGGACATGAAGCAGCTGCTCATGCCGGACCTGCGGTGAGCATCGCCTTTTTGGTGGCAGCATTACTTTCAGGTATTGTAGGGATGGCTTACGCAGAATTTTCATCCGCTATGCCAATTGCTGGATCAGGTTACACTTATGGTTCAGTAATCTATGGTGAATTAGTCGGATGGATTCTTGGCTGGTGCTTAATTATTGAATATATGCTTGCTGTATCAGCAGAAGCGACAGGGTTTGCGGCTTATTTTAACAATAATATTCTAACGAGCCTTGGCGTTCATTTACCCGCATCTTTAACTAATGGTCCGCTTCAAGGAGGCGGAGTTAATTTAACTGCCATTATCATTATGCTAATTATTGGTGCCATTTTGTTAGGTGGTGCGAAGATTTCTACTAGGGTAGAAAATAACTTGGTTATTTTGAAAATTTCCATCATTTTACTATTTATTGTGGTGGGTGCTTTCTTCATTAAGCCAAGCAATTATGTTCCATTTTATCCAAAAGAATTTCAATCTGGATTATGGGGCTTAGGCGGTATTTCAACTGCCACTGCGACTGTTTTCTTTGCATTTTTAGGATTCGATGGTTTAGCTGCTAATTCAGCTGAAACAAAAGATCCGCAAAAGAATGTTGCTAAAGGAATTATCGGTACCGTAATTGTTTCTACAGTGCTTTACGTAGTATTCTCACTTGTTTTAGTGGGGATGGTTAACTACAAGCTATTAGGTGTAGATGACCCTGCTGCATTTGCATTTAAGGTTTTGCACTCAATTATGTGGAATAAATTGATCACAATTGGTGCCTTAATCGGTATTTTTACAGCGTTACTATCAACTACTTTAGCAACTAGTCGAATTATTTACGCATTTGGTAGAGATCACTTGATCTTCCCAGCTTTAGGAAAAGTTGATCAAAAGAGCAAATTACCAATTAACAGTTTAGTAACTACTGTGATTATTGCGACTGTTTTAGCTGGATTTGTACCATTGGATAATTTGTTGCAATTGGTTAATGCCGGAACTTTAGTTGCCTTTGTCTTGATTCCATTAGGAATTATTCCACTTAGAAGACGGAAGGATATTGTCAACGAAGGCTTCAAGATGCCAGGCTATCCTGTTTTACCAATACTTGCTGCTTTAGCTAGTTTGTATTATTTGCTTGTTTTGCCAAATGAAACCAAAATTTTAACCTCAATTTGGATAATTATTGGTATATTAGTATATATATTCTATGGATCAAAACATTCAAAAATTACAAATGGCAAGTAAGAGGAGTATATGGGAGAAAAGAAACATCTAAAACGTTCCATGACATCAGGCCAAATGGAGATGATTTCTCTAGGTGGAGCTATTGGTGTCGGCCTATTTATGGGGGCAGCCTCAACCATTAAATGGACTGGACCCTCAGTAATTTTGGCCTATGCTTTTATGGGCTGTATTTTGTACATTGTGATGAGAGCTCTAGGAGAAATGTTGTACATCAATCCTGGTACGGGCTCTTTTGTTGACTATGCTACAAATCATGTACACCCAGTAGCTGGTTATTTAGCACAATGGGCTAATATTTTTCAATATATCGTGGTAGGCATTTCAGAAGTTGTTGCCACCACAGAATACTTGCGATTTTGGTGGAAAGATTCTAGCGATTGGATTGCTGGAATTATCATCATTTTCGCCTTGTTGATTGCCAATCTATTATCTGCTAAAGCATATGCTTCATTAGAATTTTGGTTTAGCATGGTAAAAGTAGTCACGATCATTTTTATGATTGTCTTAGGTTGCTTGATGATCTTTTTGGGATTCGGTAATCATGGACATGCCATTGGGTTATCTAACTTGTGGAAACACGGTGGGTTCTTTACTGGTGGCTGGACCGGTTTTGCATTTGCAATGACGCTTGTGGCTGGTTCTTATCAAGGAATTGAATTGATCGGGGTATCAGCTGGGGAAGCTGCCAATCCGAAGAATGCGATTGTCAAAAGTGTTAAAAGTGTTTTATGGCGGATTTTGATTTTTTATGTTGGTGCGATCTTTGTCATCGTAACAATTTATCCTTGGAATAAGATTGGTTTAATCGGTTCACCATTTACTAACACTTTTGCTAAAGTCGGTATTACTGCTGCAGCAGGAATTATCAATGTTGTCGTTTTAACTGCTGCTTTATCTGGAGCAAATTCAGGTATTTATTCAGCAAGTCGTATGCTTTATAAACTAGGTCGAGATGGAAAAGCACCTAAGATATTAGGTAATGTTTCTAAACACCGAGTTCCAAATTTTGCCATTATTGCAGTAACTGGCAGTATTTTGATCGGATTCTTGATAAACGTTGTTGTGCAATTAGCTAAAGTGCCATTGGGCAATGTTTTCGTAATTATCTATTCTTCATCTGTTTTGCCAGGAATGGTTGCTTGGTTTGTGATTTTACTAGCAGAATTGAAGTTTAGAAAGAAACACCCAGAAGCGATGGAAGGGCACCCATTTAAGTTGCCGCTATATCCATATTCAAACTATTTTGCACTCTTGATGTTGACTTTGATTTTAGTCTTTATGTTTATCAATACTGAAACTAGAATTTCAGCTATTGTTGGTGCTCTAGTTTTGATTTTCTTTACAATCTTATACTTTGTAAAACACCATAATAAAAAAGCCGAGAATTAATTCTCGGCTTTTTCTATAGCAGACAAGTATTACTTGTCCTTTTTAATATATCGGGAAGACAGGATTCGAACCTGCGACCCCCTGGTCCCAAACCAGGTGCTCTACCAAGCTGAGCCACTTCCCGCACATGCACCCAGTAGGAGTCGAACCTACAACCTTCTGATTCGTAGTCAGACACTCTATCCAGTTGCGCTATGGGTGCA
>JAUMUC010000001.1 GCA_030530865.1 Lactobacillus sp.
GTCGTCAGTTCGAGTCTGACATCCGGAGTAGGTGAGACCGAGAGGTCTCTTTTTTGTTACTAAACAAATATTAAAAAAGAGTCCAAATTGGACTCTTTTTTATTGGATAAATTCTTGAAAACTTGTCGAAATTTCTAAATCGTAACTTGCTTGATTGAAAATTTCCCCATCTAAATGGGCAGGAGCTTGATCAGCTTTATAACTAAAGTGATCCGCTGATAATAATGTGACAGTTTTTGATGCTTTTAAATTACCTGTAGCAAAAGCTAACAAGTCTTTGATTAATTGAACGTTATTATCTTTTTTAATCATGATCAAGTCTAAACGTGGTTCAAAGACGCTTTGATCTTTAGATAATTTGATGCCACCACCAGCAAATGGAGTTTTAGTGACCATCAACATATAACAGTTATTTATTTCTTGATCAGCTAAATTAACTGAAAAACATTTAGTTTTCAAAATCGCTGAAATTGCTTGAGCAGGATAAGATAGTCTACCCAAATGCAATTTATTCAAAAGCTTTTTTGACTTTGAATTTTCTGCTAATTGAACAATTTCTGCATCAAAACCGATGCCTAAATTATTAGTAAAGTAAGTATCATGACCATTCTCATGAATTTTGCCAATATATACTTGGTGACTTTGCCCAGTTAAGGCGTGTTCTAAAGCTTCTTCAGGATTTAGAGCAATGCCGAAAGATCTCGCAAAGTCATTTCCAGAACCAGCTGGCAAGTAAATAACTGAATTTAATTTATTTGAATTTTTCAAACCAGTTACAACTTGACTTAAAGTTCCATCGCCACCGACGACAATTACAGGAAAATCTTCCTTTAATTGAGTTGCTAAATAAGTAGCGTGACCGAACTTTCGAGTTTCAAATAGTTCGTAAGAAACCTCTTTATTTCGCAATTTCCTGGTGATTTTTGGAATTAAGGCTCTGGCAGTGCCACCACCAGCCATACTATTTGCAATTACATATGCATTTTTAATCATATAGTTTCCTCATATCGTTTGTTAGCTATATTATCAGTTGATTATATGTAAAATTTTATCAAAAATCCAGTGCGAATATAACTTATCAATATCATAAATTCCTTTACTTTTATGCTTATAGTGATAACATAGAAGTTGTATGAAAAGGTTTTCATAATAATCAAAAGTTTCATAACTTTTTAGATAAGGGGAAAATACATGGTAGGAATTGTGTTAGCGAGTCATGGTGGCTTTGCCGACGGTATTGCTGAATCTGCCGGCATGCTCTTTGGCCAACAAGAAGATTTTGCTCATGTAATTTTGAAGCCTGAAGAAGGACCAGATGACATCCGTAAGAAGATGGAAGATGCTATCGCTAGTTTTTCTGACGACTCTGAAGTTTTATTTATCGTAGACTTATGGGGAGGAACTCCATTCAACCAAGCTAACGGTTTAGCTGAAGGCCACGACAAGTGGGCTATCATTAGTGGTATGAACTTACCAATGGTTGTTGAAGCTTTAACTCAAAGAATGATGGGCCTTGGTGCTCATGAAATTGCTACAGCAATTGTTCAACCTGCAATTGAAGGTATTAAGACTAAGCCTGAAAGCTTAATGCCTGAAGATGAAAAGGCTGAAGCAAGTACTGTATCAAATGCACCAACTGAAGCTATTCCAGAAGGAACTGTTTTAGGTGATGGTCACATCAAGTTATTATTAGCAAGAATCGATAGTCGTTTGTTACACGGACAAGTAGCTACTGGTTGGATTCCACAAGTCAAGCCAGATCGTGTCATTGTTGTTTCTGACAACGTTGCTAAAGACGAACTTAGAAAGAGCATGATTCGTGATGCTGCTCCAGCTGGAGTTAAAGCTCACACTGTGCCACTTGCAAAGATGGAACAAATCCTTAAGGATCCTCGCTTTGGTAATACTAAGGCATTACTTTTATTCGAAGAACCTGAAGATGTCTTGAAGATGCTTGATCGTGGTATGAAGCTTGATACTTTGAATGTTGGTTCAATGTCTTACCAAGAAGGTGACGTTAACGCCAACAACGTTCTTTCAATGAACCAAAAGGATGTTGATACATTCCGTGAATTGGAAAAACGTGGTATGAAGTTTGATGTCAGAAAAGTTCCATCAGACAATCCTGGAAACATGGATGCTATTTTGAACAAGGCACAAAGCCTTTTGGATGAAAAAAACAAGTAAGAGGAGTTAAATAATGAACACTATTCAAATTATCTTGGTAGTGGTTGTTGCTTTCTTGGCTGGGATGGAAGGTATCTTGGACCAATGGCAATTCCACCAACCACTAGTTGCATGTACTTTAATTGGTTTAGTAACTGGTCACTTGGAATTAGGTGTAATCCTTGGTGGTCAATTACAAATGATCGCTTTAGGTTGGGCTAACATCGGTGCCGCAGTTGCTCCCGATGCTGCCTTAGCCGCAGTTGCTTCTGCTATTATCTTGGTTCAAGGTGGTCAAGGTACTAACGGTATCGGTACTGCTACTGCTATCGCTATTCCTTTGTCAGTTGCCGGTTTGGTATTGACTATGATCGTACGTACTATTTCAACTGGTATTGTTCACATCATGGACGCACAAGCTAAGAAGGGTAACTACCACGGAATCGAATTATGGCAATACGTTGCTATTGCATTGCAAGGTTTAAGAATCGCAATTCCTGCAGCTTTACTTTTAGCTGTTCCAGAAAGCGTTGTTAGAGGAGCTTTGAGCTCAATCCCTGCATGGCTTAACGACGGTATGAAAATCGGTGGTGGTATGGTTGTAGCTGTTGGTTACGCAATGGTTATTAACATGATGGCTAACCGTGAAGTATGGCCATTCTTCGCAATCGGTTTTGCACTTGCTGCTATTAAGGACTTAACTTTGATTTCTTTAGGTGCAATTGGTTTATCATTGGCTTTGATTTACTTAACACTTGAAGAAAAAGGTGGTTCAGGTACTGGTAAGTCAGCCGGAACGGGTGATCCACTCGGCGATATTATTGATGATTATTAAAATGAGCTAGAGGAGGATTTAAAAAATGGCTGAAAAGAAGATTACTTTAACTAAATCTGACCGTTTCAAAGTAATGTGGCGTTCACAATTCTTGCAAGGTTCATGGAACTACGAAAGAATGCAAAACGGTGGTTGGGCTTACTCAATGATCCCAGCTTTGAAGAAATTGTATCCAAATAAGGAAGACATGTCAGCTGCGCTTGAACGTCACTTGGCATTCTTCAACACTCACCCATACTTAGCTTCACCAATTCTTGGTGTTACTTTAGCACTTGAAGAAGATAAAGCTAACGGTGCTGATGTTAAAAACGAAGCTATCCAAGGTGTTAAGGTTGGTATGATGGGACCTTTAGCCGGTGTTGGTGACCCTGTATTCTGGTTCACTGTTCGTCCTATTATCGGTGCCCTTGGTGCAAGTATGGCAATCAGCGGTAACGTTTTAGGTGCTATCTTATTCTTTGTATTGTGGAACTTAATCAGAATCGGTTTCTTGTGGTCAACTCAAGAATTTGGTTACAAGGCTGGTTCAGCAATCACCAAGGACATGAGCGGTGGTTTATTGCAAAAGGTAACCCGTGGAGCAAGTATGATGGGTATGTTCGTCATCGGTGCTTTGATCCAACGTTGGGTAACTATTAACTTTGTTCCTGTAGTTTCAAGCACTCCAGTTCAAAAGGGTGGATACATTGAATGGGACAAGGTTAAGATGTCTGGTGAAGGTTTACACCAAGTGTTTAACCAAGTTAACAGCGGTATGTCTCTTGAAAAGATCAAGACTACTACTTTGCAAAACAACTTGGACTCATTAATTCCAGGTCTTGCTGCACTTCTATTGACATTCCTTTGCATGTGGTTATTGAAGAAGAAAGTTTCTCCAATTTGGATCATCTTGGGAATTTTCGCAATCGGTGTATTATTCCACGTATGGGGTATTTTATAAAAAATGGCTGAATCGCTTAATCACAAAGTAGATTTAACAATCGATGCTACCTGGTTTAGAGGAATTTCTTCATATGGAAAAGTAATGATTGGTGACAACGCTTTTGAATTTTACAATAGTCGTAATTCTGAAGATTTTGTTCAAATTCCTTGGAATGAAGTTACTTATGTAGTTGCTGTCGTCCACTTTAAAGGCAAGTACATTCCTCGCTTTGAAATCAGAACTAAAAGCAATGGATCCTTCATATTTAGCACTAAGAAGCCTAAAGAAACTTTGCGAGCAATTAGAAAATATGTTGATCCTGATAATATGAGAAAATCATTGTCATATTGGCAAAAGCTAAAGCAAAGATTTTCAAAAAAGTCTTCCTAATCGGAAGGCTTTTTCCTTTCTTGCCAAAAAGCTTGAATTTTGTTAAAATGACTACAGTTTAGGAGGGATTAGATGGCCGTAAAAAAAGCAGCTTTAGCATGTACAGTATGTGGTTCACGTAATTATTCCATGACCACTAATCCAAATCGAACAGAGCGTTTAGCTTTGAATAAATTCTGCAAATATTGTGGGAAGAAAACACTTCACAAGGAGACTAGATAAAGGATGTTTAAATTTTTCAAGAGTGTTGGTCACGAAATGAAGCTAGTTACCTGGCCAACTTTTAAGCAAAACCGTCATGATACTGTTAGAGTTATCATTACTGCAGTTTTATTTGGATTATACTTAGGTCTTTTGGACTGGATTTTCAGAATTTTAACTCAAAAGTTTCTTTAAGAAAAAGCCGTGCTGTTGCATGGCTTTTTTTAATTTTTTGCGATTTTTATTACTTTGTTTTTTAAATTATTTTATATTAAAAAGTTATTGACAATTTAAAATGCCGGAATAGAATAAAAGTGTATTTTTAGAAAGGTCGATGAAAATGAAATATAAAAATACACTAACTTATGTTTTTTCAACTGTTGTTGCATTAATGATGTTTGTTGTTCCAGTATTTGCGTCATCTTCTACTATAAGTGCACAAGGTGGCCGATGGAACTATGGAGTAGGTTCTAAGTATGTTTGGTCCTACTATTCACATAATCATAAAACTCATAAAGCTTCCGTGGAAGGAAAATATTATGTGTCAAGTGGTTGGACTAAAAAAGGAATCACTGCAAAAGCTTCATGTGAAAAAAGATTGTTTGGAAATAGAAGTTATTATGAAGTAAAATAAAATTGTTTGATATGCGCATAAGAAATATGCGCATTATTTGTTAGAAGGACTCAATCGTGTATAAAAAAGTAAAAATTGCACTATTGATGGTGATTTCATGCTTGGCTCTATTTCAATTATCAGCAGCCATTTATGAATATGAGCAAAATTCGATTGCGAATGCTCACACTGCAATTCAAGTGTCATCAGATAGTCATAAATTAAAGAAAAGCCAAGTTTTCAGTGAATTGGCCAAATTTTCGAAAGAAAATGGCACTCAGTTAACATTTGCTCACATGAATGAAATTAATGGTGCTTTGACCAAGAGTTACTATGATTTCAATCCAAATAAGCCTGCCGACCCAGCCTTATTTAAAAATATCAAATTGCAAAAGTTGAGCTACAAAGACTTACAGTTGGAAGCCACAACATCAATCTATTACACTTCCGCATCTGGCAACAAATTGCTTAGTTTGCAAAGTGAATTTTCAAAATTAGGCTTAACCGCATCTGTATCTAAGCCAAGTTTAGCGATGGGCTTTTTAACTAACGATCTATTGAGTACCTATGTACCAATAATGATCAGCATAGTTGCGATCCTGTTAGTCATCATGTTCATTGAAAAAATATCTCGTTTCAAAGAATACGCAATTTTAAAATTACATGGATATTCTACTTTTAAATTACTAAAAAGAGATTTAGCGGCTAATAGCAAAAAATACGGCTTCGCACTCGGCATTGTTTTTGTTTTATACATGATCTGGTCAATTGTGTCCTTGAAACTTGCTGGATTAATTATCAGCTTCAAATGGACATTGTTACTTCTTTTAGTAACTTTTATATTCTTTGAATTTTTAGAATTAATTTCTTACGTCGCATTACTGATGCTGGATTTGTACCCTGCGTTACAAGGGCAAACGTATACTAAGCCATTTGTGTTTGCGGGTTATGTGATTAAACTTGCATTGCTGATTTTGGTATTTTCAAATGCGATTAGTTTACAGCAAAATGCGACCAGCTTTGCCAGCGATAAAGCAATTATGCATATGTGGATTGATAAGCACAGCGGTTATACTTTGGGGCTTTCTAATATCGATCCCAATGATGATAAATTAGTTCAAAAAATTGGTAATAAGATTAAGCAACTGGTGAATGAAGATCCAGATGCAATCATTTCTCATAACAATCAAGAATTTAATCCAGACACGATGAATGCTAATCCGCAAAATGGTAATGTCTTGATCGTTAATGCAAATTATTTTAAGTACAACCGGATTGTGAAGCCAAATCAATTGGACAAGAACAATATTAATGTTTTGATTCCAATTTCTAGAAAAGCTCAGCAAAAGAGCATTGTTAAACAAGCGGTCTCATACTATGAATTCCAAAAATCGCTTGATAATAAGAAACTAGCTAATAAACATTTCAATGTTTTGTATTACCAAGATCAAAATTTGTTTAACTACACGATCGGTAAAGAAATTAAAGCATCAGTTTCTAAGAATCCTGTTGTGATTGTTGATAATGGTAATTTGTCGACCGACTTTTACTCATCGTCAGCTTCAATGGGGATGATTCAATTTGGCAATCTCAAATCGTTAACCCAGAACATCAAAAAAGTGGGCTTGACGCCATACGTTAGTGGAATAACTAATGCCCAAACGCGTTTGAGCGACTTTATTGTTAAGATGACGAGAAAGTTAATCATGTTAACGGTTGTGACTCTGCTTTCTTTGAGTCAATTAGTGTTTGTGATTGTCTTTATTGGCCTTTCATTTTTACAAAATCAAAGAAGACGCATGGCGATCCGCCAGATTTTTGGTGAATCAAATAAGAATATTATTGCTAGACTTGTGCTAGTTAACGTATTGGTAGATTTGCTCATTGTCATCTTTGTAGCAGTTACAATGAGCAGTTTCGTCTTTATCTACTTTGTAGGATATTTGATTTTGGAACTTTTAGTCATAATGCTGTTAGTTAAGCATGCTCAGAAAGATTTATTAACTAGTTTGAATTACGGGAATTAGATAAATGATAAGTGTAAAAAATCTGATAAAGAAATTTGGTAGTCGGACAATTTATGACAATGTAAATTGTCAGCTTGAGTCAGGCCATAGCTATGCTATTGTAGGTAAAAGTGGTGCAGGTAAAACGACTTTTTTGAATATGCTAGGTGGGCTTGAAACTCCCGATTCTGGTGAAATTCTTGTAGATGACACACCAGTGAATAAAACGACTTTACCTAAGTTGAGAAAAGATAAATTTGGATTTATTTTTCAAAACTTTGGCCTAGTTGACAATGATAATGTTGAGGATAATTTGTTGATAGGCTTGGCAAATTTTAAACTCTCTAAGAGTGAAAAGCAGGCAAAAATGAAGTCTGCTTTGGAACAAGTGGGCTTAGCTCATCTTGATTTGAAACAAGCAGTTCACACCATGTCTGGTGGGGAACAACAAAGAGTGGCATTAGCGAGAATTATTTTAAAGCAACCTAGCATTGTCTTTGCTGATGAACCAACTGGTTCGTTAGATGGTGAAAATGCTCAATTAATTTTGGATCACTTATTAAATGATTTTGGTAAAGATGCCACAGTTTTGATTGCAACGCATGATAGTCGTGTTTGGGAACAGTGCGATTACGTGATTGAAGTTAAAAATCAAAATGTTAATATTAAGAAGAATAGCTAATTAGGGAGGCTATATTATGTCAAAGAAATCAATTGTATTTACTGTGATCGTTGTTTGTGTTTTAGCAGTTGTTGGTGTATTTGGTTTGGTTCACAATGATATTACTGATCGCTTTAATCCGACTATCAGCATGACCACTAGCTATGCAAAGGTACCAAAGGGTAGTAGTAAGTACACTAATGTAGCAATTATTGACAAGAATGGTAAGGCTTTATCATATAAGCTTAAATACTTTAATGGTTACGATCCAGATGGACAATATGTGAAAATCGTCCACAAAGGCCAATATGTTAAAAATATTTTATACATTAAAAAGAGTGCCTATGATGCAATAAAAAATAAGTAAATCACTACTGAAAAGTTTTTTAACACAAGGTCTTGTGATATAATCAAGACAACAGGAAGCCGTATAGGCTTTTTTTATTTGCCAATTTAAGGAGAACAAGATGGTAGAATCAACAAAGAAACAATGGTACGTTTTACATACTTATTCTGGATACGAAGATAAAGTTAAGTCAGACTTATTATCACGTGCACAAAGTATGGGGATGCAAGACTACATCTTCCGTGTAGTTGTCCCAGAAGAATCAAAGGTTGAAGAAGTTCGTGGTAAGAAGCAAGAAGTTGAAGAAAAAGTCTTCCCAGGATACGTTTTGGTAGAAATGGTAATGACTGACGAAAGTTGGTTTATCGTTCGTAACACGCCAAACGTAACTGGATTCGTAGGAAGCCACGGTGGTGGTTCTAAGCCAAATCCATTATTGGAAGAAGAAATTGAACACATCTTGAAGATGCAAGGTGAACCAGCTAAGCCAGTCTTGGAAGACTACGAAGTTGGTGAATCAGTTAAGATTACCTCAGGTGCTTTTGATGGCTTGATTGGTAAAATCACTGAATTGCAACCAGACAAGAACAAGATTTTTGTTACTATTGATATGTTCGGACGTCAAACTTCAGCTGAATTAGAATATGATCAAGTTGAAAAAATTGATTAATAGAAATCTTGATATCTAGGCATTAAGGTGCTAAAATAGTCAAGTATGTTGAAATATTGCGGGAGGAAGAGAGGTACTTTTCCATTTTAACCGCATCACGGAATCAAGGAGGTTTTGACCGTGGCAAAGAAAGTTCATACTATCGTTAAATTACAAATCCCAGCTGGTGCTGCAACACCTGCACCTCCAGTTGGTCCTGCTTTAGGTCAAGCGGGTATTAACATTGTTGGTTTCACTAAGGAATTCAACGCTAGAACTGCTGACCAAAAAGGCATGATTATCCCTGTAGTTATTACTGTATATGAAGATCGTTCATTCGAATTCATTACAAAGACTCCACCAGCTCCAATTTTGTTAAAGCAAGCTGCTAAGATTAAGAAAGCTTCCGGTGAGCCTAACACAAATAAAGTTGGTAAAGTTACCAAGGCACAAGTTAAGGAAATTGCTGAAACTAAGATGCAAGACCTTAACGCCGCTGATATTGAAGCTGCGATGCGCATGGTAGAAGGTACTGCTCGTAGCATGGGTATTGAAGTCGAAGACTAAACCCGTCGGTAATTGGATTCTGTGGGAGAGCTCGTGAAAGCTCGTTTGACCACTTAAACAAGGAGGAATACACATGCCAAAGCATGGTAAGAAATATTTAGAAGCAGCTAAGAAAATTGATTCACACAAGCTTTACTCTTTAGAAGAAGCAATGAAGCTTGTTAAGGAAACTTCATACGCAAGCTTTGACGCTTCAGTTGAAGTTTCATACAACTTAAGTGTTGACCCTAAGCAAGCTGATCAACAAATCCGTGGTTCTATCGTATTACCAAACGGTACTGGTAAGACCGCTCGTGTGATCGTATTTGCTGAAGGTGCACAAGCTGATGCAGCTAAGGCAGCAGGTGCTGACGAAGTTGGTTCAGATGAATTAGTAGAAAAAGTTGAAAAGGGCTTCTTAGACTTTGATGTAGTTGTTGCTACACCAATGATGATGGCTAAGGTTGGTCGTTTAGGTCGTGTACTTGGACCTAAGGGATTAATGCCAAACCCTAAGACTGGTACTGTTACTATGGACGTTGAAAAGGCTGTTAAGGACGTTAAGGCTGGTCAAGTAGAATACCGTGTTGACCGTCAAGCAGCTATTCACTGTGCTATCGGTAAGGTATCATTTGATGAAGCTAAGTTGGTAGAAAACTTCAACGCATTGCGTGAAGCAATCGTTCATGCTCGTCCAGCTTCAGCTAAGGGTCAATACATTAAGAGTGTTGCTGTTGCAGCTACATTTGGCCCTGGTATCAAGTTGAACCCACTTGACTTAATGTAAAATTAAGATTACAAAAAATTAACGTGTTACTTTTCTAGTAGCACGTTTTTTTTATATAATTGATAGGTAGGAAGTATTGATCACGTTTTTAACAAGGGAGGAAACTCGTGAAGAAACACTTATTACTACTATTAGGGTTAATGGTAGCCCTAGTAACTTTATCAGGATGCAGCCAAAACGCAGACCGCATTACAGTGGTAGGTTCAAGTGCTTTACAATTACTTGCTGACCAAGCAGGTAACGAGTATCGCCTATCCCATGCTGGTGTTAACATCGTAGTTCAAGGTGGTGGATCTGGTACTGGATTAAGTCAAGTTCAAGCTGGTGCTGTCCAAATTGGTGACTCAGATGTCTTTGCTGAAGACCAAGCTGGAATTGATGCCACTAAGTTGGTTGACCACCGTGTAGCAATCGTTGGAATTGTACCGGTTGTAAATAAAGATGTCGGCATTAAAAACTTATCAATGCAACAATTACGTCAAATTTTTGCTGGAAAGATCAAAAATTGGAAACAAGTTGGCGGTAAAAATTTGGCAGTTTTATTAATTAACCGTGCTAAAGGTAGTGGTACTAGATCGACCTTTGAAAAAATAGTCATGCAAGGTACTGCCAGTGCTCAAGCACAAGAACAAGATTCAAATGGTACGGTTAAGAAGATCGTTAGTTCAACTCCTGGTGCGATTAGTTACCTATCATTTTCATATGCTAGCGATCCTAATATCCAAAAATTAAGTATCGATAATGTGGAACCAACTGCCAAAAATGTAGAAGACAATAGTTGGAAGCTTTGGGCATATGAACATATGTATACTAAGGGTAAGCCTAACAAAAAGGTTCAAGGATTTATCGATTACATTATGTCGGATAAGGTTCAACGTGAATTGGTGCCAAAATTGGGATATATTCCAATTAAGAGCATGAAAGTTGAACGTGATGCTAACTATCAAATAAAGAGGATAGATTAACATGAGCAATAAAAGAATTGACGAATTAAAAGCAGCCGTAAGGCAAGCTATCAAAGATCAAGAAGTTAAACACATTGATATCGGTGAATTACAAGCAGAAGATGTTGATGTGAAAAAGCTATTAAAGCCGTCTAAAGAAACTAGACAAGAATATTGGGGAAAAGCCTTAACTAGCTTGGCAATTTTATTAATTGTTGTTTTAGTTGCCTCAATCATTGGCTTTGTTGGTTATCATGGTTTAGCAACTTTCTTTGAAAATCATGTAAACTTCATCAAGTTCTTGACGACTAGTGTTTGGGACCCAAGTAATCCTAATAAATTAGGAAGTTTGGCAATGATTGTAACTAGTTTCTTGGTTACGGTTTTAGCTGCCTTAATTGCAACGCCATTTGCGATTGCTGTAGCTATTTTTATGACCGAGTATAGTTCTAAAAAGAGTGCCAACTTTTTACAAACAGTTATTGAACTGTTAGTGGGTATTCCATCAGTTGTTTATGGTTTCTTAGGACTAACAGTTGTAGTTCCAGTTATTAGAAGCTTGTTTGGTGGTACTGGATTCGGAATTTTAGCTGGTACGATTGTCTTGTTTGTCATGGTTTTACCAACAATTACTTCATTGACAGTTGATGCTTTAAGAGCAGTGCCTAAGCATTTTAGAAATGCATCTAAGGCCTTGGGTGCAACTGATTGGCAAACAATTTCACGAGTAGTACTAAAAGTAGCTACGCCACGAATTTTAACTGCGATTATCTTCGGAATGGCTAGAGCCTTCGGTGAAGCTTTAGCGATACAAATGGTCATCGGTAATGCAGTGTTGATGCCAACCAGCTTAATTAGCCCCGCTTCAACATTGACAAGTCAAATTACCACGCAAATAGGTAATACAGTTATGGGAACATTGCCAAACAATGCTTTATGGTCATTGGCATTATTATTGTTAGCTATGTCATTGTTCTTCAACATTTTAGTTAGATTTATTGGTAAGAGAGGAGCAAAATAATGCGAGCAGCACGCATGAACCGCTTTGCTAAAGGCGTTATCTATACTTTAGTAGGGATTGTCGTTTTAATCTTAGCCGGCATTATTGGAAATATCTTAATTAGTGGATTACCTCACTTATCCTGGCACTTTCTAACTAGTGAAGCTTCTAACTTCGAAGCTGGTGGTGGGGTTAGAGATCAATTATTCAACTCACTTTATCTGTTAGTGTTGACTACTTTGATTTCTGGACCAATTGCACTAGGATCTGCTATTTTTCTTTCAGAATATGCAGGTGATAATTGGCTAGTTGACTTGATTCGGACAACGATTGAAATTTTGAGTTCATTGCCAAGTATCGTGGTTGGTTTGTTCGGATACTTGGTGTTCGTAG
This sequence comes from Lactobacillus sp., assembly GCA_030530865.1. Classification (GTDB taxonomy): domain Bacteria; phylum Bacillota; class Bacilli; order Lactobacillales; family Lactobacillaceae; genus Lactobacillus. The sequence continues at coordinate 12,460 of JAUMUC010000001.1, forward strand.
TCCAAGTTGGCTTTGGCTTTTCAATTTTATCTGGAGCCTTAGCTTTAACTTTCTTCAACTTACCAATTTTAACTAGAAACATGGAAGAATCATTGAAAGGTGTGCCTCAAACGCAAAGAGAAGCTGGTTTAGCCTTGGGTTTATCAAATTGGAAAACTATCAGAGGTATTGTCCTTCCCGCAGCTTTGCCAGGTATTTTAACTGGTTTAGTTTTAAGTGGTGGACGTATCTTTGGTGAAGCCGCTGCTTTGATTTATACCGCTGGTCAATCAGGCTCAATTGTTGATTACAGCAATTGGAATCCGTTTAGTCCAACCAGTTTCTTAAATGTAATGCGTCCAGCAGAAACTTTGGCTGTGCATATTTGGAAAGTTAATACTGAAGGAATTATTCCAGATGCCACTTTGGTTTCAGCAGCAACCGGTGCATTATTAGTAATAGTTGTGATTTTGTTCAACTTAGGCTCAAGATACTTGGGTAACAAGTTGTACAAGAAATTAACTGCAGCAAAATAGGAGGAGCTATGGAACAATCTTATATCAAAACTTTTCCTAAAGAAGAATTAGCATTATCAACTGAAAATTTGGATGTGCTATATGGTGGCAAAATTCAAAAAATGTTTGATGCTAGTTTAGGATTCAAAAAGAATTCAATTACCGCTCTCATTGGTGCTTCAGGTTCAGGAAAATCAACTTTCTTACGATCACTTAACAGAATGAACGACAGTGTAGCCACGATTAACGGTAAAATTATGTTTCATGGGATCAATATTAATGATCCAAAGGTCAATGTTTACCAATTAAGAAAGTCGATTGGCATGGTTTTCCAAAAGCCAAATCCATTTCCTAAATCAATCTATGACAATATCATTTATGCCTTAAAGGTTGATGGTTTAACTGATAAAAATGAGTTGGACCGAATTGTGGAAGAATCGTTAAAAGCTGCCGCTTTATGGGATGAAGTTAAGGACAATTTATCAAAGAGTGCGTTAGCTTTATCTGGTGGTCAACAACAGCGTTTATGCATTGCCAGAGCATTGGCCAGACAGCCACAAATTTTGTTATTAGATGAACCAGCTAGTGCACTTGATCCCGTTTCAACAAGTAAGTTAGAAGATACTTTGAAGCAATTGCGTGATAGCTACACGATGATCATGGTAACTCACAACATGCAACAAGCAAGTCGGATTAGCGATTACACCGCCTTTTTCCACCTGGGACATGTTGTTGAATATGACAAGACTGTCAATATTTTCACTAATCCAAAGGGAAAACTGACAGAAGATTACATTCAAGGGAGTTTTGGATAATGACAGGAATTATTCAAGCAGAAAATGTACGATTGAAGTACGGCGAAGTCGAAGCTTTACATGGAATCGATTTATCATTCAATGAAAAAGAACTGTTTGCTTTGATTGGACCATCAGGTTGTGGTAAATCAACTTTCTTACGTTGCCTTAATCGGATGAACGATGAAATTGAAACTGCTACTGTAACTGGTAAAGTCCTCTTCAATGGCAATAATATCTATGATAAAAATACCGACCTTGTTCAAGTGAGAAATGAAATAGGTATGGTTTTCCAACAACCAACGCCATTTCCATTTTCTGTCTTCGACAACGTCAGTTACGGTTTAAAAGTTGCCGGCATGAAGGACAAAGAAAAAATTGAACAAATTGTTGAAGAAAGTCTGAAGCAAGCAGCTATATGGGATGAAGTAAAAGATAGCTTACATCGTAATGCTCAAGCTTTTTCAGGTGGACAACAACAAAGAATTTGTATTGCTAGAACTCTAGCAGTTCGTCCAAAGGTAGTTCTATTAGATGAACCAACTAGTGCCCTAGATCCAATTTCTAGTTCAGAAATTGAAGAAACCTTGATGGGACTAAAGAAAGATTATACTTTCATTATGGTGACGCACAACTTGCAACAAGCAAGTCGAATTAGTGATAAGACCGCCTTTTTCATGAATGGGGATTTAATCGAAGCAGGCACAACTGAAAAAATGTTTATTGCCCCAGAAAAACAAATTACTAGTGATTATTTGAATGGTAGATTTGGCTAAGGAGTTAAATTATGCACGAGATTTTCTTAGATGAACTTAAAAAATTAAATACTTCGTTTATGGAATTGGGTGTTTTCGTCAATGACCAAATTGACTTAGCAACCAGAGCGTTTGTAGACCATGATAAGACAGTTGCCAAAGATTTAGTTAAAAAGCATAGTCAAATTCAAGACGAAGCAACTAAAATTGAAGAAGAAGCTTTGAAATTAATGGCTCTTCAGCAACCAGTAGCAACTGACTTCCGAGTAGTGATTTCAATTTTGAAGGCCATTACTGACATTGAAAGAATTGGTGAAAACTCAGTAAGTATTTCCTGGGAAACAATTCGTTTAAAGGGTAATCCTCGTTCAAGCGAAGTTGAAGCAATCATTAGCGAAATGACCCACAATGTGCGTCGCATGCTAGTGCAAGTTTTGACAGCATACGTTCAAGATGATGAAAAGATGGCTAGGGAAGTTGCAGCTAGAGATACTGAAATCGACTTAGCCTATGTTAAGGTTCGCCAAATGATCATTGATAAGATTGAAAAAGATCCACAAAAGGCAGTAGCTTCAAGTTCTTACTTTATGGTTACAAGACTTTTGGAAAGAATCGGTGACCATATTGTTAACCTTGCTTCATGGGTTATCTACAAGACTAGTGGTGAACTAGAAAAACTTGAAAACGAAACCGAAGTTCAAACTAAATAACTCTTTACAAACTTCCTAATTTTTGCTATTATATTTTTCGTGATAGATTCTACCTAAGACTCGGGTGGCGAAAGCCTTAATATCCCGCCGAGGCCAGAAGATAAGGAAGTTAACAAACTACTCCGTGTCTTTTTGGCATGGAGTTTTTTTAGGCCTAAATAGAATTTATTATAAATTTTATGGAGGTGAATTAGATTGAGTAAAGCTGCTATTGCTGCAAAAGAAAAGATCGTTGACGCATTTGCTGAAGAACTTAAAGCTGCTAAGTCAATCTTAGTAATCAACTACCTTGGTTTGAACGTTGATGAAGTTACTGGTTTACGTAAGGAACTTCGTGACAGTCAAGTTAAGATGAAGGTTATCAAGAACACTTACTTAAGACGTGCAGCTGCTAAGGCTGGCATCGAAGGTCTTGATGATACTTTTGTTGGCCCAACTGCTGTTATTTACACCAGCGAAGCTGACGATGTGACTGAACCAGCTAGAATCATTACTAAGTTTGCTGAAGATCACGAAGTAATCACTGTTAAGGGTGGTATGCTTGAAGGTAAGGTTGTTTCTGATGAAGAAATCAAAGCTCTTGCTGCTATTCCTGGACGTGAAGGTTTACTTTCAATGCTTGTTTCAGAATTGCAAGCTCCTATCCGTGACTTCGCATACGCTGTTAAGGCTGTTGCAGACGCAAAAGACGAATAGTCATAATTTAGAATTTAAATATAATTTTTAATTTAATCTGAGGAGGATTTTAAAATGGCTTTAGATAGTGCAAAGATTATTGAAGATTTGAAGGGTGCTACTATCCTTGAATTGAACGACCTTGTAAAGGCAATTGAAGAAGAATTTGGTGTTTCAGCAGCTGCTCCTGTAGCCGCAGCTGGTGCTGCAGCTGGTGGTGCTGCTAAGACTGAATTTGACGTTGAATTAACTTCAGCAGGTCAAGAAAAGGTTAAGGTAATCAAGGTTGTTAAGGAAATCACTGGCGCAGGCTTGAAGGATGCTAAGGACCTTGTTGATGGTGCTCCTAAGACTATCAAGGAAGGCGTTTCAGAAGACGAAGCTAACGAAATCAAGGCTAAGCTTGAAGAAGTTGGTGCTGAAGTTACTGTTAAGTAATAATCGCCTAACGATAAAAAGAAGGTTGACAATTAGTCGCCTTCTTTTTTTGTAAGGAGAATTTATGGAATTTACAAATGAAGATAAGAAAAAGTACATGGAATTAGCTTTTCAAGAAGCTATGGAAGCAGAAAGTCAGGGTGAAATTCCAATTGGTGCAGTCATTGTTGATGAGAATGGCTGCGTCATTGGCAAAGGATATAATCGCCGTGAATTGGATAATGATGCAACTAAACATGCTGAAATTATTGCGATTCGTGAAGCTAATAAAGCTTTAAATAGCTGGCGACTAGAAAAATGTACTCTATTTGTAACCCTTGAGCCTTGTGCAATGTGTGCTGGTGCAATTATAAATTCTAGAATAAAAACAGTTTTCTTCGGAGCACTTGATCCTAAAGCAGGAGCAGGTGGTAGCGTGGTTGATTTGTTCTCTGTGGAGAAATTTAACCATCATCCACAAGTGATTAGAGGGGTATTTAGAGACCGAGCTAGTCAGATGTTAAAAGATTTTTTTAGAGCAATTCGAGAAAAGAAAAAGTTAGTAAAAAAGGAATAACCAGATGGTTGTTCCTTTTTTTATTATCAAAAAGCCACTCAGCAGTTCTAATATGCTGAGTGGAACCCAAAAGTAATTATATGCTGCCACTTAGGGCAGATCGAGGGAGATGCTACAACATCTTCCTCTTTTTCGTACCTCCATTATACAACTAATTTTCAAAACAAAAAATAAAAAAGTTTGTGAAGAATTCCCGATTTTATCGAAGTATATATTAGGAACCTTTTACAGGTTCTATCTGCTCTGGTGGCAGCTGTTTTCTTCGTAAAGGAGATGATCATTATGATTTTAAATCGTAAGGAAAATTTCTTTTTAGAAAGGAGGCAGCGTTCATTGATGCATTTCATCAATGAAATTTTAGATGTAATTGTACATTTGTTATACATTGTACAATTGATCATCGTGATTTACCTTTTACTCAAAAATAAAAGATAAATCAAAAAGCCACCCAGCAGTTTAATATGCTGAGTGGCTAGTAACAATTAACTTGCTGCCACTTAGGGCAGATCGAGGGAGATGTTAGAGCATCTTCCTCTTTTTTGTATCTCTATTATACAACTTATTTCAAAAATAAGAAGAAATAATAAAAGCCACCCAGCAGTTTAATATGCTGAGTGGCTAGCACACATTTATTTTTGCTGCCACTTAGGGCAGATTGAGGAAGATGTTACAGATCTTTCTCTTTTTTGTATCTCTATTATACATCGTTTCTTCAGAAACAAAAACAAATTAAGACTACTTAAAACTAGAATTTAAATTTCAATTAGGTTAAAATAGAGTACGGGCAATGTCTCACTTCCAAACCGTGTCAGGACCGGAAGGTAGCAGCACTAAGGTCGTTGGGGCATGTGCCTTTTACTAGAAAACAACACTTCTAATGCAGCATTGTATTAGGAGTTTTTTTGAATAAAAAAGGAAAGAGTTCATGGCATACCAAGCGTTATACAGAAAATGGCGTCCACAAACCTTCGATACAGTTGTGGGACAGACAGCCATTACTAGCACATTGAAAAATTCAATTATCAGAAATACTGTATCCCATGCCTTTCTTTTTTCTGGCCCAAGAGGTACTGGTAAAACATCCTGTGCGAAACTCTTGGCTAAGGCATTAAATTGTACCAACCGCCAAGATGGTGAACCTTGCAACCAATGTGATAACTGCAAGGCGGCTGATCAAGGAAATAATCCCGATATCATTGAAATCGATGCGGCATCTAACAACGGTGTTGACGAAATTCGTAATATTCGTGATCAAGTTAACTATGCCCCAACTGAAGGTGCGTATAAAGTTTACATTATCGACGAAGTTCACATGCTCTCAATGGGAGCTTTTAATGCTTTGTTGAAAACTCTGGAAGAGCCACCAGCACATGTTGTCTTCATTTTGGCAACGACTGAATTACAAAAAGTACCTGCAACAATCATTTCTCGGACCCAGCGTTACAATTTCAAGCGTATTTCCCGGGAAACACTGGAAGATAGAATGAAATTCATTCTTGACCAAGAAAATATCAAATATGAAGAAAAAGCTTTAGCAATCATTGCTCAAGTGGCTGATGGAGGAATGCGTGATGCCTTAAGCATCCTTGACCAATTGCTAAGTTTTGAAACAAATCAAGTAAAATACGAAGATGCCCTAAAAATTACGGGCTATGCCGATCAAGCCAATATTGAAAAGTTGTTGGCAGATATTCTCTTGCATCAAACAGCAGATGCAATTAGCGTTGCCAATAGTGAACTAGCTAATGGTGCAAGCTCTCGTAATTTGCTCAACCAAATTATTAATTTGACAACTAAGGTGTTGCTATCGATTAAGACTAAGGAAAATTCTAGTTTTATTACTGAAAACTACCTCGAATCGCTTGCTGAAGTTAAAGAAGAACAATTTTTCAAAGTGGTTGAATATGCAAATCAAGCCTTGTTGGACTTGCGTTACACTAATCAGCAACAAATTCCGTTGCAGGTCTTCTTGGTTGAAGCTAGTCAAAAGCCTAAGCCAGTTGCAACTGCAATGCCAGCGATTGATCCAAATATAATGAAACGGATCGAAGCTCTTGAAAAGCAAAGGGCTGTACCGAAACGTCCAATCAAGCGAATGGATCCACAAGCTGTCTTAAATCGCCCTGAGCCAGAAACTCCGGTTAAAAAGCCAGCAGCTAAGATCAGCAAGAATAAATTGCAAAATGAAAAAGAAGTTTACGACGTCTTGAGTGCAGCGTCTAAAGAAGCTTTGGCCAATGTCAAAGATGTATGGCAAGATTTATTGTCAGTGCTTGATGCTAAGGAAAAAGCTGTGGTGCAAACAATCACGCCAGTGGCAGCCAGCGATTCTAAAATTGTGGTAAAATTCAAGTATCAACTTTGGTTTGATCGTGAAAGCAAAGATGGACAGCTGAAAGATAAGATTGAAGCCGAATTGTCCAAGTTTTTAAAGACTGATTATCACTTGGTATTGGTCCCAGATGAATCATGGGATAGCGTGCGGGCACAATATATCCGTGAACACCGCGATGAAATTCTCAATCGTGAAAAAGCTAAGGATAATGAAGCTGTCGAAGTTGCCAAAAAACTATTTGGTGATGTAGCTCAAATCAAAGATTAAGTAAGAGTGAAAAAGGAGATAATTATGGTAAAGAGACCTAGTTTTGGTGGCATGGGCGGAATGAACATGCAACAAATGATGAAGCAAGCTAAGAAGCTTCAAGAACAAATGGAACAAGAACAAGCTAACATTGTTAGCCAAGAATTCACTGGTGAATCTGCAGATCAAATGGTAGTAGCTACTTTTACAGGTGATCGCCGTTTGAAGAACTTGGTGATTAAGCCAGAAGCAATCGACCCAGATGACCCTGATATGTTACAAGATTTAGTAATCGATGCAGTTAACAAGGGCTTGAGCAAGATTGATGACACTACAAGTCAATCACTTGGTAAGTACACGAAAGGTTTGATTTAAGATGAATTTTCCCCAGCCTTTAGAGAAGCTGGTGGAATCATTCATGAAGTTGCCTGGTATCGGTGAAAAAACCGCCATTCGTTTAGCTTTCTTCGTTTTGGATCTGCCAGAAGAAGATGTGCAACAGTTTGCCAACGCCTTGCTGGATGTCAAAAGCAAATTAAGACAATGCGAAATTTGTGGCAATATCACTGAACAAAATCCTTGCCGTATCTGTGCTGATGAGACGCGAGACCAAACTAAAATAATGGTTGTCGAAGAGTCTAAAGATGTGATGGCTTTTGAAGAAATCAACGGCTATCATGGACTTTACCATGTGCTTGGTGGTGTCTTATCTCCGATGGATGGAGTGGGGCCTGAAGAGTTGAATCTCAAGAGTTTAATTACTCGTTTGCAAAAGCAGGATCAGGTAACTGAGGTGATTTTAGCTTTGAATTCCACTCCAGAAGGGGAATCAACGGCTATGTACCTCAAAAAATTGATCAAACCAGCGGGTATAAAAGTTTCTCGTCTTGCGACCGGATTAGCAGTCGGAAGCGATATTGAATATGCAAGTTCACTTACCCTTAAGCGAGCTGTAGAGGGAAGGACTGAATTATAGTGCGACGTAATAATGATGTTAAAGCAATTGGAGACGCACGATTAAATAAGTTGATTGAAGAAATTAATAATCAACTGATGCAAGAAAAAATTATCGATCAAACTGTGATGGATTTATCAATTGATAATGAAATTGCCCATAAAATTCTTGCTGCAAAATATCACTTTTTATTTGAAGAAGCTCGCAGTCGTAATACAAGATTTAGTGGTATTTCAAATGCAATTTCAGAATAAAAGCTCACAAAATGTGGGCTTTTTTTGACTGTTAAAAATTCAAAAAATCCGTTAAAATAGTTAAGATGGAGGAAGTTATGAAAGGTTATTTTATCAGCTTTGAAGGGCCTGATGGCTCCGGGAAAAGTACAGTTTTAAAAGAAACATTAGCACGGATTTCTGATCGGTTAACAACACAATATCTTGTGACCCGTGAACCCGGTGGATCAAAAATTGCTGAGGCAATTCGTGATTTGATTTTGGACCCTAGTCATATGGAAATGGATCCTAAAACAGAAGCTTTGCTTTATGCAGCAAGTCGTTCACAACACTTGGAAGAAATCGTTATTCCAGCTTTAGAAGCGGGAATGCTGGTTGTTTCTGACCGTTATATCGATAGTTCTTTAGCCTACCAAGGAGTTGGTAGAAACTTAGGAATTCCCGATGTTTTGGCAATTAACGATTTTGCGACCAAAGGCTTGATGCCAGATTTGACTATCTTTTTAGATGTGCCACCTGAAGTTGGCTTGGCTAGAATTGAAAAAGATCGTCCCGGTCAAGAAGATCGTTTAGAAAAAGAAAAGCTTGATTTTCACCGCCGCGTTCATGAAGGATACGAAACGGTTAATGAATTATACCCAGATCGCATTAAAGTAATTGATGCAAATCGACCTCTTGAAGAAGTAGTGAATGATACGATTGCTACGATTCAAGAAAAACTTCCTGATTTACTAGCAAAGGATTAGTAATGGCAATTGATTTAACAAAGATTAATCAAGGAATTGCAACCGAATTAAAACGGGCCTACGAAAATGAGCAGTTGTCCCACAGCTATTTATTGATTGATACCGACATCGAAGAAGCTGTCAACACCGCTTACTGGTTCACCTGTTTATACCATTGCCAGGGCGACAATAAGCCTTGTGGTAGTTGCCAAAATTGTCAAAATATTTTGCAAGGTAACTTTCCTGACTGCATGTTAGTTAAGCCAGAAGGCAAGCAAACGATTGGGATTGATCAAGTTCGTGAATTAAAAAATGAATTGGCAAAAAGCCCAGTCGAAAGTGACCGCCGTTTCTTTATCGTGCAAAATGCTGAAAAAATGACGCTTAACGCAGCCAATGCATTATTAATTTTGCTGGAAGAACCCGCTAGTCCAGTTGTTAATTTCTTGATTGCTGACAACTTAGAACAGATTTTGCCAACTATTCGTTCCAGAATGCAAATCTTACAAGCTAATGGTGCAATCAATGGTAAGATTAAATTAGATGAAAAATTGCGTGCCCAAGTGACCGCTTTTTATCATAAATTGGCAGTTCATGATCAGATGGCCTTGCTTGATGCTTCTAAGATAGGGGCTAACAAGGCTAATCAAAGTCAAATTGTCGATTTGCTAAAAGAATTAGCTTTAAAGGAACAGAATTTTGAAATATTGAAAAGCCTGCTACATTTAGACCAACAATTAGCCTACAATGTGAATTTTAAGGCGGCATTAGAATATATTGCACTTTCATGGAAAGGATAGAAAAAATGGATCCTTATACAAAATTACAAGAGATTCGTGAGGCCATGACACAATTATCTAGCACAATGGCGACGCTAGAAGGGGATCTCTTGAACACTTTGAAGGAAAATACCGAACTTAAAGTTGAAAACCAGTTATTACGGGAGAAGCTAAACAAGCTTGAACAAAATAGTAAGGTTAAGAAAGTTAACCGTGGTTTTGAAAGCTTAAACAAGATTTATCAATCAGGCTACCACATCTGTAATACTTACTATGGCTCACATCGTGATCCAAATTCTGACTGTATTTTCTGCCTACAAATTCTAGATAATATGGATAATAGAAAGGCTTAGCATGCAGATTCAAAAGAGCTATGCTGACGAAGGGGGCAAACTTTATCTAGTGCCCACACCTTTAGGAAACTTGGGTGATATTACTCTTCGAGCTAAAGAAATTTTAACGAGTGCTGATTATATTGCTTGTGAAGATACTAGAACCAGCAAGGTTATGCTAGATCGCTTAGATATTCATAATCAGCTAGTTGCTTTTCACAAGTTCAATTCTCAAAAAAAGGCACCAGAATTAGTTGAAAAGATGAAAAATGGGGCAGTGATCGCAGAAATTAGTGATGCGGGGATGCCCGTTATTTCTGATCCAGGTTATATTTTGGTTGAAGCTTGTATCAAAGCTGGCATTCCTGTGATTCCATTGCCAGGACCATCAGCTTTTGTCACTGCGTTAGTGGCTTCAGGTTTTGATGCACAACCATTTACCTACTATGGCTTTTTATCAAGAAAAGCTAGCGAACAAAAGCCAGTCTTTCAAGCAATGAAAGAAGCTAAGGCAACCAGTATTTTTTATGAAGCCCCACATCGTTTAGTGAAAACTTTGAAAGTGATGTTGGAAGTTTTGGGCCCAGATCGCCAAATTTGTGCAGCTCGTGAATTGACTAAAATTCATGAAGAATTTGTACGGGGAAGTGTCCAAGAAGTGCTTGATCACTTTGAAGAAACAGCACCTCGAGGAGAGTTTGTGATGCTAGTCTCACCTAATGAAGAAGAAACTGTCGTGGATCTCGATGATTTGTTAGTCGAGGTTGATCGTTTAGTGGCAGATGGTGAAAGTAAGACACGTGCGATCAAGATGGTCGCTAAAGCTCACAATTTATCAAAGAATGAGTTATATGATCGTTATCATCAAGCAAAGGAGTAAGATTTGCAAGAATACAGTATGGACGTAAAGGTTGAAAACCTTAATTGCGATGAAAATGGCACAATGAAGTTACAAGTCTTATTTGACTTACTGATGAAGGCTTGTGACCATCAATTGGCTAAAACAAAGATCAGCGGTAATGCTTTGGCTAGCAAGAATTGGGGTTGGGTCGTCACTCAATATGAAGGAAAGATCGATCGCTTACCTCGTTTTGGTGAAATTATTACCATTAAAACTAACGACAAGGGCTTCAACCGTTTCTTTTGCTATCGTGATTTTGATGTGTACGATGCAGAAAACAACTTACTCTTGTCCTTGTCCAGTCGTTGGGTGATGTTTGATTTGGAAAAGCGAAAATTAATTCCTACGCAAACAGAATTGTTAACTAGCCAAGGTTATGAAGCATTAGATAAATTGCCTAAGTTCAAGCGTTTACGTAAACAAGATGCATACATAAGTTCTCGTCCATACAGAGCTCGTTATGATGACCTAGATTTGAATCACCATGTGACTAACAGCCATTATTTCTCATGGATGATTGATATGTACGATCGTGACTTTTTGAAAAAGCATGAATTAACTAGCTTAGCTATTAGCTTTGATCAAGAAGTGCGGTATGGGGATGAAATCAATTCCCTCTTTAAGTTAGAAAATGACACAGCATACCACCAAATTTTCAGTAATGATCATGAAAATTCGGTATGTGAATTGACTTGGAAAGAAAGATAAAATGACTAGTCACAAAATCAGAAAAATTGCTTTATTAGGCTTAATGATTGCCCTAAAAGTAGTACTTGAAAGAATTTCGTTTGGGACGACGCTTTTTGAAGTCGGACTAGGTTTCATTGGTAGTGTCATCTTGGCATATCTTTTTGGCCCATGGTGGGGCTTAGTCGCTGGTGGTGTCAGTGACTTGATTTCTTCAGCTATATTTGGAAATGCTGGAGGATTTTTTATTGGCTTTACGCTTACAGCAATGGCAGGACCAATGATTTACGGTTTAGTTTTATATCGGAAAAAGCCAACAATTTGGCGGATTATCTTGGCAATCGTCTTAGTTTGCTTAATTGTGAACCTGGGGATGAATAGTTTGTGGCTCAACATGATGTATAAAGAACCATGGGGACCGCTTTTGACAATTAGAGCTACGAAGCAACTAATTATTGCTCCAATTCAATGTGTGGTAACTTACTTTGTATTACAAGTGCTTGATCGCATAATTGAGGCCAAGAATCTGCATTTTTAGTGATATACTTTTTACTAGATAATTGAGAAAGTACGAGTAAGCATGAAAATTTTAAGTGTGACAACTGCTACCAATTTTTTGAGTGTGGCAGTGACAGACAATGATCAAGTCATTATTCAAAAAGAAGAACAAGATAAACGCAATCATAGTGAACATTTAGCACCCTTGATTGATGAGATGCTGAAAGAAAGTCAATTGAAATTGGCTGACTTTGACGGCTTTGCCGTAACACAAGGCCCTGGCTCATATACTGGATTGCGGATCGGAATGACTACCATCAAGATGTTTGCCAAAGCTTTGGACAAACCTGTTTGTGGTTTATCAACTTTAGAAGTGATGGCTCATAATGCTACAGATGATCTGGTAGTCGCCTTAATCGATGCCCGCAATCATAATTACTTTGCTGGAGCATATCAAGATGGTGAAAATGTGATTCCAGATGGCCACTATGATCTTGATGAATTACTCACTTTAGTTGCCAAAATTAAGGCAAAATCAGTAACTTTTGTAGGAACTTACGACCAGGCAGAGCTTAGTGAAAAAGTCGCAAATGCCAAATTTATTAGTGATAATGATCCACATGCTGCAACGATTGGATTATTAGCACAAGATAAAAAATGGATTAGTGCAGATGCATTATTACCAGCATATTTAAGAAGAACACAAGCCGAAGTAGACTGGCATAAAAAGACAGGTAAACCTTATGAAGCCGATAGCACTTATGTGGAAGAAGTTGATTAGCTTCGTTACTCCACCTAAAGATTTAGATAGTGTCAAAGGTCCCGCATTTTTAATTAAAATTGGGCCCTATAAATTACAAGTGATTCCAGCCAAAGTAAAAGATGCTGCTCAAGCTATTATGCTTGAACAACAAATTTACGATGATTTGCCATGGAATGAGTATACTTTTCGGACAGAATTTGCCAAGAAAAGTGCTCTCTATTATGGCTTATATGATCATGGTTCGATGGTGGGGCTAGTTGGCTTGCGGGTCAAAAATGACGAAGCACATATCACCAACATTATGGTTAACCCTAATTATCAAAGTCAGGGAATTGGCCACTTTTTACTAGACTTAATCATTGATAAGGCGAAGCTCTTAAATTGCAGTCTAGTTTCTCTAGAAGTTCGGAAAGATAATGACCGAGCTATTCGCTTGTATGAACAATATGGTTTTAAAAAGTATCGTGTAAGAAAGCGATATTATCAAAACATTGGTGTAGATGGAATTACCATGATTTTACCAATTAGAAAGAAGAAACAAATTGGCAGACGTTAGAATTTTAGCTTTTGAAAGTTCTTGTGATGAAACGAGTGCAGCTGTAATCAAGAACGGACGAGAAATTGAAAGTTTAATCATTGCAACTCAGATTAAAAGTCACCAACGTTTCGGGGGAGTTGTCCCTGAAGTAGCTAGCCGTCACCACATTGAAGTGATTACGCAAATTACTGAAGAAGCTCTAAAAGAAGCTAAGGTCGACTACCAAGACCTTGATGCGGTAGCCGTTACCAAAGGTCCCGGTTTAGTTGGAGCCTTGTTGATTGGGGTTAACGCCGCTAAGGCACTTTCAATGGCAAAAGATTTGCCATTGATTGGGGTAGATCACATTATGGGTCACATTATGGCTGCTCAATTAGTTGATGAAATTAGTTACCCCGCATTAGCCTTGCAAGTTTCTGGTGGACATACAGAATTAGTGCTCATGCACGATCCATTGCATTTTGAAATTATTGGCGACACCCGGGACGATGCAGCTGGGGAAGCTTATGATAAAATCGGTCGAGTCCTTGGGGTGAACTACCCAGCTGGAAAGACCATTGATAACTGGGCTCACCAAGGAAAGGATACCTTCAACTTCCCACGGGCAATGATTGATGAAGATAATTACGATTTCAGTTTTTCAGGTTTAAAGAGTGCTTTCATCAATACTTGCCACCATGCGGATCAAATTGGTGAAAAGCTAGATAAATATGACCTGGCAACTAGTTTCCAAGCCGCTGTGGTTGAAGTCTTGACTACTAAGACTTTAAGAGCGATTGAACAGTTCAAACCAAAGACCTTTATCTTAGGTGGTGGGGTTGCAGCTAATCAAGGCTTAAGAGAAAGTCTATTAGGACAAATTCCAAAAGATGTTAAAGTAATTATTCCGCCACTTAAACTTTGTGGTGATAACGCTGCGATGATTGGTGCAGCTGCTTACAATTTATACAAGGCAGGGGATTTTGCTGACTTGACCTTAAATGCGGATCCAAGTCTCGAATTACCTTACGCCGACTCATATTTTGCATAGAAAAAAGATCTGAACAAATTCAGATCTTTTTTATTTATTCAAATTCTTCAAGTTGCATCGAAGTTTCTTCCCATAAATCGGTTAATTTTTGCACTTCAAGCTCAATTTCCGAAATCCGCTCTTGCAATGGACCTAATTTATCAAAACTAGCCGCATTTTCAGGTTTAGCCATCTCAGTTTCTAGTTCAGCTTTTTCTGCTTCTAGGCGATCGATGTCATTTTCGCATTGGCTAATGGTTCTTTCGAGCTTTCGTTTTTCTGAGTCACGTTTCTTTTGTTCTTGATAACTCAGCTTTTCTTGGCTTTCTTCCTTAACCGCTTCGACGTGTTCTTCTGGGACAATTTGATGACGCAAGTAGTCTTCATAGTTACCTTCATAAAAATGGCTTTGATGGTGATCTAACACTAAAATTTTAGTAGCCAATTTGTTGATAAAGTGCCGGTCGTGAGAAACGAAGAGCAAGGTACCATCATAATCTTTCAGACTATCTTCAAGTACTTGCTTACTATCCAAGTCCAAGTGGTTAGTCGGTTCGTCCATGATGAGTAAATTATCATGTTCTAAGCTGAGCAAAGTCAAAGTTAATCGAGCCTTTTGTCCACCAGAGAGGGTAGAAGTTAACTTTTCTAGATCACTAGCCTTGAATAAAAAGCTAGCCAGAATTGAACGGACATCTTTTTCGAGCATATCCTTATGACGATTCCAAATTGTGTCTAAAACGTTCTCTTTAGGATCTAGACGCTTCAACTCTTGGTCATAGTAGCCAAGGTCTAGGTTAGCACCATATTTAATCTCCCCAGCCTTAGCGGGAATTTCTTTGACAATTGTCTTTAGCAAAGTCGACTTACCGATACCGTTAGGCCCAATAATAGCCACCCGGTCGCCTTTATTGACTTGCATATTTAAGCCCTGCAACATCACTGAATCATAGCCAGTTGCCAGGTCCTTAATCACTAGCACTTCTTTACCAGTTGGCCGATTTTGTGAAAAGCGGATTTTCACTACTTGATCATTTTGAGGCTTTTCGATCAATTCGAGCTTTTCAAGTTGCTTACGGCGACTTTGAGCTCTTTTAGTAGTTGAAGAACGCACAATATTCTTTTGAATGAATTCTTCTTCACGCTTAATTTTGGCTTGTTGCTTTTCGTAACTAGCTAATTGCGTTTGTTCTTCTAGGGCCTTTTGTGCCTGAAAAGCTGAATAGTTACCTTTGTAGCATGTCAAACTACCATGATTAAGTTCGAAAGTTTCTGTCGTTAATCGATCCAAGAAGTATTGGTCGTGAGAAACAACAAAAATTGCTCCAGGGTAGTT
The DNA here is from genome assembly GCA_030530865.1 of Lactobacillus sp. Lineage (GTDB taxonomy): Bacteria > Bacillota > Bacilli > Lactobacillales > Lactobacillaceae > Lactobacillus. The sequence continues at coordinate 28,219 of JAUMUC010000001.1, forward strand.
CTTTAAAAAGCCTTCTAACCAATCTAAAGTCTCTAAATCTAAGTAGTTAGTTGGTTCGTCTAAAAGCAATAAATCGGGCTTTTCTAAGAGCAATTTTACAAAAGCCAAGCGAGTCTTCTGACCACCCGACAAGCTAGCAATTTCTAAAGTCCACATACTGTCATCGAACTTGAAGGCTTGCAAGATGGACTTGATATCTGTTTGGTAGGTATAACCACCAGCTTGTTCGAAAGCAAATTGTTGCTTATCATATTTTTCAAGTAATTCCTTATTTTGCGGATCGTCAGCCATTGCTTCTTGCAACTTGAGTAAATCCTTACCCTGATTAATCAAAGGTAAGAAAACTTGCTCCATTTCGCTAAAAACGGTATTACTTTCCTTTAAAATGTTTTCTTGAGCTAAATAGCCCACACTAACACCCTTGTTGACCGAAAAATCGCCATGAGTGGCACTTTCTTGGTTCATCAAAATTTTCAACAAGGTTGTTTTACCAACTCCATTAGGTCCTACTAGACCTATGCGACTATCTTTCTTAATAGAAAAATTCACATGTGAAAAAAGAGTGGTTGATCCAAATTGTTTTTCTAATTCGTGTCCTTGAGCAATAATCATAATATCTTCACCTGCAATTATTTTAACATACTCTTGCACAGTAACTTGAGAATGATTATTATTAAGGTGAAAGTGAGTTAGTGAAATTTGGAGGAAAATAGATTGGATGTAAAAATTCCTAAGGCAACCGCAAGGCGTTTACCCTTGTATTATCGCTGTTTAGTCGGTTTGCAATCTGAAGGTGTCGAACGTGTCTCATCTACAGAACTTTCACAAGCACTACAGATTGACAGTGCTTCAATTAGAAGAGACTTTTCTTATTTTGGAGCTTTAGGTAAAAGAGGCTACGGATATGACGTGCCGAAGTTGTTAAGTTTCTTTAAGCAACTCTTGAATCAAGATCAACTTGAAAATGTTGCCTTAGTAGGAGTAGGTAACATGGGGAGAGCTTTACTTAACTACAACTTTAAACGGACCAACAACATTCGCATCTCTTGTGCCTTTGATGTGGATGAAACGATTACCAATCGCATTGTTAGCGGAATTCCGATTTATGAGATTGGGGATTTAGAAAAACAAATTCAGGATCAAGAAATTAGTATCGCTATTTTGGCGGTACCGGCTGCAGTTGCTCAAAAGACGGCGGAAAAGCTTTATGAAGCAGGAATTCGTGGAATTATGAACTTCACGCCGACTCGTTTGCAATTGCCCGCAGAAGTGAAATTACAGAACGTCGATTTAGCGACAGAACTACAAACGTTAATTTATTTTTTAAATAACTAAAAAATTTAAAAAATATTTTGCAGATACGAATATCTAAAGATTTAAGTTAATCAATAGTTTCTTTAAATAACAGTGATTATTTAATAAAGAAAAAGTCGCTAAAACGCATCGCTCTAGCAGTTTGGACGTGTTGATATCTCTTGATAATTCATTATAATAATCAACGAGACATATGAAATAGAATATGATTTAACAGAAAGACCTGACAAATCAACAGGTAATTAAAGTTAACATCATTGCCTTTCATTGTGTTTGCGTTCAAACAGTTTGAGAGAAAGCAAAAGCACCTAGTTGATTAACTAGGTGCTTTTTTTGTACATGAAAAGGAGTGCACAAATGGAACTTAAACCAACAACAAAAGCAGAACGGCAAACGACCACTTGGGATATGTTTGCTACATGGGTAGGAGCCAATGCCAACAATGGTACTTGGTTTGTCGGTGGTGTATTAGCTGCATGTGGCTTTTTAACCGCCATGCATGTGATGGTACTCTCATCTGCCATTTCATATGTTTTCTTGAGTTTAGTCGGCTATATTGGATACAAAACCGGGGTTTCTACAATGGGACTTAGTCGGGCCTCATTTGGGGAACGTGGTAGTTATGTTCCATCTGTGGTCAACTTAACGCAATTTATCGGTTGGACCTCGGTTAACACTTTCATCGCTGCTCAATCAGTTGCCTTGATTATGACTGACCTCTTTGGCTGGGGTAAAGATAGCCAAGCGGGAGTTATCTTAGGAATTGTAGTGATGAGTGTCTTGCACATCCTTTCCATTGCTTCTGGTGAAAAATCAATTCGTCTGATTGAAAGAATCGGGATTGTGCTGGTTATGATTTTCGTAATTTGGGAATCAGTCGCCGTGTTCAAAACCGTATCAATGCACCAAATTATTGATTGGCAAGTTCCAGCTAAGTCAAAGATGGCTTTAGGATCAGCAATTGACTATGTAGCAGCGTTTAACTTAGCTTGGGTAACGGCAGGAGCTGACTTTACTAGATATACTAAAAAGCGTCACAATTCAACGGTAATGCCATTTCTTGGTGCCTTGACTGGGGTAGTTTGGTTTGCTTTTATCGGTTTAATTTCAACTATTTCCATTGCGATTACTTCAGGCGTTTATGATTCAGCAAATTCAGACCCAAGTACAATTGCATCTAAATTAGGCTTAGGAATCGTTGCTTTAATTGTTATCGTCTTAACGTCAATGACAGCAAACGCGGTTAACTTATTAGCAGCAGGATCAGCTTTATCAAACATTCAACCAAAATTATCCTTAAAGAAATCATTGTGGATTGTGGTTTGGTTAGCAACACTGGTAACTTTCATTCCACTTTTCATCGGTTCATTCTTAGATACGTTTGAAGCCTTTTTAGACTACGTAGCAATGGTACTAGGTCCAACAATTGCCATCATTTGTGCCGACTTTTACATTAAGGCAAAACGCAACTATGATCCAAATGAATTTGGTAAAGTAAATGGTAAATACTGGTACAAGGCTGGCTTTAACCCAAGTGCGATCATCACTTTCATCGTTGGGGTATGCTTATTCTTATTATTAAGTAAGCAAGCCATCTTTGTTAACAGTATTGGCTTTACCTTCATTGATATGATCATTTCAGCTGGATTATACCTAGGTCTTTCAAAGGTATTAGAAAGAAAATAACCATGATTATCAAAAACGTTCACATTGAAAACAATCCTAAATTACAAGATGTTGAAATCCGTGATGGTCGTTTTTACCGCATTGCGGACGAAATTAACGGAACTGGCCAAGTAATTGATGGTAAAGGATCATTATTACTGCCACCGTTTATTGATTCCCATGTTCATTTGGACTCAACTTTAACTGCTGGAGAACCTGAATGGAATGAAACGGGAACTTTATTTGATGGAATAAGAATTTGGAGTGAACGTAAGAAGAGTTTAACCAAGGATGATGTAAAAAAGCGGGCAAAAAAATCAATTGAATTAATGGCATCAAACGGCATTCAATATATCAGAAGTCATGTTGATGTTACTGATCCAAAATTAACGGCATTAGAGGCACTCTTAGAAGTTAGAGAAGAAGTTAAGGATATTGCAGACTTACAACTAGTTGCCTTCCCACAAGAAGGTATTTTGAGCTTTCCACACGGCAAGGACTTGATGACGACTGCAGTCAAAGAAGGGGTAGATGCTGTCGGAGGCATTCCGCACTTTGAATTCAATGCCGACTATGGTCGAAGATCGGTAGCGTTCTTGATGGAACTAGCTGAAAAATACGACAAGCTAGTTGACGTGCACTGTGATGAAATTGACGATCCTAACACGAGAAACCTTGAGTATTTGGCAACAGAGGCGTACGAACGTGGCATGGGAGCGAGAGTAACTGCAAGTCACACCACCGCCATGGCTCAATATAACGATGCTTATGTCTGCAAATTAATGCGATTACTCAAAATGAGTGGCATTAATTTCGTTGCTAATCCACTAGTTAACATGCACTTAGGTGGACGGTTTGACACATATCCTAAGGGACGTGGTATCACCAGAGTGAAGGAACTATTAGCTAATGGAATTAATGTTTCATTTGGTGAAGATGATATCCAAGACCCATGGAATCCATTGGGTACAGGTAACATGATTGACGTGGTAAAGATGGGAGTATATGCTTGCCACTTGATGGGACATCAACAGCTAGTTGATTCATATAAGCTAGTCACTACTAATGCTAGTCGTACCTTGAATGTTAAGGATTACGGGATTAAAGAAGGCAATGAAGCAAATTGTGTCATTGTTGGTAGTTCTGACTTTTATGGAGCACTGGTTGGGGATGCAACGGTGCTATATAGCATTCGCCATGGTAAAGTACTGGTGAAGAGAAATGCACCTGATGTTGAGAAAAATTGGTAAATAAAAAGGAAAACCAAACGGTTTTCCTTTTTTATTTTGTTAGTTTCTTAGATTTGATAATCTTTTTAAACCATTCAGGCCCAATTAATCCAATTAGTCCGATTACAAATAAGATTGCTGAAACTAATTTGATCATTGTTAATTTGATGTTGGAATATACAACTTCAACTGTATGATGGCCTTTACGCACATTGTTTAATTGCAATAATGCATGTTTACCAATAATAGTCTTTACAGGCTTACCATCTAAAGTAACTTTATACATCTTGTTGTATAAAACGAAAGGTAATTCAACTTCTTTGTAGTTTTTATTTGCATCAAACTTCAAAGTGGATCCATCAGGTTTAGCTACTGCGTCAACTTTAAAAGCAGTTTTATTTTTAGCATTTATAGACATATTAAATGGATATACTATCTTGTTGTATACTTTTAAGGTTTTAACTGGTAAATAATCTGTTGCATCTATGTACCATAAAATACTGTTGATTTGATCATTATTGATTAATTTGTAGCTTCTTCTATCATCTCTAGTTGGTAAAGGATTAGAGCCAGTCCACATTTGATTTAATTCGGTATCATCCTTTGAAAAATCGTAAAACTGAGTTTGGATACTAAAATTAATTCCTAAGATTGCCAAAAATAGTACACAGAATGCCCATGTTTTATATTTAGCTAATTTATTTTTGAAAATTTGTAATAAAACAAAGCTGAAAACTATACAACCAATTAGCTCTGGAAATATCAAAATACGAGCTACCCATTGAATCATTCCCAATGGACTTTTTTCAAGGGCTTTCCAAGGTACAAGTGCTGAACTTAAAAGCAAAATTATAAAGGAGGTAAGTACACAGCTTCTTAAAACATTAGGTAAGATTTTAAAAAGCATCAATCCAATTACTAGTCCAAGGACCGCAATCAAAGTAATGTCCCATCTATAAGTAAAAGAAGTGATTGAATCCCAAATAATATTAACTTGCATTGGCCACAATAAATTCAAAGATTTTGGTGTATCTATCTTAGTAGATAACATAATTGTGGCTAATTTAATCCAAAAAATGCTAGTAAGTAATATTGTAATACCAATAGCTTTTGATAAAGATTTGATTAATCTTGAATCGATTTTTTTGAAATTTATCAAAAGAATTATCAATAAAGTGAACGCAACAATTAGAGTATTAAGAATGTGAGTTAAAACCAATAAACTCATTGCCAGACTCAACATCTTGTATTTGTTGTTGGTGATTAAATGATATAATCCTGCACATGCCATTGGCATTAATCCGATTGACCATACCGCTCCAAGGTCACCAGAAATATATTGGTAATAACCGATCATCGAACATGATGCAAATGCTGTTGCAGATAAAATTCCTTCTAATTTTTTATCTGGAAAAACGGATAAAAAACTATAATATGTGCTAATTAATACAACGAATGTTGTTAATAACAATAATAAAAGATAAGCTAAAACTTGATTTTGAAAAATTAAAATTAAGATTGCCCAGATGTAGATGACTAAATTGGGATAAGTTGATGCTACTGCTGAGCCTATTAAATTAAATGAATAAGTATTAATTAATGGGTTAAAATTAAAATTTTCAATATTATGAATAAGGTTATTTACCCGTTGATAGTGAAAGGGTAAATCGTGTGCACCTAAAATAGCAAAATTTCTGATATATTGAAAATTAATTAAACATGCCAACACGATAAAAAAAGCTATTAAGCTTAGTCGATCACATGCTTTTTTGTGTTTTTTATAATAATCAGTCATTCTTTTCCTCCAAAAAAAGACTTTAAATACTTTTAAATTTTACCACAAAATAGATACATCAAAGTTTTTCATTAGCATTGATTATAATTTTGAAAAATAAAAAGAAGACTCTTAGTCTTCTTTTTTGCTTTTTATTAAGTTAGGTTTGATTAATAGAATTAATCCCCAAATGGTAATAATATAAGAAACCCATTTCAAATATGTCCATGCGATTCCACCATATGTTACTTCAACAGTATGAGAACCAGGATTGAGATTATTGAGTCTCAATAATGAATGATTTCCCTTTTGGACAGCTATTTTTTGACCGTCAAGAGTAATTTTGTAATTACCATTGTAGATGATAAATGGTAATTCAATATTGTCAAAGTATTCTGTTGTATTAAATTTCATGGTTGCACCATCAGGTTTAGCTGTTGTATTAACCTTGAATTTAGCCTGGCCATTAAAGTCTACAGAATTATTGATTGGAAATTGAATTTGATCAAATACAGGCAATGTTTTTAGTGGTAAATAATCATAAGCATCATCGTACCATAAAATATTATTGATTTGATCGTTATTACTTAATCTATAGAAACGTCTACCATCTTTATCTTGAAATCCTTCTTTTTGGGTCCACATGTGAGTCAGATCAGGGGTAGACTTAGCAAAATTATAGAATTCGCTTTGCAATGATAAGTTTAAAAGTAAGATGATTGCCATACAGATAGCTGTAACAATCTTTGTTGACTTAGAAGTTTTAGCAAACAACAAAAAGACGATGTAGGTAAATAATAAACAACCAATTAGTTCAGGAAAGATTAGCAGTCTAGTTGTCCATTGAAGTGAACCTAGAGGAGTGTTTTGAAAATATTCCCAAGGCACAAAAGCTGAGGCAATAAACATTATTATCCAAGAAACTATTGAACAAATTTTCAATAGTTTAGGTAATCTCTTGAAAAAGAGTATCGATAAAATTAACCCCAATACGGCGATTACCGTGATGTCCCATCTGTAGTTTAATGCAGAAATATCATTATAAACCCCTTCTAAGTTAATACCATATAAAATCCCAAAGGATTTTGGTGTATACATTTTAGAAGATAGGACAATAATTAAAAGCTTTATCCAAAATGCACAAGTTAATAATAGAGACAAGCCAATAGATTTAGCTAATGAAATCAAAAAGTTTAATTTGATTTTTCTAAATTCAACAATCAAGACAATGAGAAGGCTGAATGCCAAAATTAAAGAGTTCAATAGGTGGGATAAGATCATCAAACTCATTCCTATTGAAAGCATTTGGTATTTATTATCTTTAAATAAATGATATAGTCCTGCACATGCTAAAGGTGCAAATCCCAGTGCCCAAACAGCACCGAGGTCACCAGATATATATTGATAATATCCAACCATACTGCAAGATGCATAAGCGGTTGCTACTACTAATGCTTGATTTTTTTGATCTTTGAAAACAGATAAAAAGCTGTAATAAGTTGTTACTAATAATACAAGTGTAGTTGCTAGTAAAAACAAGTCATAAGCTAATACACCATTTTGAAAGATTAATAATAAAATTGCCCAGACATAAAGTGGTAGTGGAGGATATGTTGAAGCGACCGCAGAACCAACTAGATTGAAAGAGTAAGTATTAATAGCTGGGTTAAAGTTAAAGTGTTGAATGTTTTTAACCAAGTCATTTACTCTTTGGTAGTGAAATGGTAAATCATGTGCACCGATAATTGCACCCTGCATAAAGTACAAAAAGTTGATAAAAATAGCAATAATCAGAAATAAAGCAACTTGCTTTAGTGAAATTTTTTTAATTTGATTAATAATTTTCATTTTTTACCCCTATTTAATTACGAACAGAAGAACTAGTCCAATAATAGTTAAGCTCAAGATCGTAATATTCAATAAAGTGGTTTTGAACTTGATAACTACTTTATGGTTTCCGGCAGAAACATCATTTAATTCAGCTAAATCATGTTTTCCGATTTTGGTTTCAACCAATTTACCATCAACAGTTACAGTGTAGTTCTTGTTATAAAGAACAAAAGGTAATTCTAGTTTAGAAATTGCTTTTTTGTTCTTAAAACTAATACTTATTCCATTATTAAATGGAGCAAGTCTAGTTCTAATGTATTTATTTTTGTCGGTTATTATTCTGTTTGAATTAAAAAAGATGATGTTTTTAACTTTAAGAGAATTAATTGGCCAATATTCTAATACATTAAGGTACTTAATCATCCTATTGTATTGTTTTGGTGATTCAATTAAATATGCCACATTTGAATAGTTGACATATGGATTTTTGTAAGTTAAAAGCTTTTTAACTGGTAAGCCTGGTTCAGACTTTTTGATTAATTGCAATTGTAAGTTGCAAGAAGATACAGCTAAGCAAATATATAATAAAGATATAGCAGCAATTCTTATTTTTCGCTTGTTTTGAGGTAATAGTGATATTAAATTAGCTAACAAAACAGATCCGAAAAATTGTACAAAAATATAAAATCTCCAAGTGAATTGGATGTAGTGTACAGGTGTTAAATCGATTAAATTCCAAGGCACTATTCTTGAACTAAACAGCATAGTTAAGAAAGAAATCCAGAGACTATATTTTGATAATTTGTTTAGTTTCTTGTAAAAAATAAAGCCTAAAATGATTGCTATTACGGTAATTACTGAGAATGCGTATTGGATATTTAGTTGATTGGTAAATACAGTAGTAAATAATTGATAAGAATCAATACCAGCAAGTTGTGGCTCATATAAAGGACTTAATTTGCTATAACTGAAAAAGTCAAATAGCATAAATGGGATCCAAAAACTTGAGGTGATTAAAACTGTTAATCCAATAGCTTTACCAAGTGCAATTAACTTTTGCTTGTCAATTTTTTTAATGTTAATTAATGTCAAAATTGCAAACATGCATAAAGTGAATAGTGAACAAAGTATGTGAGAAAGAATTATTAAGCTTATACCACAAGCTAACATTTTGTATTTTGACTTAGTTAACCAATGATATAATCCAGCAAAAGCAATTGGGAAAATCATGAAAGAGAAGATATTTCCCAAATCAAAACTTGAGTATAGATAATCAAAAAAAGTTACAGAGGTTATATAAATTAATGCAAATGTAGTAGCTTGTAGCTTATTTTTGATAACTGATAAATAACTATAATAGCAAGAAATACTTGTTAAGAAAGAAATCCCAACCATACCAGCATTATAGCAAGTGACAGGGTTGCTAAAAATTAATCTTAAGATAGCAAAGTAATAGCTTCCTAATTTAGGATACATACTCATTACTGCAGATCCAAGAAGATTAGCAGTTCTAGTTGCTATATATGGTTGAAATCCACCGCTTATGAAGGTTTGATATAATTCTTCAATTCTTGAAAAGTGGAAAGTTTGATCATCAGATTGAACTATCATATTAAGATGAATAGTAGCAAACGAATTCAAAATGCTAACAATCAAAAATAGTAACAGTATTTTATAATTGTGCTTAAAAAACTCTTTGGTTTTGTTGTAAAAGTTACTTAAACTCTTATTCATGTTTTTCCTCCAAAAAAAGCCTGAAATACCATTAAATTCTACCATAAATCTTTACTTATAATTAATGTATTCAAAATTATATTTGACACTATTTGATATAATAAGGAATAAATTAGAATAAGGAAGGAAAATTATGAATTTATATTCTTACAACTATATGCTCAAGATGTCACATTCAAATAATATTTGGTTTATCTTGCTAATGTTTGCTGGCTTTTGTGGGATTATTTATTCAATCTGGCTTTATTTACGCAATCGAAATCAAATTAAATACCGTGATATTGCCACAATTCTTGCTTTGATTTTGGCTACTTTTTTCTTGATGCAATCAGAAAAATTGTCTCAAGTGAAGGCAACTAATACAGCTTATGCTCAAATGGCTGACTTTATGAAACGTGTTGCTAAAAATGAAAATGTGCCAACGAAGGATTTGTGGGTGAATCAAACTCATGTGACTTCGGGGATGATTTTTAAAATAAATGACAAGTATTATCGGATTGATATTGATAGCAATCAGATAAGTTATAGCTTGGTCGAAGTTAATTTATTGAATGCAGATAATGTTACTTACAATAGGTAGAGGTGGATTATGGATTACGAATTAATTACGATTAAGTTTGTCGTGGGGATGCTGGCTTTAATCTTGCAGATCAATTTGTTCGGTAAGAAAAATTTAGCTCCAACATCTGCGATTGACCAAGTGCAGAACTATGTACTTGGTGCGATTCTTGGGGGAATTATTTATAATGAAGCAATTTCCGTTATGCAGTTTGCGGTGATTTTGCTGATTTGGACTTTGGTTGTGTTTGTGATCAAGGTGCTTAAGGAACGCTTTTATTGGGCTAGAATGCTGGTTGATGGTCGTCCAGTTAGCGTGATTAAGAATGGTAAAATTAATACCCAAAATTGTGTGAAGCAACGGATTTCTGCTAATGAAATTATGATGAACTTGCGGGCTCGTGGTGTTCAAGAAGTGAGCCAAGTTAAGAGTGCAATTGTTGATCAAAGTGGTCAGTTCGTTGTGATTACATACGGTGAGGAATCATTGCGTTTTCCATTGATTGTGGACGGTCAGTTGAACCAAGATGTCTTGGAATTGATTGATAAGCCTGAAGAATGGGTGTTAGAAGAATTAGAGGCTAAGGGCATTTCTGAAATTAGGGATGTGTTCTTGGCTGAATATACTCATGGGGAGTTGACCTTAACCCCTTACCCCGGTAACAAAAAATAAGATAATTTGACAACGTTAAGTATTGAGAGTAATATTTTAACGTATATTTAATTTTTTGAGGGGATTTTTATTATGAAAAAAGTGGACAACGACAAGGCCTTTTTCGGTCAACCTCGTGGTCTGTCAATCTTGTTCTCTACAGTGATGTGGGAAAGATTTAGTTACTACGGAATGAGAGCTATTCTCTTGTTCTACATGTACTATGCAGTAGAACAAGGTGGATTAGGCATGAGCCAAACTCTTGCTGCGTCAATTATGTCTATCTACGGAGCTTTAGTATATATTTCTACTATTCTTGGTGGATGGTTGGCAGATAGAGTATGGGGTGCACGTAAGACTACCTTTATTGGTGGGTTGTTGATCATGCTTGGTCACATTTGCTTGTCATTACCATTTGGAAAGCCGGCTTTGTACTTGTCAATTGTCTTTATCGTGTTAGGTTCTGGTTTGTTGAACCCAAGTGCTTCTTCAATGGTTGGGGACCTTTACGATAAGAATGATAACCGTCGTGATGCTGGATTTAGTTTGTTTGTCTTTGGTATTAACGTTGGTGCGGTTTTGGCACCTGTGCTTGTACCATGGGCATCTACTGGATTTGGTTTACACTTGTTCGGTAACCAAATGAACTTCCACGCAGGTTTCTCATTAGCTGCAATCGGTATGTTCATTGGTTTAATTCACTACAGCTTTGCTGGTCATCAATATTTGGGTGATGAATCTTTGAAGCCTAACGATCCATTAAATGAAGCTGAAAAGAAGCAAGCTGTTGTAAGATTTGTAGTGGGAATTATTGCTTTAATTATTGTGATGGTAATTATGCAATTGACTCACACATTGAACATTGAAAATGTAATTAACGTGATTACTGTGGTAGCAATTATTATGCCAATTGTTTACTTCGTAATGATGTTGACTAGTGATAAAGTTACTAAGGTTGAAAAGAGCCGTGTTTGGGCTTACATTCCATTGTTTATTGCTGCAGCAATTTTCTGGGGTATTGAAGAATCAGGCTCAACTATTTTAGCTTTGTTTGCTGCTAACCAAACTCGTTTGAGTATTGCTGGTTTCCCATTGCAAGCTGCTAACTTCCAATTGTTGAACCCATTATTCATCATGCTTTTGACTCCAGTCTTTGTTGCTTTATGGAGTAAGTGGAAGAATCAACCAACTTCACCAAGTAAGTTTGCTTGGGCCTTGGTCTTTGCCGGTTTGTCATACGCATGGATGGCAATTCCAGTTCAATTATTTGGTATTAGTGCAAAGGTTAGCCCATGGTGGTTAGTTGGTTCATGGTTCTTAGTAGAAATTGGTGAAATGTTGAACTCACCAATTGGTTTATCTGTAACTACTAAGTTGGCTCCAGCTGCATTTAAGTCACAAATGATGAGTTTGTGGTACATGGCTGACTCAGTAGGTCAAGCTGTGACTGCCCAAACTGTTAAGCTTTACAAACCTACTACTGAAGTAAATTACTTCTTAGCTGTTGGTGTTGTAAGTATCTTGTTTGGTGTGATTTTATTCTTCTTATCTAAGAGAATTCACGGCTTAATGCAAGGTATTAATTAGGCTAAAGCAATCTATCAGAGTGCTTTTTTGATAGGTAAGTATCATGTTTTATGTAATTGTTGATTCATATTTAATTATCTCGCTCGTTTTGTTGGGCGTTTCCTTGAAATATTATCGGCAAACGATTTTATCTGGAATTGCTGCTAGTAATGGTGCCTTGGCATTATTGATTAGACTTGGGATCTTATTAGTTAATGTTGCAGATCGTTTCCCAACAAGTCATTTTTGGCTGATTGTTTTATTTGCATTAGCCGTCATGGCAATTGTTGGGGCAATTTACGGGACCATTATCTTGTTAATCTATAACGGAATTGTTTTGATTAAAAGAGAAGGTTTTGGTATCGGTAATTTACTGGCACTTTTCTTCGGACTCTTCTTGTTGTTTGAACCATGGCTTTTCTCATTCGTCTGGGATAGTAATAATGCCGAACTAGCTTTTAGAGTATTCTTATTTGCTTTGACTTATTGGGCTTTATTTATCTTATTGATGTATTTGTTTACTTCATTATTGAATTTGGTTCATTTTAGAAAGCATACTTTTAAATATATCGTTGTGCTTGGGGCATGGGTCAATGGTGATCAGGTGACGCCACTACTTAAAGCTAGAATCGATCGAGGTATTGCTTTATATAAGGAACAAACTAATGCTAAGTTGATTATGACTGGTGGACGCGGGTCTGATGAACAAGTAGCTGAAGGGGTGGCCATGGCTAAATATGCAATTAGTCAGGGTGTACCTGAAGATGATGTGATTATTGAAGATCAAGCACGTAATACTGATGAAAATCTCCGCTTTTCAGTAGAGTTAATGGATGAAGACCATGGTGAATTTGCCGTGGTAACTAATTCCTACCATGTTTATCGGGCTTTAGTTCTAGCTAGAAAGCAAGGACTTAAATGCTTAGGTTATGGTGCGAAGAGTAAATTGTACTTTACTATCAATGCCTTTTTAAGAGAATATATTGCCTACTTGACGATTAGTTGGAAGATGCAACTTTGCGGAGTTGCTGGATGTCTCTTTATCGCTATCGCTTACTACTTTGGTGAGCAAATGAATAAACTTTAAACCAAAAAGACATAACATTAAGTTATGTCTTTTTTAATATTTTGAAGAAGTTTCTTCCTATAAAATAGGTGTATAATCAAAACAAAAGTTATCGTTTTATTCGATAGCTAGGAGGAATTTATGAATAAATTTAGTAAGGCGATTGTGACTTCAGTTTCTGCAGTTTTAGTGGCGACTTCTATTTCAGTAGCTTTCGCTGCTCAAGCCAATCCAGCAGATGACTTTTTATCATCAAGTAGTAGTTCAGAACAAGCGGTTAGTTCTCAAGAAAGTTCTAGCAACCCAGCAGTGATTTCTTCTACTACTAATAGTCAATCGGCAAGCTCATCTTCAAGTTTACCTAAAGCAAGCCGTTTCCCAGCCAAGGACACTTACTACAATTCAAAATATGATTATACGAATCCATATGATAATGAAGATTACAGTAGTTATGTAAAAAATGCTCACTACACTCGTAGTGAAGTTGATACGATTAAAAAGATCCGTAATCAAGTTATTGAAACCATGTTTAGTAAATACCCAGAAAAGGGTGTGCTTTTTAACAAAGGTTTGATTACTTTCCCAAAGAAGTGGATTGGTACTTGGTATTGTGGCAATCGCAAGATCGTGATTACGAAACATACTATTAAGTATGGCAATCAAAAAGCTAACTTGATGTTGATGCGGGATGATAATACTTTTACTACTAAGTATTCTGCAACTGATCACGAAGTTTATTTAGCAGCTCTTCCTTATATTAAGCCTGTTCAATCATGGGGTGCTGGTAAATTTGTTAAGACTAAGTTAGCTGACAAATATATTAAAGGAAAGAAATCTACCTATAAGAAGAGATCATTAAATATGATCTATATGGATAATTATTGGAGACCATATTCAAAAATCTCCATTGCTAGTGTTGGAGCTCCAACGATGATTGCCTTCATGTCGACTAGAATAAATGGTAGAACTTACAATTACTTGTCTGTCGGTGCTAAGAAGTTTAAGTCAACCACAGTTAGCGTTTATAACATGGGTAACTTCTTTAAGAGCAAGAGCATTGGTAAGAAGTATGCTAATAAGAAGTTAAAGAATGAATTTGGTATTCGACTCAAGAAATGGAATAAAACTCTTACATATAAGAAAGTCTTTATGTGGGGTAAATAATTAAAAGCAGTTATCTAATGACTGCTTTTTTATTTTTGTTATTTTTGTTCTGTAATTAATCACGATATTTAATAGGCATAACTGCTGTTATGCCTATTATTTTTCCCGAAAATCTGTGAAAAATTCACAAAGTTTGCGAGTCAAATCACAAAATATTGTGCAAGTTTTTTGCATTTTGTTTTTGAATTGTCAAAATACTTTTGAAAAAGCCAAATTTATGAAAACGGTTAACTACTTATTATTTGTGGCTTGAAACCATGACATAAAAATCAAATATTTTAAATAACAAAGTTTAAATTTGCTTTGAATTTTAAAATAATAAATACTGCATTTTATAAAATTCACTAGTTACTTTGTGATCTTTTCACAGACAATAGAAATTACTTTGTTATATAAAACTTACTGCAAAATTCAAGAACATTATTTAAAATAATTGATATTATAATTTTAAAATTCTGGGTATATACCAAACAAAGCTTGATTTAATAGGATTTTGAAGAAACATAAAATAAATTTTGCTTGCAAAAAACCTGTCTATACTAAGAGGATTGATCAATAAATTTTAAAAAATGTGATTTTTTCGATTTTTATTCTTGCATATTTTTTAAATAATGTTATTATTTAAAATGAAAAGAGGATCAATCGGAGGAAATGGAAAAATGAGAAAGAATAGAATGTTAGGAGTTGCAGTATTAGCACTTGCTTTAGCAACTGGCATGACTGTTAACACAGTTAAAGCTGATACAAATTCAACTATCACAACTCAATCTCAAGAAAATAACGCAAATCAAAACATCACTCCGGTTGATGCCGCAGCTGATGCTAACAAGATCACCCTTTCAAGTGATTACATCAACGCAGTTAAGAACTTTGCTAATGGCAACGGTAGTGCTTCAGATGTTGAAAACAAAGCTCAAGGTTTGTTCAACCAATACACTACTGAAGATAACAGTAGCCAAGGCAAGCGTCCTCGCAAAGTTATCTACCACGATGTTGATGCTGACAAGCAAGAAGTAGTTAACGACTACAAGCACTTGACTGATGGTCAAGCCAAGGAATTGTCAAACTTCACTGCTTCAATCATCAACAACTTAAGAAGCCAATTCGGCTCAAAGCAAGTTTACGTAACTGATGACTCAGTTAAGTTAGCTAAAGACGATGTTGACCAAGCCTACGTAAGTAAGAACTGGAACGTTTGGGAAGTAAACGCTGCTGGTGATGGTATCGACAACAAGAGCCACAACAGTGCAGAATTACGTAACTTCCAAAAGTCAAAGCAACTTATGGGTTACTCAGAAAACATCTCAATGGGTCCAAACGTATTCCTTTACACTACTAATGGACAAACTGGTAAGAGAACCGCTCAAATTTACTCAACTGCTCAAGGTACTGTTACTATGAACGACCTTAAGAAGTGGGCATTCGACGGTATCATCAGAATGTTATTCGATGACTCAGCAAGTAACTGGGGCCACGCAACTAACTTCCTTGTTGACATGGACTCAAGCGTAAAGAACACTCCAGTTAAGTACCGTGAAGTTTGGGGTGTTGCTTCAGACCAAAACGGTTTCTTCCACTACTTAGGCTACGGTGTTCCTGACAAGGACACTATTCCTGAAGACGAAGTTTACTTAGGTGTTGACGGTGTTTCACTTGTTGACTACCCAACTTACGGTGTAAGCTTCAAGACTAGAACTAAAGCTCAAACTCAAGCTGCTGCAACTACTACTCAAGCTGCTGCTCCAAAAGCAACTGTAGCTAAGAAGACTACTGCTAAGAAAGTTGTTAAGAAGACTGCTAAGAAAACTACTAAGAAGTCAAAGAAGAGCACTAAGAAAGCTAAGAAGTCAAAGAAGCATGCTAAGAAAGCTAAGAAGAGCAAGAAATAAAAAATAAAAACTCTAGGAATTTCCTAGAGTTTTTTGATTTTCAAAAAATCCATCTTGTATTTTTAATCGACTCTTATATACTATATATTGTGTTTTGAAAAATGATAGATACAACATAAAGAGGGAGAAGATTGATTGTATGAGTAAAAAACGCTATTTAATAGCTCTCTGTGGAGTGATTCTTCATTTAATGATTGGATCAGTTTATGCATGGAGCGTTTTTACCAAACCGATTGTGAGCTTAACTAATTGGGATGTTAAATCAGTTACTTTTGCTTTCAGCTTGGCGATTTTCTTTTTAGGAACGTCAGCAGCATTTATGGGACGCTTGGTTGAAAAATACGGTCCTCGAGTAACTGGAACAATCTCGGCGATTCTTTTCGGTTTAGGAATTATTTTGACAGGATTTTCAATTGAAATTAGATCGTTAGCATGTCTTTACTTAAGTTACGGGGTAATCGGCGGTATTGGACTTGGAGCAGGGTACGTGACGCCGGTTTCTACTATTATTAAGTGGTTCCCAGATAAAAGAGGTTTAGCTACCGGTTTTGCAATTATGGGTTTTGGCTTTGCGGCACTTTTGACTAGCAATGTTGCGAATGTTTTATTGGTTAAAATTGGCCTGGTGAAGACCTTTTATGTTTTAGGCTTGATTTACTTGTTAGTAATGCTCGTGGTGGCTCAATTTATTAGAAAGCCATCTGCTAGTGAAGTGCCTGAAAATAAAGTTAAGCTTTTATCTGGAAGACAAGTCCGAGCAAATCAAGCAGTCAAAACGCCAGCTTTTTATTGCTTATGGTTGATGTTCTTTATTAACATCACCACTGGAATTGGCTTGGTGTCAATGGCCTCACCAATGGCTCAGTCAATGGTTCATATGGATGTAACCGCAGCTGCGAGTTTAGTTGGAATTATCGGCTTATTCAATGGCTTTGGGCGTTTAGTTTGGGCTTCAATCAGTGATTATGTAGGTCGAAAAATCACTTATAGCCTAATTTTCGTGGTTGATATTATTTGTTTGGCGATGATTTTGTTATTGCATCAAAGTTTGCTCTTTTCACTAGCTTTGTGCCTGTTATTATCATGTTATGGTGCTGGCTTTTCTGTGATTCCCGCTTACCTAGGAGATGTTTTTGGTACAGTTGAACTTGGAACATTGCACGGATATATTTTAACTGCTTGGGCAGTAGCTGGAATTGTCGGACCTATGATTATCACTAATACAAGCCATGGCAGTGATTATTCATTAACATTAATTGTCTTTATCGTGATTGATTTAATTGCGTTGGCTATTTCATTCCTAGTTAGAAAGTTTTTGACAAAATAAAAAAGAAGGCTGAGCCTTCTTTTTTATTTTTTTATTTTTTCTTATAAGAATTGGTGGATTAACTTGTGAGCACCAACCGCAATAATTGCACCGATCATTGGTCCAACACTAGCGATCCATGCGTATCCCCAGTTTGCATCAGTCTTGTTTGGAATTGGCAAGATAGTGTATGCCAAACGTGGCATTAAGTCACGAGCAGGGTTCATTGAGAATCCAGTAGTACCACCAAGTGAGTTACCAATCATCATAACCATCAAACCGATGATTAATGGCTGCAAACCTACAGTGAACTTACCAAGGTTCAAAAGAACGAATACTAAGATGAAAGTATCGAAAATTTCGTTCATTAAGTTGTTAATTGGTGAGTAGATAGCAGGTCCAGTTGCAAAAATTCCGACAACGTTACCATCTTCTTTAGTCTTAGTTGCCTTAAAGTGTTGCCAGTAGTGAATAGCAGCTGCAGCAGCACCACAGAAAGCTCCTAAGAATTGACCAGCTAAGTATGGTAAAACATCATTTGCTGGTAATTTGTTGTATAAAGCAAAAGCGATAGTTACGGCAGGGTTTAAGTGAGCTTCTGAACCAAAACTACCTGCTACGTAGATAGCGAAAGCAAAAGCTAAACCCCAAGTGAAAGTGATGAAGTTCCAGTTTGAGTGGCATCCTTCAGTCCGCTTTAAATTAACTTCGGCACCAGTACCAACCCCAAGAGCAATAAGGGTGAATGTGCCCATAAATTCTCCAATGAATCCGTGCATTGTGTCAAATTCCTCCATAAATATATACAAAAATACACTTCAGTATAGTACTTTTTTGAAGTCGGGTCACTATTTTTTTACAAAAAAATTGACGAAAATGCTAAAATTAAGTAGTTTAGGAGGATTGTCATGTCAAATAAGAGCTTGAAATTGACCGTTGCAGCCTTAATGCTGTCAAATGTGATGGTAGGTTTAGACAGTACGATTATCAATACTGCTATTCCAGCAATTGTCGCAGACTTAAAAGGAATTCAGTTCATGGGCTGGCTGGTCGCCATTTATTTGATGGGTTTGTCACTCTCGGTTCCGATTTGGACAAAAATTGCTGAAAGAATTTCTAATAAAACAGCCTTAATTTATTCAATCGGTTTGTTTGTGATTGGATCAATTTTACAAGGAATTGCTCCCAATATTATTTTCTTCATTTGTGCTCGGCTAATCATGGGGATTGGTGCCGGCGGAATGGGTAGTCTACCTTATATTATTGTCGGTTTTATCATTAGTAATATTAAAGATCGCACCAAATCATTGGGGCTATTAACTGGTGCTTTTAACTCGGCTGCTATTTTAGGACCTCTTTTGGGTGGGGTATTAATTGATACCTTATCATGGCATTGGGTTTTCTTCGTTAATGTGCCAGTAGGTGTAGTGACCTTGTGGATGCTCTTTAGCTTTTATCATCCTAAGATGCCATTATCTAATAAAAAATTCGATATCTGGGGCGCCTTCACTTTAATCGGTGGCTTGTCCTTGATTTTACTGGGAATTCAATTAATTGGCATTGCGAATAACCTTTACGTGATTGGCTTGTTGATTGCTGGGGTAATTTTAACTGGATTTTTCTTCAAAGTGGAACAACATGTTCAAGCTAACCCAATTATTCCACTAGAATTATTCAAAAATCGCCAATTTGTGGGAGATTGCTTACTATTTGCTATCTCTTGGGGTGCCTTTATTGCCGTAAACACTTATCTACCAACTTGGGCTCAAGGATTATTGGGTGCCTCAGCCCTTTTAGGTGGTATGACTTTAATTCCTAACTCGATTGCTTCCATCACGGCAAGTCAATCAGTTGCTAGTTTACGTGAAAAATTCTCTGACCACTTTTTGGTTTTTGTGGGCCTATTGTGTATGTTAATTTCTTCACTGGGTATGGCTATTTTAGGGATTAAGACGCCATTGTGGATCTTAATTATTGTGGCAGCTTTTTCAGGAATTGGTGTTGGACTAATTTTTGTTAGCTTGCAATTGAAAGTACAACTTGATGTTAAAACTGAAAATTTGGCAACGGCGACATCAACTAGTTATTTAGTGAGAATTTTGGCACAAACCTTAATGTCAGCTATTTATGGGGTAATCGTTGACTTGCAAATTGGCTTAGGGATCGCCAAACACAGCGATATTACCATGGGGATGATGAGTAAATTATCTGATTCTGCCAGTGCTAAGACTTTGCCGGCTAATTTGTTACCAATCATGCGTAATATCATGCATTCAGGAATTTGGCTGGTCATGGTGATTTCTAGTGTTATGCTAGTAACAGCAATGATTGTTAATAATATTTACTTAGGGAAGAAGGACTAATTTATTTTAGAATTGAAACCCGTTAGATGGGGAACAAAAGAGTATCGACGTGTGCATCGTTTGTATTTGAAATCTTTTCCGCCGTTTGAACGCTTTAAGACTTCGACTTTGTTATTGTGGAGTTTGCGTAAGAAAGTGGAATTTAGTGCAGTTTACGATGGTGAAAAGTTCTGCGGATTAACTTATGTCACCTATGATGATGACACCGTTTATTTGCTTTATTTAGCTGTGAGTGAAAAATTGCGTGGTCAAGGGTATGGTAGCAAGATTTTAACCATGCTTGATGAACGCTTTCCTGACAAGCAAATTGTCATTGATATCGAGCCGGTTGTGAAAACTGCCAAGAATTATCAACAGCGGTTGAAACGATTGCGTTTTTATCAACGGAATGGTTTTAAATTGACTGGTGAAAAATTAGTCGACGATGATGGTGAATTTGTCACGATGGTGAGCCATCACAAATTTGATCATGATGCCTTTTTAGAATGTGTGAAAAAGGCTAGTTTGGGTTTATATAAAATAGAATTAAAAGAAACGGGAGCAAGCGATGAAACGTAAATGGGATCTCAGAGCAATTATTTTAGTTGCTTTAATTGGAATCTTTTTGGGCTTGGTTTATACCTATGCTTTTAATAATATCTATAATATTTTGAAATTAATATTGGCACCAACTGGTTATGCATCAATTGTGGATGCTGCTTTATCAGGCCTTTGGTATATTGCGGCACCTTTAGCAATTTATTTTGTGCCAGTGCTTGGTAGTGGAGTAATTGGTGAAGTAATCGCCGGAGTTGTTGAAATGGCAGTTGGTGGTCAATGGGGAATTTTGACGATTGTCTCAGCCATTTGCCAAGGTGGAATGAACGAATTAGGCTTTGTTGGTCGCTATGAAAAATTTGGTTGGACTAATGTCTTGTTAGGAGCAACTTTAGCTCATATTGGTGGCTTTGTTTCTAGTTATTTCATCTATGGCTGGAACAACTTTAAAATCGAATTGCAGCTGGCCATGTTCGTGGTCGGCTTGATTTCCAGCTTGCTATTTGATGGCGTGATGGTGAAAATGATCACGACTTTATGTGATGAAGATTTAAAGAGCGAATAAAAAAAGCATTTGCTAAGCAAATGCTTTTTTTATTTTATTTTTTTGATTTACGATAGCCAGCTCTTTGAGCTTGAGCTTCAGTCTGGAAGTAGACTGCGTTTGATTTGTTAATCTTGTAGTTAAATTGGCCAGGTACGTGGTAAATTTTGGTATTTTTATTACCGACAATTTTACCTTTTACGCTGGATGAAACTTGCTTTTTGCTCTTAGTCTTACTACTACGCTTGTAATAGCTGTTGTAGATTGATTTTTTCGCTTTGCTTGTATCACCAACTATCTTGCTTGTACCAGTCTTGTAATTTAACTTAACGCCTGGTTGCACGTTGAAAATGTAGACGTGAAATCTGACGGCATTTGAACCGACGGATTGGCCTTCCATTTCAACCCCACGAGCTAATAGTTCATTACCACGGAAAACGGGTGTTACGCGATAACGCACGTAGTGTGTCTTAGCTGAACGGACGTAATTAGCAACGATATTTTCGTATTTCAACATGTCGGGGTCGTTTAATTGCCGAGTACCCGTCATTAAATTCTTCCAATTGTTGTTTTGACTAGTTAATTGATAGCCGATTAAGTGGCAACGATTAAAGAGCCAGCCTCCAGAGATTCGCTTATTATGCCAACCGGTAGGGTTAACGTTTAATGGCTCACGCTTAGCTGTTGGCATGAGTTTTTTATTCAATAAAGCATTAGCAGCTTGGACCCGATTCAAACGGTCGAGGTTGCTATAGGCTTGCCAAGCACCTTTTGACTTAGAGAGGTCTTTTTTAGAAAAATCGGGCTTATTGTGCTCAACGATAATGACCGACTTCCCGGCATAGGCCTTTTTAGCTAAGGCTTGTGCTTGACTAGCATCGACTCTTGCGGCAGTTGTGAACAACAATAAAAGAGCGAATGCCGTTTCAAACAATCTATTTAGTTTTTTCATTTCTTTCCCTCCGCCTACATTATAAGCGAACAGGGGCATTATTCGGAAATGCCTTTAGAAAATTAAAATAAATTCACTATACCAATTTGACAAATATGAAATAATAGGCTACACTTTCTGTATTCCTAAGGGAATTAAATTAAACTAAAGGGCTATACCAATTGATTGGTATTTTTAATTAAAGGTGAGATTATGGTTAAAGAATTTACAAAAGATAGCATTCGTCAAGCTGTTAAGGACTTAAACGTTCGATTTTTACGTCTTTGCTTTACTGACATTAACGGTACTTTGAAGAGTGTCGAAGTTCCAGTTAGTGAATTGGAAAAAGTTTTAGCTAACGAAATCCGCTTTGACGGTTCAAGTATTGATGGTTATGTTCGCATTGAAGAAAGTGACATGGTTTTATATCCAGATTTAGACACTTGGTGTGTTTTCCCCTGGACTGACGGAACCGGCTCCCGCATTGGTCGCTTGATTTGTAGCGTACATAACACTGATGGTAGTCCATTTGCCGGCGATCCTCGTAACAACTTGAAGCGAGTAATTGCTGAAATGCGTGAAATGGGCTTCAGTGATTTTGAAGTTGGTTTTGAAGCTGAATTTTTCTTATTTAAAGAAGATGAACATGGTCATTGGACTACTGAACCAACTGACGAAAGCTCATACTTTGATATGGTAAGCGAAGATGCTGGTGCTAAGTGTCGTCGTGAAATTGTAGAAACTCTTGAAGAAATTGGATTTGAAGTTGAAGCTGCTCACCACGAAGTTGGTGCTGGACAACAAGAAATTGACTTCCGTTTCGACGATGCCATTAAGACTGCTGATAAAGTTTTGACTTTTAAGACAATCGTTAAAGAAATTGCTCAAAAGCACGGCTTACACGCAACTTTCATGCCAAAGCCAGTTGAAGGATTGCCTGGTAGTGGTATGCACACCAACATGAGTTTATTCAAAGATGGTAAAAATGCTTTCTACAGTAAGGATGGCGAATACGGCTTATCTAATACCGCACTTTACTTCTTGAACGGAATTTTATCTCACGCTCGTGCTTTAACTTGTGTGGCTAACCCAACTGTTAACTCATACAAGCGTTTGATTCCAGGATTTGAAGCTCCTGTATACATTTCTTGGGCAAACAAGAACCGTTCACCTTTAGTTAGAATCCCTGATGCAGATGAAGTTGGTAAACGTCTAGAACTTAGAAGTGCCGATCCAACTGCTAACCCATACTTGTTATTAGCTTGCTGCTTAAAGGCTGGTTTAGATGGTATCAAGCAAGCCGAAATGCCAATTGACCCAATTACAACTAATGCCTTTGAAATGTCAGAAGAAGAATTAAAAGAACGCAAGATTGTTTCATTACCATCAACTTTGCACAATGCCATTAAATATCTCAAGGTTGACGAATTAATTTTAGCTGCTTTAGGTAGTCACTTATCAAAGAGCTACGTTGAAGCTAAGACATACGAATGGGCAAAATATACACAATCTGTTTCAGATTGGGAAAGAAATCGTTACATGAACTATTAAACGCTTTCAAGCTAGGCTCTAGGCCTAGCTTTTTTTATATCCTTTTGATAAAGTTAAAGAAATAGCTTTAAGGGGATTTTATGGTAAAACAGGCACTTTTTGCCGCAATGATTATATTTAATGCTTATTTTGTTGTGGCTTTTATCTTAGATTTAAAACGGCATCCAGATTTTATGCAAGAAAAGGCAAGCAGTAAAGGCTTGCCATTTACTGCTTTTTTAATTTTTTTCCTATCAACATTTGGAATTTCTGATTTTGCCTTAGGAACTGCCATTTATGAGAAGCTAAACTGGGTTTCTATCAAAAAATTGCCTGGCACATTGAATACAACTTTTGCCTTGCCGGTCATGACCATGGCACTAGCTTATATTAGTAATGTCCAAGTCGATGTGTTAACCTTAATTGTTTGCATTGCTTGTCAAACTCTTGGAGCCTATATTGGACCGTTTTTGGTAGTGAAATTACCTGAAAAAACGGTGAAGCGAATTGTTGGATTCGGTTTGATTTTAGCCTCGATACTGATTGTGTTAGGGCAATTGAACTTGATTCCATCAGATGGGACAGCCACTGGCTTAACTGGAATTAAGCTGGTGATTGCTGGAATTGCTTTATTTATTTTCGGTGCTTTGAATAACCTGGGGATTGGTTGTTATGCACCAACGATGATTACGATTTATTTGTTGGGGATGAACCCCATTGTCGCTTACCCGATTATGATGGGTGGAGGCAGTTTTTCAACGCCGATCGGTTCGGTGCAATTTGTAAAGCTTGATACTTACAGTCGAAAAGTAACCTTGTTCACCATGATTTTTGGTGTGCTAGGAGTTTTTGTAGCGGTCTTTTTAGTTAAAAACTTGAACGTCTACATGTTGAAATGGATATTATTGGTGGTACTGATTTATAGTGCCCATTCGTTATTAAGATCAGAATAGGGATAATTTATGATAAAAAATCTTTTATTACTTGCAATGGTGATTGTGAATATATGGTATGTTTTATTCTTTATCAAGGATTTGAAAAAGCATCCAGATTTTATGCAAGAAAAGGCAAGTAGTAAGGGATTGCCGTTTACTTCATTTTTGATTTTTTTCTTATCAACATTTGGAATTTCCGATTTTGCGATTGGGACTGCCATTTATAAAAAATTAAATTGGGTCAGCATGAAGGATTTACCAGGTACTTTGAATGCAACCTGTGCCCTGCCAGCAACTACCATGGCTTTATGCTACATTAGTGGTATTAAAGTAGGCGTTGGGACACTACTAACTTGTATTATTTGCCAAACGTTAGGTGCGTATATTGGACCAGCGTTTGCAGTGAAGTTGCCTGAAAAAGTTTTAAAAATGGTCGTGGCTATCGGTTTAGTGATTGCCAGCATTTTGATTTTATTAGGTCAGTTCAATGTCATTCCTTCAAATGGTAATTTAACTGCGTTATCTGGCTGGAAACTGGTGCTAGCTGGTGTGGCACTTTTTGTTTATGGTGCCTTAAACAATGTCGGAATTGGTTGTTATGCACCAACGATGGTGACAATCTACTTATTGGGGATGAATCCAATTGTGGCTTTTCCAATTATGATGGGTGGTTGCGGTTTTTCATTGCCAGTAGGTTCAATGCAATTTATTAAGTTGAATGCTTATAGCCGAAAAGTGACCTTATTCACTATGATTTTTGGAGTGATGGGTGTCTTTGTGGCAGTCTTTGTGGTGAAATCATTGAATACTTATATGTTGAAATGGTTAGTAATGCTTGTTTTGGTATATACTGCAATTAGTTTGTTGCTGACAAAGAAGGATTAGTTATGAAGAAAATACTTTTATTAACCACTGGTGGGACAATTGCTTCAGTCGTTTCTGCTGAAGGATTAGTGCCACGAGAGAGTGGGGATGATCTACTTCGCAATATTGGCTATTTGCCATATGACATCAAGATTGAAGATATTTTGCAATTAGATTCTTCGAACATTCAACCTGAAGAATGGAAAATTATTGCTGATAAGATTTATCAAGAACGGCTCAATTATGATGGAATTGTGCTCAGCCATGGAACAGATACAATGGCTTATACGGCATCAATGCTGTCATTTATGCTCCAAAATATCGAAATCCCGGTAGTTTTGACGGGAAGCCAAGTGCCAATTAATGTTGTCTTGACTGATGCAGTGGATAATTTACGTTTGGCTTTTGCGGCAGCTGACCGTTGCCAGCCAGGGGTATATTTAGCTTTTAATCGAAAAATTATGCTGGGTTGTCGTGCAGTTAAGGTGCGAACTACTAACTTCGATGCGTTTGAAAGTGTCAATACACCTTGTGTGGCTGAAGTTACTAGCGAGGGAATTGTGTTTAATCAAAATGCTCGTATTTCTAATGAAAGCTGCAATTATCGTAGTCAATTAGATACCAACGTTTCTTTGATTAAACTTTTCCCAGGCTTTGATCCTAGCTTGTTAGCTGCTCTAGCTAAAAGTGGTTGTCACGGGATTGTGATTGAAGGATATGGCTTAGGTGGAATGACTTTTATTCGTCGAAACTTAGTTGCACAAATCGGTGAACTAAATAAGCAAGGCATTCCAGTGATCGCCAGTTCTCAATGCTTGTATGAAAGAAGCGACTTAACTAAGTACGAAGTTGGACGCTTGGCCTTACTTGAAGGTGCCATCAGTGCCCATGATATGACAAGTGAGAGTGCCATCACTAAATTAATGTGGTGCTTAGGTCAGGGCATGGATGTTGAAGAAATTAGAAACTGCTTCAATCAAAATCTGGTTGGAGAAGTTACTTTATAAAATAAAAAAGACGTGTCTCACGTCTTTTTTTTGTTTTTTATTTCCAAATTTCTTTAGCTAAATTGAAGGCACTCCAAGCATTTGGCCAGCCAACGTAAAAGGCTAATTGGGTCAGAATTTCGCTAATTTCTTCTTTAGTAATGCCGTTTTCTTTGGCCTTTTTTAAGTGATATTCAAGTTGCGTGAATGAGCCCTTGGTTGTTAAAGCAACAATTGTTAAGAAGCTACGGTCACGTGGAGATAATTGACTTTCTCGACTCCAAACTTGACCAAATAAGACATCATCATTTAATTCAGCAAATTTAGGAGCAAAATCTCCTAACAAGTCTCTACCAGCTGTTTGTTTTTCCATCATAAATCACTCCTTTGTGAATATTATAAAGAGAAAGGCTTATGATTGAAAATACCTATAGTTTATGATTGATCATGCTTTTTAGTTATGAAACTGATGAATTCACTCACTTGATTAGCCAAGCGATGATTCTTTTGATAAATCAATGAATGGGTGCTAGTTGTTTTAGGGATCAGGGGTTTGAAAATTAAATCTTGGTGATTGATGTCGTGAATGCCCGCAATCGCTAGTTCATAATATTTACCTGTCTCAATCAGTGGAACAATGTTGCTGGCTAAATTGACGCTACCGACAAGGTGCAAGTCTTTGAAGTTAATACTTGAAAAATTGTTTTGGACAATGCTACGTTTAGGAACAAACAATGGCAAATGCTTTAGCTGCTCACTGGAAATTTCGTCAAAACTTGCTAACGGACTGCTTTTACTCATGAAAATACCCCAGGTTTCGGGATGTGCCAAATCGACATAATTATATTTGGCAATTTCGATCGGATTAATGACAATCGCTAAATCGAGTTCATCATTGTCCAATTTGGCTTTGAGAGTATCGCCATCACTTGAAAAAATTTCAAAAGTTACGGGATATTCTTGAGCAAATTCTTGGATTGCTTGGCAGATAAAAGAGCGAATGTTACTCTCAACCAAACCAATTCGAATATTCCCTGCAATATCAGCTTGATTTTGCAAATCGGTTTTAGTTTGATTCCAAAGCTGCAATAGTTGCCGAGCTTTTTCTTCAAAAGCAATTCCCGCTGGCGTTAATGTAAAGTGCCGCTTGATTGATCGGTCAAAAAGTTGCACCGCTAATTCCTGTTCAAGTTCGGTGATTTGACGCGATAATGTGGGCTGAGTGATATGTAATTCCTTGGCAGCTTGGGTAATGTTACCTGTTCTAGCTACCGCTAAAAAATAATTCAAAATTCTAGTATTCATAAGTCTATTATAGATAAAAAGCATGATTAATCACTAATAATAAGTATTTTTAATTAAGGTTATTTAGCTTTATATTATTGGTGAGGTGATCAAGATGAAAAAATTTAAAGATGAAGTTCAAAATAATTTGTTTGGAATTGGTGAAAAGAACCAATATGGCGAATTTTTCACTGGTCAAAGCTATTTAAAAACTTTACTGGATAGTCCAGATACTGACTTATTGATGGCTAATGTGAGTTTTGAACCAGGATGCCGTAATAATTGGCATGCTCACAATGATTATCAAATTCTAGTGGGGATCGCTGGTGAAGGCTTTTATCAAATTGATGGACAGGCCAAAAAAGTGTTGCATCCAGGAGAAGTTGTCGTAATTCCTAAAAATACTAAGCATTGGCATGGTGCAACAGATGATAGTTGGTTCTGCCACTTAGCTATTATGAAAAAGAGTGCGAAGACTACTTGGGGAGATCCAGTCACTGATGATGAATATTTAGCATAAAAAAAGAAGCACACAGAGTGCTTCTTTTTTATTTTCTAAGAATATCTCTTACTTTAGTAGTAAGCATGTCAATTGCGACATCGTTTGCTCCACCTTCAGGAACGATAATGTCTGCATAACGCTTGGTTGGTTCAATAAATTGGTGATACATTGGCTTAACTGTTGCCAAGTATTGGGTAATAACTGAATCTAGTGAACGACCACGCTCTTTCATGTCACGGATTAATCGTCTGATAAAACGAATGTCGTCATCAGTGTCGACAAAAATCTTGATGTCCATTAAGTTACGAAGATCTTCGTTGGCTAAGACCAAGATACCTTCAAGGATGATAATTTCAGCTGGTTCAACGTGAACAGTTTTTTCACTACGGGTATGTTGGGTAAAATCATAAATTGGCATTTCAATTGCTTGACCATGTTCCAACTGATCGATTTGTGACACTAACAACTTAGTATCGAAAGCATCTGGATGGTCATAGTTGATCTTCTTTCTTTCTTCCATCGGAATGCCGGTGTTGTCCTTGTAGTATGAGTCTTGGGTGATCATGGTGATGCGATCATCTTCGTGGATTTTGTTAGCGATAGCATTAGCAATCGTGGTTTTACCGGAACCTGATCCACCAGTGATCCCAATTATTACTGGTTTCTTGAATTCTGACATGCTTATCTCCTTTATATTTGCACTAATTGCTATTGTACCTTATATTCTAGGCCTTGTGCTTAAAAAAACGTAAAAAATTGGTCATACCTTTTACTAAAATGGTTATAATTAAAAATGTGAAAGACAAACCAATCAGGAGGACATTATGGATCAAAATGAATTAAAACAAATGGCTGCCCAAAAAGCGTGCGACTTAGTTAAAGATGGCATGATTTTGGGCGTAGGAACCGGCTCGACTGTAGCATTTTTAATTGATGAATTAGGACAAAGAAGAAAAAATGGTTTGAAGCTTGCTAAAGTGGTAACAACTTCTAGCCGTTCTAAGAAGCAATTAGAAGAAAACGGCTTTACAGTTAGTCCATTGAGTGCAGTTGATCATGTTGATTTAACGATTGATGGTAGTGACCGAGTTGATCCAAGTTTAGATGGAATTAAGGGTGGTGGTGGAGCCTTAACCCTTGAAAAAAATGTTGCCATCAATTCAACAAAAAACGTGTGGATTGTTGACGAAACTAAGCTTGTCGATCGACTAGGTGATTTTCCATTACCAGTGGAAGTTTTGCCAATTTCATGTGAACAAAACTTTGCCAAGTTTGCAAAAGCTGGACTTAAACCACAATGGCGAATGAATGGTGATGAACGTTATGTGACTCACTACGGTAACTACATTATTGACTTAGCAATTGATCCATTACCAATTCCTCAAGGCTTGGCCAGTTATTTAGACCAAACGGTTGGTGTTGTCGAACATGGCCTCTTTTTGAACATTTGTGATGAAGTAATTGTTGCTAGAAGTAACGGAAACATTGAAGAAATTAGGAGATAAGGATGACCAAACACCCATTAATTATTAGTACAGACCCTGGAATCGATGATGCAGTAGCCATTATGTTGGCTCTTTCTGCTCCAGAAATAGATGTCAAAATGATTGTGCCAACTTGGGGCAATGTCTCGTTAGAAAAGACGTTAAACAACACTTTGAAGTTGTTGAAGTTTGCTGGCAAAAAGGTGCCAGTGGTGGCAGGTGCTAAAGTCCCACTAATGCGAGAAGTGATTGATGCTTCAGATGTGCATGGAAAGTCGGGGATGGATGGCTATGACTTTGGTGAAATTGATCCCAGTCCGCTTGTTAGTGGCTTAGCTAGTGAAAAAATCCATGAAATTGTCAATAATAGTGCTGAACCCGTTGAATTGATGCAAATTGGCCCAGCGACAGATTTTGCTTTGTATTTCCGCCAATATCCTGATGATTTACCTAAAATCAAGCAATTGGTGATTATGGGTGGTGCCATTGGTGGCGGAAACTGGGGACCTTACGCTGAATACAACGTAGCTGGAGATCCAGAAGCTTCCAAGATTGTCTTTAATAGTGGTGTCAAAATTATTGTGGCTCCATTAGAAATGGGCCATCAAGCTTATTTATTGCCAGAAGAAGTAGAAAAAATCAGTGGTTTAAGCCGTACTGGTCAAATGCTACATGATTTGTTAGTCAACTTGCATGACGTTAATGAAAGCGATGGCCTAGAGATTTATGATGCTTTGGCTTTGGGGATGCTGATTGATCCAAGTATGTTTACTTTCAAGCCTGCCTACGTGGGAATCGACACCAACGAAACTGGCTTTACTTATGGTGCCAGTGCCATGGACTTTTCTGGTTTCTTTGGTAAAAAGCCTAACGCTGAAATTGGGGTTAAGATTGACCGCGATCGCTTTAGCAACTGGCTTTTGAAGAGAATTAGCGAGGCTGATTAATGACCGATTTTGTTTATAAGACTGTTTTAAAAAAGCTCAAGCAACGCATTCTCAATAATGAATTTGAAAATATGCGTTTGCCAGATGAACGTAGCTTGGCTCAAGAATACAAGGTTAGTCGTTCTTCAATGAAACGGGCTTTAGAGATTTTGGCCAGTCAGGGAATTGTGTTTAAAAAGCGGGGCAGTGGGACTTTCATCAATCCACTTTTTTCTAAAGAAAAATCAATGTTCCATTATGATGGCTCGAACTTAGGCTTAACTGATTCCTTAGTGACCTTAGGACAAGCTCAAAGTGTTAAAGTTTTGAACTTTGCCGTAGTTAAAGCTGGCAAAAGTGTGGCTGAAGATCTCTTTATTTCACCCGAAGATTTTGTATATCGCTTTGAACGATTGAGATTAGTGGATGACAAGCCCATTTTGGTTGAAACAAGCTATTTACCAATCAAGGTTGCACCCGAAATGACTGAACAAGTGCTTGAAGATTCACTGTTTAAGTATTTAGAAGAGGTTGAAGGAAAGAGTGTGAATAAGTCTTTCTTGAACCTAACCGTTAGTCCAAGTACGGAGCGTGATCGCCAATTATTGAACTTGACTGAAAATGAACCGGTCGGTGTCATTAGTGGGATTTTCTTCCAAGATGATGGGATGCCTTGCGAAATTTCTGAGATGCGAGTGCATTATAAATATATGTATTTCAACACATTTGTTAACCTTTCTTAAAATTGGATACTACCAATTTACAAAATTGTTGCGTCCAACTAAAATATAGTTATACTTAAATTCAGATGTAATTTTTCATAAAAGGAGTCGCAAATGACAGATTTTGATTCACAAGCTTATTTAAAGAGTGTTGACGCTTTTTGGCGTGCAGCTAATTATTTGTCAGTTGGTCAATTGTTCTTAATGAACAATCCACTTTTAAAAAGAGAGCTTAAGGCTGAAGACGTTAAGCCTAAGCCAATTGGTCACTGGGGAACGATTGCACCACAAAACTTCTTGTATGCTCACTTAAATCGTTTAATTAACAAGTATGACTTGAACATGTTCTACATTGAAGGTTCAGGACACGGTGGCCAAGTAATGGTCTCAAACTCATACTTAGACGGTTCATATACTGAACGCTACCCAGAAATCACTCAAGATGAAGCGGGAATGGCTAAATTATTTAAACGCTTTAGTTTCCCAGGTGGGATTGCTTCTCACGCTGCTCCTGAAACTCCGGGTTCAATTCACGAAGGTGGAGAATTAGGTTACGCTTTAAGTCACGGTGTTGGTGCCGTTTTGGACAATCCTGATGTGATTGCGGCTGTTGAAATTGGGGACGGTGAAGCAGAAACTGGTCCTTTAGCAGCTAGTTGGTTCAGCAACCGTTTCATCAATCCAAAGACTGATGGTGCCGTTTTACCAATCGTCCAAGTTAATGGTTTTAAGATTTCTAACCCAACCATGCTTTCTAAAATGAGTGATGAAGAAATCACTAACTACTTTGAAGGTATGGGTTGGCATGTTCACTTCTTATCAGCTTTTGAAAAAGATCGCTACTCAGCTAGAAAAGATATCATGGCTTTCCACCAAGAAGCAGCTAAGTTATTTGATGATGTAATTGCTGAAATTCACGATATTCAAAAGCGGGCTAGAAATGGCGAAGACATGGGCGTAGCTCACTGGCCGGTGATTGTTTTCCAAGTACCAAAGGGTTGGAGCGGTCCTAAGCATGACTTGAATGGTGATCCAATCGAAAACAGTTTCCGTGCTCACCAAATTCCATTACCAGTTTCTCAATCTGACATGGAACATGCAGACCTATTAGTAGATTGGTTAAAGAGTTACAAGTCTGAAGAATTATTTGATGGCCATGGTTACCCAACTGACTTAGTTCTTGAAAATGCGACTCATGGTGATAAGCGAATGGCGATGAATCCTGTCACTAACGGCGGTTTAAATCCACAAGCTTTGAAATTACCAGATTGGAAGAAATTTGCCTTACACTTTGACCAACCAGGTGAAACTGAAGCTCAAGATATGACTGAATGGGCTAAGTGGTTAAATGAAGTTGTTAAGCTTAACCCAACTACTTTCCGTGGCTTTGGTCCTGATGAAAGTAAGTCAAACCGTTTATTTGAACTGCTTTCAGATCAAAAGCGAACATGGGAAGCTAGCGTTCATGAACCAAATGATGAAGATTTGGCAACCGATGGTCGCATTATCGACTCACAATTGTCAGAACACCAAGCTGAAGGTTTCCTTGAAGGCTATGTTTTAACTGGTCGTCATGGTTTCTTTGCAACTTATGAAGCCTTTGGACGTGTGGTAGATTCAATGTTGACCCAACATATGAAGTGGCTTAGAAAAGCTAAGGAACAATCATGGCGTCATGATTATCCAGCTTTGAACTTTGTGGCAACTTCAACTGTGTTCCAACAAGACCACAACGGATACACTCACCAAGATCCAGGTATTTTGACTCACATGTTTGAAAAGAATCGCCCTGATATGATTCATGAATACTTGCCAGCTGATACTAACTCTTTATTGGCAATTAGTGACAAGGCATTTGTGGACCGTGAATGTATCAACATTTTGGTAACTTCTAAGCAACCTCGTCCACAATGGTTTAGTGTTGCTGAAGCTGAAAAATTAGCTAAAGATGGTTTAGCCAAGATTGACTGGGCATCAACTGATGATGATCAAAAGCCAGATTTAGTCTTTGCTTCAACTGAAACCGAACCAACTTTGGAAACTTTGGCAGCAATTAGCTTGTTACACAAAGAATTCCCACAATTGAAACTACGCTACATCAATGTTTTGGATGTCATGAAGTTAATGGATCCAAAGGACAATCCAAATGCATTATCTGAAGCAGAATTTGAAAAATTCTTCCCAAGTGATGTCCCAACAATTTTTGCATGGCACGGATACAAGACGATGATGCAAGCGATTTGGTTTGCAAGAAACCGCCACAATGTTTCAATTCACTCATATGAAGAAAACGGTGATATTACCACACCATTTGATATGCGTGTCTTGAACCACTTAGATCGTTTCCATTTAGCTAAGGATGCCGTTAGTCAATTATCAGGTTTAGCTAGCGATGAATTTGTTGCTAGAATGGACAAGTTAATTGAAAAGCACCACAGCTACATTCGTGAAAACGGTGCTGACATTCCAGAAGTAACTTCTTGGAAATGGGAAAAACTTAATTAAATAAATCAAATAGATAAATCAGTCGAAAAAGGCTGATTTATCTTTTTTTATATTTGTTATTGCTATGCTATAATTGAAAGTAAAAGTATTGGACAGGAGAGATTTTTTATGGACTTTGATGACGTGTATGCGAGCGAACGAGTTACTCGTAAATTTTCAAACAAAAGAGTTAGCTCACGACAAATCAAACAAATTATTCAATTAGCTCAACAATCACCATCATTACTTAACTCTCAACCTTGGAGAGTTTATGCAATTACTGACAAGCCTTTACGTCAATTGCGTAGTGAATTTGCTGAATGGTGGGACCGCAAGGAAAAGCCATATGAAGACTTTACGACTTTGTTAAAGGTTAAGTGGAACACTTTTGCTACTCAAAACATCGCTAACTTTGGTGCTGCACAAGCTTACTTCTTCTATGACAAGATTAACTTGTTTAATGAATCAAACAGAGCAATGTTTAATGCACCATGCATTCTTTACCTAACTGTTCCAAAAGATAGTCCTTATTGGTCAGTTTACGATTTAGGAATTTTCTCTCAAAGTATCATGCTTAATGCTTTGAACTGTGGCTTGGGTGTGATGCCAGCTCACAACTTAGTAGCTTACCCAGACTTAATTAGAAAATATGTACCAATTCCTGATGATGAAATGGTTGCCATGGGTATTGGTATCGGCTACAAAGATGAAAATGCCGAAGTTAACCACGATAAGTTCATTCCAAGTAGATTACCAATCGATACGATTTACAAAATGATTAATAAATAAGGAGTTATTTTGCTAAGCACTGGTGAGATAGTCGTTAATTTGATAGCGACAGTTTTGATTTTTATGGCTGCGACTTTCTTTGTCATGGCAGAATTTGCCTTAGTGCAAACACGACCAAGTCAACTGGAAGAAATGCTCAGCAATAATACTGGAAATCCTAAGAAGATCAAACGTGCCTTGCATATGGTACACAATTTAAATGAGTACTTATCAACAACTCAAGTTGGGACCACTTTAGTTGGGGTTATCTTGGGTTGGTTTTCAGCAGAAACATTAGCTGATTTGTGTAAGCGAGTTTTGATCTTAACTCCTTTAACTAAAGGTATTGTCAACTCAGTATCAGCTTTATTAGGGGTTATTTTGTTAACTTATTTGGAAGTGGTTTTAACAGAAATCGTTCCCAAAAACTTAACCATCAATATGCCCGTTAAAATGTTGATGCTAACTACCACGCCATTAAAGGCTTTCCACATGGCAGTTTATCCCTTTGTTTGGCTCTTAAATAAGAGTTCAAATGGCATTTTGAAGCTAATGGGAACAAGTGCTGCTGATGAAGAAAATCAAGTATATTCACAATCAGAAATTATCAAGCTTTCTCGAAACGCCGTTGTTGGTGGCTCAATGGACCTGGAAGATTTAACTTATATGGTGAGAGCCTTTGAGTTAAACGATAAGGTCGCTAGAGATATCATGACTGACCGGACCAGACTTTGTGTCCTTAATTCAACTGATACGGTTCAAACAGCACTTAACACATACTTAAGTGAAGGTTACAGCCGTTTATTGGTGGTTAGAGATAATGATAAAGATGATGTTGCCGGTTATGTTTATGCTTACGATATTGTGCAACAAGATCACACCAAGAAAGAAATGGCATTATCCAGAATTGTTAGAACAATTATTACTGTCCCAGAGATGATGCCAATTCAAGATATTTTGAAGTTAATGATCAACAAGCACACACCAATTGTGTTAGTTGTTGATGAATACGGTGGAACCAGCGGTATTGTAACTGATAAAGATATCTACGAAGAATTATTCGGAACGGTAAAAGACGAAATTGATGACGTTTCCGATGACTACATTCAAAAGGACCAAAATGGTCAAATCAGAGTTTCAGGAAAAACCACTTTATACGACTTTGAACGTTATTTCCACTCAGATTTAACTAGTTTCCATGACAGCGATTCAGTTACTGTCGGGGGTTATATGATGGAACATTATCCAAACCTCAAGCAGTCTGAATCAGTTGTGCTAGATAGTTACGAATTTACTTTATTAAATGTTGAACAAGGCTACATGCGTTGGTTCACGGTAAAACCTGTAGAATAATAATTTAAAGAGGTACAAAAATGGCCAAAGACGATATGCAAGAACTTTATGATCGTGTCCTTTTTTCACATCAAGATATTGTAGATGCTACAAAAGAAGTTGCTAGAAAAATCGAAAATGATTATGCTGGCAAAAATCCATTAGTAATCGGTGCTCTTAAAGGGGCTGTCTTCTTTATGACTGATTTGCTTAAGGAAGCTAGCCTATTATGCGAAATTGACTTTATTGATGTTTCTAGTTACGGTAATAGCACAACTTCATCAGGTAAGATCAGAATTGATAAGGATGTTCAACGCGATTTGACTGGCAGAGATATCTTAATTGTTGAAGATATTGTTGATACTGGTTACACTTTGAAATTCATGAAAGATCTTTTCTTAGAAAGAGGAGCTAAGTCAGTTAAATGTGCGGTTTTGCTTGATAAAGAAGCAAGAAGAGCTACTGACATCAAGGCTGATTACATCGGAAGAGCTTGTCCTGACGAATTTGTAGTCGGCTATGGCCTTGATTTTGCTGGCAAGTATCGAAATGTTGATTTTATTGGAGTACCCAAGGATAAGTACATCAAGGAATTAGGATAATGAGACGCTCTCGATATCGTCATAAATCTACACTGCCTGCGTTACTAGGAACTTTATTACTGGTGCTCGCAGGCATTTTTTATGGCTTACACAATATTCACGCAAAAACCACGCAACCCGTGGGATGCGATAATGCAATTTTAGGTATTAAGTTAACGCAAAAAACGTCTTTTGTTGATTTGCATAAGTTAAAAAAGGCTGGCATTTCCTTTATTTATCTCAATGCCACGCAAGGACGAAGTTATTTTGATGACAAGTATTTGACTTATCGATCACAAGTGATTGGCACTAATTTAGCTTTTGGGACAATTGTCAGTTATAGCTACCAGTCAACGCCATTGCAACATTTTAACTACCTTAAGAAAATGACCGATCTAGATACAGGAACTTTGCCAATTTTGATAGAAAATACGAAGAAACCAGATTTGGCTTATGTTAAATCAATGGCTAAATTTGTTTATCTTTTGGCGATAAATAATAAAAAAGCCATGGTGCAAGTTTCTAGAAAATACCGTAAGTATTTTGTGAAAGGAACGGAATTTTGCGGGACTGGTACCAAAGCAAATAGTCGTTTTTGGAGATATACCACCAATGGTCGAGTGAAGAATATTTCTGAACTAGATGATGGTGTCACGATGTATGCCTACTTAGGAACTGTTTTGAAGTATCGACAAGAATATGGAGAATTGACACAATAATGTATCAAGCGAAAATTCAAGAATTACTCAACTTACAAAAGAAAACTAAGCCAACTTTGATTCAAGAGAGAACTTTTGACCTCATTAAAGATGGCTCAAATTTAGTTGCTTATGCTAAAACGGGAACTGGTAAAACACTAGCTTATGGCTTGCCAGCGTTAGAAAAAGTGGTGCCAGGAGAAGCTAACTCATTAGTTATCTTTTTGCCAACAACTGAATTAGCCGTACAAGTGAGAAATGCCTTGAATCCATTTATTGCTAAATTAGGCTTGAAGGGGATTACGCTTGTTGGGGCAGGTAATCGAAGCCGTCAGGAAGAACGGCTCAAAAAACTTCACCCAGAAGTTCTTGTTTGTACGCCAGGACGCTTTTTTGACTTTTTCTCAAGCGGTCGGATTAAAAAAGAGCAGATTAAAATGTTGGTGATTGATGAAGCCGATGATTTGCTTGAATTCACCAAATTAGAACTCTTGACTAGCCTCGGGCAAAACTTAAATAGTGACAGTCAAATCATTTTATTTGGTGCAACTGACTCACAATTGACTGATCAAGCTGACGAAATTTTCATGAGAAACTTTGTGGAAGTTGATGTCCGCCCAGAACAAAAGTTGCCGATTCAACACTATTTCTTACAAGTAGATAATCGACACAAAGTTGACTTTGTGCAAAGATTGATCAAGTTACCACATTTTCACGGCATTATGTTTTTTGATTCTAATCAAGCACTATTGAAATTTGCTGGAATTTTTGGCCACACGAAAACAAAATTTGCGATCTTGAGTACAGACTTTGGCAAGCAAAAGCGGGAAGAAGCTTTACGCAACTTCCGTAATGGGGATGTCAAGTTGCTTTTGGCTACTGATTTAGCAGCTCGTGGCCTAGATATTCCTGGTTTAACTTATGTGGTTAACTTTGAAATTCCCGCTGATCAAGAAACATATACGCACAGAAGCGGTCGGGTTGGCCGGATGAATAATCAGGGGACAGTTGTTACCCTTGGTAACGACCATGATTTGCGTAATTTAGAAAAATTAATTGATGAAAAATTGATTCGGGTTTACTTTGACAAGAGCAAATTATCAACGAAGATGCCTAAGAAGACAGTTGAAGCTCCAAAAACAAACAAACCTAAGAAGAAAAAGAAACGTAAGAACAAGAATAAGGGATATCATCCACACTTTTTGAAGGAGAAAAAATGAGGCAAATTATCGCATTTTTAGAAGATTACATCTTGCCCTTTGCAGAACGTATTTCCAAGATACGTTTTTTGCTAGCTCTTAGAAATGCTTTTGTCTCTTTAGTTCCGCTTGCTTTTACTGGTTCAGTAGCGGTTGTAGTCAAAAATATTCTGGTTTCAAGCCGTGATTATTTGGGATTGAAAGAACTATTTTTGCTTTTTAAGCCACTACTTATTGTGTCTAATCTGATTTGGCAGGGTACATTGGAACTTTTCGCCGTGTACTTAGCCATCAGTTTAGGTTATCAATTGGCTAAATCTTACGAAGTTAACCGTATGGCTGGTAGTTTGCTTGGAATGGCATCATTTGCCTTGGGTGTTTCTAACTTTGAATATTTTGCCAAAAATAT
The DNA here is from genome assembly GCA_030530865.1 of Lactobacillus sp. Lineage (GTDB taxonomy): Bacteria > Bacillota > Bacilli > Lactobacillales > Lactobacillaceae > Lactobacillus. The sequence goes on from JAUMUC010000001.1 coordinate 67,045, forward strand.
TGAGCAAGTTGATGTGACGAAAGCTTTTGCATTGGAACAATTGAGCACAGGTGGTGTTTTTACCGCTATTGTCTGTGTCGGGATCGGGATGACGGTGTTTGTCTTGATGAGCCGGATGCAATTGGTCTTGCGTTTTAGCTATGTGAATAGCCATGCTGAAAAAGCTGCCTTTGATGCACTTTTGCCAATGATGGGGAGCTTGACCGCTGTTGGTTTATTTAGTTACTTTACACATGCTTTTTTAGGCCAATATTTCTATCAATGGCTCTTTAATACCTTGCAAAAGCCACTGGTTAATTCGGGACAAGGTTGGACCATCATTTTATTGATTACTTTGTTAATTACGGCAATTAGCTTTTTAGGAATCAATGGAGCAATCGCTTTTGGTCCGATTATTGATTCAATTTGGATGCCGGCTCAAAATGCCAATGTCTTAGCCGAAGCCAAAGGCCAACATATTCCATTTATTTGGACTTCCAGTTCATTTAGTATTTATGGCTTTGCAGGTGGCTTTTGTGGAATGGGAGCATTGGTATTAGCAATTTTACTTGTATCTAAAAGACAAGAATTACGAGCAGTTGCTAAATTGGGGATGGCACCTAGTTTCTTCAACTTAGGCGAACCAGTGATGTTTGGAGTACCCGTTGCTTTTAACCCACTATTTTTAGTGCCACTAGTTGCCTGCCCAGTGATTAATATCACGTTAGCATACATGGCAACGAAATTTGGATTGGTACACCCAGTGACGATGGTGACACCATCAGTGGTGCCACCAGTCATTTCTGCTTTTTTAGCGACGAATTATGACTGGCGGGCAATTATCTTAACCTTGATAAATCTAGCATTAGCGGTCATGATTTGGATTCCATTCGTTAAGGCCAGTGATCGCATTGAACAGCAGTCTGATCGCAGTTATTTTGCTAGTCGCTATTAACTAACAATATGGTATAGTTGTTAGGTAGGGTCCTGTAGCTCAGCTGGATAGAGCATCGGTTTCCTAAACCGTGTGTCGTGAGTTCGAACCTCACCAGGATCATACTTTGATGAAAGAGGTGCATGATGAAAACAATTAAAGTAATGACCGTTTTTGGTACACGACCAGAAGCAATTAAGATGGCCCCTTTAGTTTTAGCATTGAAAAAAGACCCACGTTTTGAAGAATGTACAGTTGTAACTGCACAACACCGAGAAATGTTGGATCAAGTATTAGAGATTTTTAAGATCAAGCCTGATTATGACTTCAATATTATGAAGCAACAACAGACTTTGGCTGAAATTACTTCCAAAGTGTTGCTAGACCTAGGTGAAGTAATTCGCAAAGAAAACCCTGATATCGTCTTGGTGCACGGTGATACGACAACTAGTTTTGCAGCTAGTTTAGCTACTTTTTATGAAGAAAAGCCAATTGGACACGTTGAAGCTGGTCTTAGAACTTATCAAAAGTATTCACCATATCCTGAAGAAATGAATCGCCAAATGACTGATGATTTAGCTGATTTGTACTTTGCCCCAACTACTTTAAGTCGGGATAATTTGATTAGTGAAAAGCATAATTCGGATCATATCGTAGTGACTGGTAATACTGCAATTGATGCCTTGAGTTACACGGTCAATAAAGATTATCATCATGATGTTTTAGACCAGATTAACGATGCAAGTCGGACAATTTTGGTGACCATGCACCGTCGGGAAAATCAAGGTGAACCAATGCGTCGAGTTTTCAAAGCGATTAAAGAAGTGGTTGAAGAACGCCCAGACGTTGAAGTTATTTACCCAGTGCACTTATCACCACGTGTGCAAGCAGTTGCTAAAGAAATCTTAGGTGGAGTAGATAGAGTACACTTGATTCCACCAGTTGATGTGGTCGACTTCCACAATTTAGCTAAACGCAGTTACTTGATTATGACCGACTCTGGTGGTGTGCAAGAAGAAGCCCCAAGTTTAGGTAAGCCAGTTCTAGTTTTACGTGATACAACAGAACGCCCTGAAGGGGTAAAAGCGGGTACTTTGAAGCTTGTTGGTACCGATCACGATGTCGTTAAGCAAAGTTTATTAGAATTACTCGATAATGAAAAAGAGTATAAAAAAATGGCGGAAGCCAAGAACCCATATGGGGATGGCCACGCCTGTGACAGAATATTAGATGCGATTAGTCAGTACTTTGACTAACTTCTGATTTTTGTTTTTGGAAAACAAATTTAGTAGTGATGTAGTTAATCAAGAAAATAACAACTTGGTCGACGAATTTCACTAACATTGGATTAAAGTGGAGCAAATCAATACCAACGATCATAATCAAATCGTCTGGTACTAAACTGATCACTCTGAAACTACAGAAGCTGATTAGTTTTTTGAAGATGCTACCACCTTTTTTATTTTCAGTAAAAACAGCCACATGATTGAAAACAAAGCTGGCTAAAGTTGCCAAAATAAAGGCTAAGGTGTTGGCGATCAATACTGACATTGACATAACTTGTTTAAATAAATAGAACAAGATCATGTTAATTAGCGTAGTTAAACATCCGAAGAAAACGTATGCGATAAATTGACGATATCTTTTAAGTAATTGAATTCCTAAATCAAAGGTTTTAGTCATTAAGTTTGTCACCCATTTCTTTTGCTGCTTGATCGATAGCTTGAATTGCTTCGTCATCTGGACTTTCTTGACATGTTACTGGAGCGGTAATTTCAATCGCTCCTTTTTCTTTGAAAAGTTTTTCAAAGTCAAAAACATGTTGGCAAAAAGCATGTCCATAAGTAGTGTCACCACTACCCATAACTGCAAAGTACTTGCCTGACAAATCAAGTTCGGCTAATTCGTCGTAAAAGTCTTGTTGTTCATCAGTCATCACACCGCCACCATAAGTGTAGGTAACTAAAATGCACAAATCAGCATCTAAATATTCACTTGGGTCAGTAAAACTGATATCAGAATTATCTACGTCAAAACCTTGATCTAATAGGTCTTCTTCTAATATTTCTGCCATATCTTGGTTATTTCCAGTCATGCTGGCATAAACAATTTTTGCTTTCATTAAATGAAACCTTTCTGAGATGATTCGACACATATTATATACTATATTTTATAATGATATCATGTGTCACTATAATTTGTTATAATTGTGAAGCAAGCTTAAAGGAGATTTTTTAAAGTGATTACTATTAAATCAAATCGTGAATTGAAGGGTATGCAAGCTTCAGGTCGTTTATTGGCACGGCTTTTTGAAGGTTTGCGTGATGTTATTAAGCCCGGTATTTCTACTTGGGAAATTGAAGAATTTGCCCAAAAGTTTATGAAAGAAAATGGTGGCCGACTTTCTGAACAAGGATTTGAAGGTTATCGTTATGGAACTTGTGTGTCAGTTAACGACGAAGTTGCCCACGCAACACCAAGAAAAGATTTATTCTTGAAAAATGGTGATGTTGTTAAGGTTGACGTTACTTGTAATTTAGATGGTTACGAAACTGACTCATGCACCACTTATCCAGTTGGAGAAATTTCAGAAGAAGACAAGCGTTTGATCGAAGTGACCAAGAAGGCAATGTACTTGGGTATTGATCAAGCTGTTGTTGGTAACCGAATCGGTGATATCGGTGCGGCTATTCAAAAGTACGTTGAAGAAGAAAATGGTTTTGGGGATGTACGTGAATTAATTGGACACGGAATTCAACCAACCATTCACGAAGATCCAGAAGTGCCACACTGGGGTACAGCAGGTCGTGGTTTGCGACTTAGAGAAGGTATGACTATTACGGTTGAACCAATGGTACAAGCTGGTGGTGATTGGAGAATTAAGCAAAAGAGTGTTGATGATCCAACTGATGATTGGGTTTACTACTCAACCATGGATGGTTCTAAATGTGCTCAATTTGAACACACTTTTGCAATCACCAAAGATGGTCCAAAGATTTTGACATTACAAGAACCATTTGATGGTTACGAAAAATATCTTCCCCACTTTGATGAATTGGATTAATGGGAATTAAGAACCAAGTTCAAGCACCAAAAGAAGATTATCAAAGAGGATTCAGTGAATTCCTGAAAAATTTCAGTACAGCTTTGGCACAAGGGGAAATTATCCAAAGCGCAATTGTGATTGCTTACTATGCACTCTTTTCAATTTTTCCAATCATCATTATTATTGGAAACTTGATTCCAATGCTACATATTTCTGCTAGCACAATTGAAGAATACTTAACTTTGCTTTTTCCAAGCCAAGTGGAAGCATTCTTATTGCCAATCGTTAAGTCACTGTTAACGTCAAAAAGTAATGGTTACTTGAGTTTCGGTGTGTTGGTAGCGATTTGGTCATTTTCTTGTTTGATTAATGCCATTAGAATTGGAATGAATCGAATTTATGGAGTGCACGGTGAAGAATTGAAGCAAAACTTTTTGCAGTTTTTGTGGGTTAGAACGCTGACTGTTTTAACGACAACAGCTATTATTCTATTATTTACTTTAGTAGGTGTGGTTTTCATCTTCGGTCAACAAATTTTGGGGATCGTTAAACCAGTATTAACCAACACTTTATTCTTGCAAATTCAAAAAGTGTTAAGCTTCAAATATCACGTTGTGATGATTTTGCTAATCATTGTAATCTTCTATTTCAATCGTGTTTTACCAAATATAAAAATAAAAAAGCCAGCCATTTGGCCCGGCTTAGTTACAACCGTTGCTGGATGGTGGCTACTATCTTTTGCATTTAGTTGGTATTTACGTAATTTTAACATCGGTTGGCAAAATTATGGTATCATTGGGATATTCATAATGTTTATGTTTTGGTTATACATGTTAGCTTTAATTATGTTGATTGGTACTTGTATCAACGCAGCAATCGTAACTATGCGACATGGCGATTTAAACTATTCATATACGACAATTGTGAAGAAGGAGAAAAATAATATTGATGAAAGTTAGAAAAGCGGTTATTCCTGCAGCTGGATTAGGAACTAGATTTTTACCTGCAACTAAGGCAATGCCAAAAGAAATGTTGCCAATCGTTGATAAGCCAACTATTCAATTTATCGTTGAAGAAGCTAAAAAGAGTGGCATCGAAGATATCTTAATCGTTACTGGTAAGAGCAAGCGTCCAATTGAAGATCACTTTGACTCAAACCCAGAACTTGAACAAGATTTGGAAGCTACTGGTAAGATCGAATTGTTGAACTTGACTCAACACATCACTGACTTGGGTGTTAACTTGTACTACACCCGTCAACCACACCCACGTGGCCTTGGGGATGCTATTATGCATGCTAGAAGTTTCGTTGGTGACGAACCATTTGCAGTTATGCTTGGTGACGACTTGATGAGTGATGAAGTGCCTTTGACTAAGCAATTGATCGATCGTTACAATGTGACTCATGCATCAACTATCGCAGTTATGCAAGTACCTCATGAAGAAATTTCTAAATATGGGGTAATTGAACCTGATAGTGAAATCGAACCAGGTTTGATTAACGTTAAGTCATTCGTTGAAAAACCAAAACCAGAAAATGCACCAAGTGATTACGCAATCATTGGTCGTTACTTATTGACTCCAGAAATCTTTGATATCTTGGCACACCAAAAGCCAGGTAAGGGTGGAGAAATTCAATTAACTGATGCCATCGACACTATGAACAGAACTCAACGTGTCTTTGCTCACGTATTTAAGGGTGAACGTCATGACGTTGGTAACAAAGAAGGTTACCTTGAAACTTCAATTGAATATGGTTTGACTCACCCAGAAACTAAAGATGCATTGAAAGAATACATCTTGGACTTAGCTAAGAAGCTTGAAAAAGATTCTAAACAAAAATAATTGCACCATCTTTGATCTGAAGACCAAAGAGTAATTGATCGGTGTAACGAATAACTAGTTGCTTATGCTTATTTTTAGATAAGATGGCAACTAGTTTTTCTTTTGTCATCGCTTTTTCACCAGTGATAAAGTTAACGCCATCCTTAGTAATAGTTATTTTACTTAATGGATGTTCCAAATCTAATAGGTAGAGCTTGCTTGATGGTTGTAGGCTTGATAATAAAAGTAAACAATCAGTAATTCGCATATCTTAATTTCCTTTAAAGAATAAAAACAATTCAACATATTTTGATATTTTTAGATAATATATTATTGTATTACTAAATAACTCATACTGGAGGATTTATGGATAAGATTTATATTGTCGGCTATGGACGAACACCTTTTGGAAATTACAAGGGGCAACTTGCCCACTATAGTGCGGTTGATTTAGGTCAAAAGGCACTAGTTGGCACATTAGAAAAATCCAAGATTGATGCCAAGATTGTTGATGCACTTTACTTAGGAAATGTTTATGGGGCAGGATTAGGTCAAAATATTGCCCGCCAAATTAGCATCAAATCCGGCATGAGGGAAGACTCATATGCAACCACAATCAATGAAGTTTGTGGCTCAAGTTTAAAGGCAGTCCGTTTGGCAATGGGCTCTATTTTGATGGGGGATGCAGAAGTAATCGCTGTTGGTGGTGCCGAAAGCATGACTAACGCCGCTTATGTAACCGATAAAGAAATGACCTTCAAGAAGAGTACTTTGTTCCAAGACGGTTTGATTGACGCTTTTTCTGGTGACTTAATGGGATTGACTGCTGAAAGAGTAATTAAAGAAAAGCATGTCGATAAAACTGAATTTGAAGAATTTGCCGTTGAATCTCATCACAAGGCTGCTAAATCACGTGATTTATTAGCTAAGGAAATTATTCCTTTGCCGGAACTAGATCACGATGAAAATGTGAAAGCAGACACTAGTTTAGAAGCTATTCGGGAATTAAAGCCTGCCTTTGATGGCGACATTACCGCTGCTACTGCCAGCCCATTATCTGATGGTTCCAGCATGGTAATTATCGCTTCTGAAACTGCAGTCAAAAAGTATAATTTAGAAGTACTTTGTCAAATTAAGGCCTATGCCGAAACTGGTTTTAATCCAGCTCAAATGGGATATGGACCAAAAGTTTCTATTGAAAAGCTATTAAATAAAGAAGCAGAAACAGTTGCTGATATCGACTTCTTCGAAATTAACGAAGCCTTCAGTCCAACAACTGTGGCGGTATACCGCGATTTGGCAATTCCCAAGAGCAAGGTTAACCAATGGGGTGGTGCGTTGAGTATTGGCCACCCATTAGGAGCAAGCGGTACACGTTTAGTTGGTACTGCTGTCAATCAATTGCTAACGCTTGACCAACATAAAGCCATTGTTAGCATATGTATTGGCGGGGGCTTAGCAATCAGTATGGAGCTAGTTAGATGAAATTCTATGAGCTATCGCCCGATGAGCGACGTAAACAATTAGGTTTAAGTGCCAAAGAAAATTTGGCAGATGTTGATGCCTTATCTGAAAATGTCATTGGCAAATTGACTTTGCCATTGAGTGTAATTCCAGATTTTGAAGTTAACGGCAAAAGCTATTGCCTACCATTATCAACTGAAGAGCCTAGTGTAGTTGCTGCAATTAACAAGGCCAACTCAATTTTTAAAAAGCATGGCAAATTAACAGCCTCAGCCAATCGAACTGGCATCTGGGGACAAATTTTTGTTCAAAAGCCAGCAAAAAAACTAGATTTAAATGGCTATATTAGTGTAGCTAATGAGCATTTTGAGAGCCTTGTTAAGCATGGCGGTGGTGTGAGAAAGCTAGAACAAACTGAAGTCCTTGATTTACTCTGTATTAAAGTTTTAGTTGATCCTAGTGAAGCGATGGGGGCTAATTATACGAATTCGATTTTAGAGTTCTTAAAAGACCGCATTTGCGAAGATTTTGACTTAATTGGGTATTATGCCATTTTGAGTAATTACCCTAGTCAAATGACCCATGCCCAAGTGCAATTGCCCGTTGAGGTTTTAGGACAAAAGGCTTGTGAACGACTAGTCTTATTGAGCAAAATTGCTGAAGTCGATCCTTATCGAATGGCAACCCACGTAAAAGGAATTATGAATGGCGTTGACGCTGCCTTAATCGCTACCGGTAATGATTATCGTGCTGTTGAAGCAGCTGTTTCTCGCTTAAGTTCATTGGCTAAATGGAAAATTGTTGCCGATAATTTAGTTGGTGAAATTGACTTGCCAATGCCAATTGGGGTTGTTGGTGGTTCCATATCTGCTCGCCAAGATGTAAAGGAAGCCTATCACTTATTAGGAAAAATTAATGCAGATACTTTGGCAGAATTAATCACTGCTGCCGGTTTGTGTAGCAATTTTTCAGCTTTATTAGCAATTTCAACTACCGGAATTCAAGCTGGACATATGAAATTGCAAATCAAGAATGTCTTGCAAAATTTAGATGCAAATAACGAAGAAAAGCAACTAGTTAAGGATATGATGTTAGCTAAAAAGCAATATACGGAAACTAGTGCCAGAAATTTTTTGAAAGAGGTTAGAAAGAATGACAGTCGGAATTGATCGAATCGGATTTTTTACCCCTAATAAATATTTAGATATGCATGAATTGGCTGAGGCCAGAAATGTTGATGTGAACAAATTTTTGATCGGAATTGGTCAAAATAAGATGGGGGTAGCTGATGAAGCTACTGATGCGGTGTCAATGGGGATCAACGCTACCAAAGAATTTATTGATGAGATTGATATTTCAAAAATCGGTTTATTGATTTTTGGAACTGAATCAAGTGTTGACCAAAGTAAGTCGGCTTCACTCTTTTTGAAGAAAGCTTTGAACTTACCAGCTGAAATTAGAACTTTTGAATTAAAAGAAGCTTGTTTTGGATTAACCGCTGCGATTTTTACCGCTAGAGATTACTGTTTGGCACACCCAGATAAAACTGCCTTAGTTGTGGGTAGTGATATTGCCAAGTATGGTTTAAATACTGCTGGTGAAGTAACTCAAGGTGCGGGAGCAATTAGTTTGTTAATCAAGCAAGATCCAAGTATTATGGAAATTTTACCTGGTGAAAGCTCATATTCAGATGATATTGATGACTTTTGGCGTCCAAACGACCACCGCACTGCTTTGGTCGATGGTCACTACTCAATGCAAATCTATCTTGATTTCTTCAAGCACTGCTTTGACAACTACTTAGCTAGTTCCGACTTAACATTAGCTGACTTTGAAGCTTTAACTTTCCACTTGCCATTTACCAAGATGGGCTTGAAGGCACTTCGCCAAGTGTTAACCGATGAAGTTAGTGAAAAGTTGACGAATAATTTCGAATTATCAACCAAGTATTGCCGAGAAGTTGGAAATTGTTACACTGCAAGTTTATACATGTCAGTCTTAAGTTTATTAGAACATGGTGACTTAAAAGCTGGTTCATTAATCGGTATGTTCTCTTATGGTTCAGGAGCAATGGGAGAATTCTTTGCTGGAAAATTGGTTGAAGGCTATGAAAAGCAATTACACTTCGATCAACACCAAGCAATGCTTGATGCAAGAAACTCCTTAACAATTGATGAATATGAAGAAACTTTCACCAAAGCTTTGGCAGATCAACCTGAACAAAGCAAATTAACTTCTAGTGAAGCTAGCGGAACTTGGTATTACGCTGGAAATCAAGACTACAAACGACAATATAAGCAAAAATAAAAGCCAGTAATGGCTTTTTTTCATGTTTAAAACTAAATTTGGTTACATTTTCTTCACATTTATTTTTTAAACTGACGTTAATTCAATTTAAGGAGGGCAAGATAATGAGAAAACTCAAAAAGCTGGATTATTGGTTAGTCCTCATCCTAGTTTTAGCAGCCTTTTTATATGGCTATAATATCTGGAAAGCTGGGGATGCTAACCAATACTACACTGCAGCGATTGTCTCAATGTCGAAAAGCTGGAAAGCTTTCTGGTATGGTAGTTTTGATCCAGCCAGTTTTATCACCGTGGATAAACCACCAATTGCTTTATGGTTTATGGTGCTATGCGTAAAAATCTTTGGTTTCCATTCCTGGAGTATTGTTTTAAGTAGTGTACTTTTTGGAATCGGATCAGTTTACTTAATTTATAAAATGGTGAAGCCATATTTTGGACGCTTAGCCGCCAATTTAGCAGCCTTGTTTATGACCTTAACTCCAACAGTAGTTGCCAATTCACGGACTAACAATATGGATGCAACACTAGTCTTCTTCTTACTGTTAGCAGGCTTCACTTTACAAAAGGCGGTTGCCAAAAAGAAGAGTTGGTTGGTATTAGTTGCCTTTGCATTAATTGGTGTCAGTTTTAACATCAAAATGTTGCAAGCTTTCATGGTCTTGCCAGCAATGTACTTATTCTACTGGGCAGCAACCAAAGCTAAGTGGACTAAGAAATTGGGTGTGACGATTTTTAGCACGATTGCCTTAGCAGTTTTCACCCTAGCATGGCCACTTGCAGTTGATAGTACCAGCAAGTCAAGTCGTCCTTATATTGGATCTAGTTCAACTAATTCAGTTTTGAATTTAGCCTTTGGATATAATGGTACGCAACGTTTACTTGGACAAACTACCGGTGTTGGTGGACGTTTCCCAGGTATGGGTAATAAATCAGGTAAGTCAAATAATAAACAATTTGGCAAGCCAAGCGGTAAGCCAAGTGGTAAAGCAACAGGAAAACTAAGTGGAAAACCAACGGGTAAGCCAACTGGTAAGTCAATGGGTAAGCCAAGTGGCAAACCAACAGGAAAAACAAGTGGAAAAAAATTCGGTAAGCAAATGGGTAAAAAGCCAAGTGGTAAGCAATTTTGTAAGCAAATGGGTAAAAAGCCAAGTGGCAAGCAATTTGGTATGAAACGTCCATCAGGTAAGCAAGCAGGTATGCAAAGACCAGGTGGTAAACAAGGTGGTATGGGAGCTAACAACATCTTCAATGTTGGTACAAAAGGTGTGACCCGTCTTTTCCAAACAGCTCTTGGACGCCAAATCTCATGGTTATTGCCACTAAGTCTCTTCGGATTCTTACTAGCTTACTACAATGAATGGAAGAAGAAGCGTGAGTTATTCAACCAACGCCAAAGCCACTTACTTTACTGGATTGCATGGCTCTTGCCAATCGCTGCATTCTTCAGTATTGCGGGCTTCTTCCACCCATACTACACAATTATGTTAGCTCCAGCGATTGCTGTTTTAGCAGCTATCGGGATTTCATCCTACCTCGAAAATCGCTCAGACAAAGCCAACAAAGGTATCTTTAGCTTAGGATTAGCTACAACCTTCTGGCTACAAGCGTACTTTGTTTATGATTATTACCAATGGTTAACATACCTCTTACTTGCTGCAGGATTTATTGCAATTTTTGCAACTTGGTACTTAACCAAGAAGAATTGGCAAAAATTCGCAGTGACTGGTTTGTTAGCTGCTCCAGCCTTTTGGTCACTAACACCAACAATTTCTGCAGAAAGTGCTGCAGTACCAACTGCTGATCCTAGTTTACTTACTAGTGGTGGTAATACTGGATTTGATTCACAAAGTGTAGACGAAAGCGTTTATAAATACGTGACAAAGCATCAAGGCTCAGCTGAATACCTATTTGCCACAATGGATTCTAATTCAGCAGCTGCTTACATTATTAAGTCTGATAAAGCAGTCATGACGATTGGTGGATATAACGGTACAGATAATGCCATCACTTTGAAGCAATTCAAGCAACTAGTGAAGGAAGGAAAAGTTAAGTACTTCTTGTTATCTGGCCGAACAGAAAACAGTTCAATTATTACTTGGGTTAAGAAGTATGGTAAAAAGGTTAGCTTGTCACAATCACAAACAAGCCAAGCTGGACCAATGGATAACTCAGGAACTCTCTACGATTTAACGCAGATTAAACAATAAAGAGGTGATTTCAATGCCGAAAATTTTAACACTCATCGTTCCTTGCTACAACGAAGAAGCGGTTTTGCCAGACAGTAGTGGAAAGCTTAAGAAAATCATGGACGAGTTAATTGCCAAAGAAAAGATCTCGAAGCATAGCCAAATTTTATTCGTGAATGATGGCTCAACTGATAAAACTTGGTCAATTATCCAATTACTTGAAGATCAAGATGAAATATTTTCTGGCATTAGACTCAGTCGCAACTTTGGCCACCAAAATGCAGTTATGGCCGGGCTTAGTAAAGCAGTATCTTTTTCAGACTATATGATTACGATTGACTGTGATTTACAAGATGATGAAAATAAAATTATTGAAATGATAGATAAAGCAAATGCTGGAAAAGATATTGTCTTTGGTGTCAGAAATGACCGTCAAAGTGATACCAACTTTAAGCGAAACACGGCTAATGGCTTTTACTGGCTAATGAATAAAATGGGCATTAAGCTAATCCCTAATCATGCCGACTTCCGCTTGATGACTAAAAGAGCTGTGACTGCGATGCTTGAATATCAAGAAGATAACTTATTCTTGAGAGGTATTGTTACAGAATTGGGCTTTGAAACGGACTATGTCTACTACAAGCGTAAGCCTAGACTAGCTGGTGAAAGTCACTATCCTTTCAAGAAAATGGTTGCTTTAGCTTTAAATGGAATAACTTCATTTACCACTGTTCCTTTGAAATTGATTTCTTACCTAGGATTTGCCATTTGCTTAGTGAGCTTTTTAGGATTAATTATAATTCATCGAGATATTTTAGGATTATCTTTATGGCTCTTAGGTGGAATTCAAATTTTAACAATCGGAGTTGTTGGTCTATACATCTCAAAGATTTTTACCGATGTAAAAAAGCGACCTCGTTTCATAATTGAAGATGATGAATACAGCTTTAAACAACGGTTTCAGCAAAAGAAAATAGTTTTAATGAAAAAGTAAACAAAAGCCTAGTTGAAAAAACTAGGCTTTTTTTGTAAAGTTAATAAGTAATCTATATGAAGCGGGGAATCGTATGAAAAAGAAAAAAATCCTGAAATGGCTTTTGGGCATCATCGTCGTCATCTTTATTGCCCTAAGTGCTGCCAGTGTTTACTTCTTTAATGTGGCAGTTGTTCCAGGTAAGAAGAGCTTTTTGTCTAAAGACAAGCAATATCCAAAGACCAGTATCGTTTATCAAAATAAAGCTTGGTATAAACGAGTTAAAAAGAGTAACTGGAAAATGACTAGTGCCAGTGGCAATTATCGTCTTGATGCTAACTATATCAGTGCTCATTCTAATAAGACCGTAGTTATCTTACACGGTTACATGAATAATAAAGATCGCATGGGTGAATATGCAGCAATGTTCCACCAACTAGGTTATAACGTCTTATTGCCAGATGCTCGTGCTCATGGCCAAAGCCAAGGTAAGTATATTGGCTATGGTTATCCAGAACGTTATGATGTGAGAAAATGGATTAAGCTATTGCTGAAAAAGACTGGTCAAAAGCAAGAAGTTGCTATCTACGGTCTTTCGATGGGAGCTGCGACAGCGATGATGACGACTGGAATTAAGTTGCCAAGTCAAGTTAAGGCGGTCATTGAAGATTGTGGTTACTCAGGTGTTAAGGATGAAATTGAATATGAAGCCGGTAATTTATATCACTTGCCAGCATTCCCAAGATTCCCATTAGTTGAGATGTTATCCTTGATTAACCGTGTCAAAGTCGGCTATTTCATGGGGGATGCAAGCTCAGTAGTGGCTTTATCTCACAACAAATTACCTGTCTTCTTTATTCACGGAAATAAAGATACTTTTGTCCCAACCAGAATGGTTTACGCAAACTATGCTGCTACCAAGGGTCCTAAAGAATTATGGTTTACCAAGGGTGCCAAGCATGCTGAATCATTTGAAAAATATCCAAAACTTTACAAGGAAAAAGTTAAGGCCTTTTTGAACAAATATATGAAATAAAAAATACCCCGGAAGGGGTATTTTTTAGTCTCTAGCCACTAATTTAACAATACACTCACAGCGTGGAGTTTGTGGCAACATATCAATATTTTGAATCAAACGCACATCGTACTTGTTAGCCAATAAGACTAAATCTTGTGCCAAAGTTGATGGGTTACATGAGATGTAAACAAAATTCTTTGGCATGACTTGTAAGATGGTCTTGATCAACTTCTTACCTAAACCTGTTCTTGGTGGGTCAACGATTAAGGCATCCATTGGTACACCAGCTGCCGCTAATTCAGGTAAAATCTTATCGACATTGCCAGTGATAAATTCAGCATTTCTAATGTGATTTAACTTCGCATTATGCTTCGCATCTTCAACTGCTTCGGGAATTGATTCAATCCCGATAACATGCTTCACTTCACGACTAGCGATTAATCCAATTGTACCAACACCACAGTAGGCATCGATCAAAGTCATGTCACTAGTTAAGTTCAAGTATTTCAAAGCTTCTGCGTAAAGACGTTCAGTTTGTACTGGATTTAATTGGAAAAAGGCACGTGGTGAAAGAGCAAATTTCACATCCAGCAGTTGTTCCATGATTTGATTTTTACCAGCTAACTTAACGGTCTTTTCGCCCCATACTAATGGGTTATCGAAACTGGTGACGTTTTGGAACACACTCACTACTTGTGGTAATTCCATGATCTTTTTAGCTAAGTAACTAAGGCCATTGATCTTCAAAGTAGTAGTGATCAAAGTTACTTGAATTTCGCCAGTTGCTTGAGCTTGACGGACAACAACGGTTTTAACACCGTGACGCTTTTGACGAATACGGGCAATTGGGTAACGGCCTTCGATCAATAGCTTTTTAATTTCACGCTCTACTTTTTGCGTAGCTTCGTTTTGAGTTGGCATCGTGGGGATGTCGACTACTTCGTGACTTTCAGGCTTGTACAAACCTTGAGCCATGAAACGACCTTGCATTTGCAATTGGTATGATGCTTTTGCCCGATAATGCCATTGATCTGGAGCGGGGATAGTGCTCTTGATCTTGTAGTTTTGCCAATCACGGGGATGGTAGCGACGCAAAGCTTCCTTAACAATATTTTTCTTGAATTTTAATTGGGCATCATAATTCATGTGGGCTAATTCAAGACCACCAATTTCTGGTGAAACGCCTTCTGGAAAATCAACGCGATCAGCTGATTTTTCTTTAATTCTAACTAATTCACCAGTCATGTAGTGAGGCTTTTCGTCAACGATATTAGCCACAACGACTTCACCAGGTAAGGCACCTTTGATAAAAATGATTTTCTTTTTGTAGTAACCAAGGCCTTCGCCGTTGATACCAAGGTCCTTAATGGTGATAATTACAGGTTTTCTTTTTCTTTCATGTGATTTTTGATACATTTTTACTTCTTTCTACTAAAAACTACCTGAGATATTGCATAATTGATCATAGCAAGTTCAAGTAAAATTTGCTAGCATAAAAAGTAGGAGGTTCTATGCCAAAAATTACGAAAGTCAGTGCACAACAAAAGCGTAAACGCTACAATATTTTTGTCGACGGTACTTATCGTTTCAGTGTTTCACCTGATACCTTAGCAAAATTCGTGTTAGTCAAAGGAGCAGAATTCACTGATGATGAATTGAATAAAATTCAAAGTGCCGAGCAGGATAATAAATTGTACACACTGGCACTTAATTATTTATCTTATGAGCCACGGACCGTCAGCGAAGTTACGACTTATTTAACTGAAAAAGAAGCTAGTGAAGACCAAATTGAACAGGTGCTAGCTCATTTAATTGACTTAAACTTATTAAATGATGAGCATTATGTTGAATTGTTCATCAATCACAACTTTGCCGTCGGACAGGATGGCCCCGTAAAAGTAAAAAGTAAATTGCTAGCTAAAGGGATTGCCCCAGAATTAACTGAAGTGATTGATGATGCTGATGAACGCTATTTAGATTTAGCTGAAAAAGTCATTCGGAGTCTGTCTAAAAAACAAGGAAAATTGGCCAGTCGTGAATTAGCTCAAAAGATGCGACAAAAGCTCATGCAACATGGCTTTGTTAATGACCAAATCAATGAAGTAATCAACTTTGAAGTTGATGAAGAGCAAGAACAAGAAGCCCTTAAAATACAAGGAATTAAAGCGTATAAACGTTATAGAAAAGATCAACAACGAATCATTCGCTATTTAGTGCAACACGGCTTTTCATACAGTCAAGCTCAGGCTTTTGCTAACGGTGAAGTGATTCCGTTTGATGAATTAGATGAATATTAGGAGAAATAAATGGAAGCAGTAGATTTTATTGGACGCTTATTTTTTGACAGCATGATGGATGAAAGCAGAAGTTTTGCCAAAGCCAATCATGAAATGGAAAATGACGAAAAGTTTCAAGCTTTTTTAAATGAACACAATTTAAACGATCAACGAAGCAGTTTAGTAGTTTTTGGACCAGAAAACTTCGTATATTGGTACGGTGTGGTTGTCCCACATGGCTCAATTTCCGATTTAGCCGGCCTGATGAAGTTTGAATTACCTAAAGCAGAAGTTGCTACTGAAACGCAAGACGGTAATATTAGTTCATTAGATTTGCCATTGAATCATGAAATTCCAGCTTTTTTGAAGAAATTGACTGATAAGGGCATCGAAGTTTACGAAAACTTAGGCGATAGTGACACACCATATGTGTTAACCACAGCTGATACGGCAGAAAAAAAGCTGACTCAAGTTTTATACTTGAAAGTCAGCGATTAATGAATTGATAAATTATCATATTCAATATATGAGCCCAGGCAAGTTGAAACAAACATGATCAATAAAATATAGCCGATTGTTGAACCGACGATTTCATCAAGGGTGAAGAGATTTCTGACCAAGTAAGTGCTCAAAAAGCAGAGGCAGAAGTCCAACACAATATTTAAGAATAAAAAGACTGGGCGTCTTCTAATTGAGAAGAAGCGTAAGAATTGCTTGAAAAATTGATTGTCAGCTTTTAAAGCCACTAAATCAAGGGGCCGTTGAATTGTTGCCTTAATTGCGAACATGATAAAGGCACCGCAAATGGCACCTGCGAAGGTTCTGAATAATTCGCTGGCATGTAAAACTAAAGCGTTGTAGCCGATACCAATAATTAGTAGGCTACAAATATATGGGATTAACAACAAAAAGATAAAAACTAACACTAGGTGACTTTTTTTCATAGTAAACCTCATTTCTAGTGTTATTTTAGCATATAATAAAATTACTGTGATTGTGATATAATCAAAAAGATTTAATTAGATTCAGAAAGTGAGAAACAAATATATGAGTACTGGCCCGGAGCCGCAGGGATTAATTGCTAAATTCAAGGCAAAATTTGATAAGAAGCCAACGACTTTACCTAAAGATCATTTGGCTAAAGAAATCAGTAAATTTTACGAGTTAAAGCAAATTAATGAAAATGAATATTCAATGCTTCGTGGACTTTTGTCTTTCCAAGATAAGACAGCAAGAGAAGTTATGGTGCCACGTCCTGACGCATTTATGGTGGATAGTTCTGTCCCATTTTCAGAAAATCTCGATGAAATCTTAAGAGAACCATATTCTCGGGTCCCAGTATTTGAAGGGGATAAAGACCATGTGATCGGTATTATTCATATTAGATCAGTTTTACGTAAAGCTAGACAAATTGGCTTTGACAAGATCAAATATGACGATATCATGCTTGAACCATTATTTGCTTCAGAAAATATTGAATTAAGTGACTTATTAGTTGAAATGCAACATACCCAACGTCAAATGGCAATTTTGCTTGATGAATATGGTGGGGTAACTGGTCTAGCTACGATTGAAGACTTGATCGAAGAAATCGTTGGTGAAATTGACGACGAAGTTGATAAGACACAAGTTTTATACAATCAAATTAATGATCACCAATATGTTATCTACGGTAAGATGCCACTAGATGACTTCAATGATACTTTTGGTACGCACTTAGAGATGGAAGATGTCGACACGATTGCTGGCTATATGATCTTTAAACTAGGTGTCATTCCTACAAAAGGGGAAAAGCTTTCAGTACCATTAGACAACGGAATGATTTTAACAACTAGAAGAATGAAAGGCAGTCGTTTAATTACTGTTTTATTAACGATGCCAAAAGAAGAGGAACAGGACGAGGATGACGCTACAAGAAGAAGTTAATTCACGCAGAACATTTGCGATTATTTCCCACCCCGATGCTGGTAAGACAACTATTACTGAACAAATGTTGCTCTTTGGTGGGGTTATCAGAAATGCAGGTACAGTTAAAGCTAGAAAAACTGGTAACTATGCTACAAGTGACTGGATGGAAATTGAAAAGCAACGTGGTATTTCTGTAACAAGTTCCGTAATGCAATTCGAATTTGAAGGCAAGCGGATCAACATTTTGGATACACCCGGACACGAAGACTTTTCTGAAGATACTTACCGGACATTGATGGCGGTTGACGCTGCGGTCATGGTAATCGACTCAGCCAAAGGGATCGAACCACAAACTAGAAAGCTTTTCAAAGTTGTTAAGCAACGTGGTATTCCAATTTTCACCTTTATGAACAAGCTTGACCGTGATGGCCGAGAACCGCTTGATTTGATCGCTGAATTGGAAAACTTACTTGGTATTGAAGGAGTAGCCATGAACTGGCCAATCGGTTCAGGTCAAACTTTAAAGGGACTTTACGATTTAACTAATAATCGTGTCGAATTGTATCGTAAAGACGAAGCTGATCGTTTTATTCCACTCAATGATGACGGTAGTGTGGATAACCCATTAGCAGACGATCCACAATTTAAAGACACCTTAGATGAAATTGATTTAATTAAGGGTGCAGGTAATGAATTCGACCGTGAACTAGTTTTAGCAGGTGAACAAACACCAGTCTTCTTCGGATCAGCTTTAACTAACTTTGGTGTAGAAACCTTCTTACAATCATTCGTTGATTTGGCTCCAGCACCAAGTAAGCATGTTGTTAATGAAGATGAAGAATTAGCCCCAGATAACGAAGAATTCTCAGGCTTTGTTTTCAAAATTCAAGCCAACATGAACCCACAACACCGTGATCGGATCGCCTTTGTTAGAATTTGTAGTGGTAAGTTCACCAAAGGAATCGACGTTACACTTGAAAGAACTGGCAAGACATTGCGTTTGAATAATGCGACTGAATTCATGTCTAGTTCAAGAATGCAAGTTAGTGAAGCAGTCGCTGGTGACATTGTAGGTCTATACGACACTGGTAACTTCCAAATTGGTGATTCAATTTATTCAGGCAAGCATGCCGTCAAGTTTGCACCACTTCCTGAATTTACGCCAGAACTCTTTGTTAGAGTTTCTGCTAAAAACGTCATGAAGCAAAAGTCATTCCACAAGGGAATTACTCAACTTGTTCAAGAAGGTGCGATTCAACTTTACCAAAATTGGCAAACTGAAGAATACATTCTTGGGGCAGTTGGTCAATTGCAATTTGAAGTGTTCAAATTTAGAATGCAAAACGAATACAACTCTGAAGTAGAAATGACTTCAATTGGTCACAGAGTTGCTAGATGGATTGACCCAAAAGACTTAGATTTAAGCATGTCTAGTCAAAGAAACTTATTAGTGAAAGATCGCTTCGGTAACCCATTATTCCTCTTTGAAAATGAATACGCTGAGAGATTTTTCAAAGATAAGTATCCTGACGTTAAGTTAACTGAAAAACTATAGAGAAAAGCAGTTATTAAATAACTGCTTTTTATGTCGCTTTTATTGTAAGCACTATCATATATGTGATATTCTTTTATATGGAGTAGCGTTAAAAAGACGCACATTTTGTTAAAAAAAAGGGGAGAGAAAAATATGAGATTGAATCGAAATCGAAATTTTTATAGTGATAGACAAAAACAACATTTCTCAATTAGAAAATTGAGCGTTGGTGTTGCTTCTGTATTGCTATCAACCACTTTCTATTTAGGAACTACTGGTTCGATTTTCTCACGCCGACGAAGTAAATAATGATCAACAAACTACTGAAGTACAATCAGACCAAAGTAGTGATAAGAGCCAAAATTCAGAAGATCAAGCTACTAAGGAACTTGTTTCTGAAGATTCAAACACTAATTCAAGTGATCAAGATCGTGCTGCAAACATCCAACGTTCAGGTATGTTTGATAACCAAGACGATGCTGATGCAGTAAAGAAAGATATTGATAACAATGCTGGCCACGGTCAACGTGAAACTACTGCAGAAATTGCTCAAAAGTACAAGGACTACGGTTATGATAAGTACAACTTAGCTCCAGATGCTGGTGTATTGTCACAAGTAGCAAATGCAACACAAGAAGTTAATCAAAAGTTGCCACAACCAGTTATTGCTGCTAAAAATGATGAAAATAATAACCAAGGTGACAGTGACAACAATGTTTTAATTGAAAAAACTATTGATAAGACAACCAACCATGCTGTTTGGACTGTAACTTTTAACAAAAATGGTGGTGTTTGGTTCACTGATGGAACACTTGATAAAACAGGTACTTCTTCATTTGGTGTATTGATTTCTCGTGACTTAACTGTTACAAACCTTAAATATGGTACTGAATTGGACAATTTACAAGCTGCACCAACTGATGATTCTTTATTTAAGTCAATTACTGATCCAAACGTATATTCAACTTATGGAGCAAAAGAAGTTCGTATCGGTGCTCCTGGAGACATCATCAACTCAATGACTAAATCTGTAGATTACAGTGGAAGTCATGGCCCACTATACGCATTTAACAACTACTTGAAGTCTCAATCTATTACCAACAATTTGCAAATTGATGAAAAAGCATATGGTACTATGTTTACTTTTGACCCATGGTCAGGTGCTATTAGTGGACAAGATCCATACCAATACTTAGATAAGAATGATCCTTCAAAAGAAACTGGTAACTCTTGGAAATTCATTATCCAATTTGAAACAGACATCAACCCTGCTTCTACTGCACCATTCACTGGTATTTTAGCAGCTGAAAGATACGTTCCTACTGCAACTAAGAATCAAACTAACACCAGTAACGATCCAACTGTAAGAAAAACACCAGTATCTGCATCAATTACGATGTCTAAATACAATTTCCTTAACAACTGGGTAACTTACCCAACTGAACTTGGTGTTGTAAGTAATCCAATTAATGTTAGTGTTGAAGTAGATAAGACTGATAACAACAATATTGATAAGGATCAAGTTGATTTAAGCTACAACATTGATAAGAATCAATACAAGGATGCTCGTGCTAACACTTCACAAACAAGTCAAATTGCTAAGACTGGTACAAGTGATACTACTCTTTACACTGTTGAAGATATGGTATTCCCTACCCCTCAAGTTGATGGTCAAGGTTCACTTGATCAAATGTTGAAGAAATTTGATTCTGATACTAAGACTAACATGACTAACAGCTTAGCAAGCTACGTTTCATTATCAAACGTTAATGCTTCATTAGCTGGTAAGATTGTTAAGTACTACACTTTATATAACGGCAACAACATCAAGCTTATGTTGACTGACTGGACAGATCTTCAAAAGAACATTGATGATGCAACTAAGACTATCAACAGTGATCTTTACAAGAACTTGCCAGAAGCTGACAAAACAAAATATGAAACTGCTGTTGCTCAAGCTAAGCAATTAGGAGACAATGCAACTCAAGCTCAAGTTGATGCTGCTAATAAAGAAATCAACGATGCATTAGCAAGTTTAGTTGATTCAGTTAAGACTAATGCTAAGACTAGTATTGACAACTTGAACGACGCTCAAAAGACTACTGCACAAGGTAACATTGACAAGGCAACTACTGTTCCAGATGTTATTAGTGCTTTAAACGATGCAACTACTCTTAACGGTTCAATGGGTGACTTGATTAACGATAAAGCTCGTAGCGATGCAGACAACATCAAGAACTCAACTAACTACAAGGATGCAGATGCTGACAAGAAGAAGGCATACGATGACGCAGTTGAAGCAGCAAACAAGATCACTCCTAAGGATGGTCAAGATGCTGACAACGATGCTGTAGTTGCAGCTAAGAAGGCTGTTGATGATGCATACGCTGCTTTGAACGGTGACGCAAACCTTAACAAGAAGCGTTCTGATGCAGCTGACAAGATCGATGGTATGACTGATCTTAACGATGCTCAAAAGAAAGACCTTAAGGACCAAATTGGTGACGAAACTGATCTTGATAAGATCGATCAAATCGTTAAGAAGGGTGAAGACCTTAACGTATCAATGGGTGACCTTAAGAAGGCAATCGACAAGGGTAACGGCGTATTAGCTGACGGCGATGCTCTTAAGGATGTTGATCCTGCTTTAGTAGATGCTTTGAAGAAGGCTATCGAAGAAGGTCAAGCAATTGTTGACAAGAACGGTAAGAATGCAACTCAAGATGAAGTTGATGCTGCAACTAAGAAGATTCTTGACGCAATCGATGCTGCAACTAAGAAGATTCTTGACGCAATCGATGCAATTACTAAGGACGCTAAGGACAAGGCCGAAGACAAGATCGATGGTATGACTAACCTTAACGATGCTCAAAAGGAAGCTGCTAAGAAGGACCTTGACAATGCAACTGATCCTTCAGCAGTTAAGAACATTGAAGACAAGGCTAGTGACCTTAACACTTCAATGGGTGACCTTAAAAAGGCAATCGACAAGGGTAACACTATTATTAACAGTGGTAACCTTGACGGTGTTGATCCTGCTTTAGTAGATGCTTTGAAGAAGGCTATCGAAGAAGGTCAAGCAATCGTTGACAAGAACGGTAAGAACGCAAGTCAAGATGAAGTTGATGCTGCAACTAAGAAGATTCTTGACGCAATTGATGCTCTTACTAAGGCTGTTAAGGACAAGGCTAAGACTGACATTGACAACTTAACTAACTTGAACGATGCTCAAAAGAATGCTGCTAAGGCTGAAATTGATGCTGAAACCGATGCAACCAAGGTTCCTGCATTAGTTGACAAGGCTAAGACTTTGAACGACTCAATGGGTCAATTGAAGAACGATCCTAGCTTGGTAAACGAAGACAGCATTAAGAACTCACCAAACTTCAAGAGTGCTGATAAGGACAAGCAAGAAGCTTACGAAAAGGCACTTAACGAAGCTAAGGAAATCATTGCTAAGTCAGGTCCTAACAAGAACAATGACGAAGTTTTAGCTGCTAAGAAGGCATTGGACGATGCAGCTGCTGCATTGAACGGTGATGCTAAGTTAAACGAAGCTAAGAACAAGGCTAAGGACCAAATTGATGGTATGTCAAACTTGAACGACAAGCAAAAGGACAGTGCTAAGAGCAAGGTTGATGCCGCAACTTCACAAGATCAAATCGATGCTGAAGTACGTACTGCTGGCGATTTGAACACTGAAATGGGCAAATTGAAGAAGCAAGTTTCAATTGTTGACAAGTTGAAGAAGTCTAAGAAGTACAAGAATGCTTCAAAGAAGAAGAAGAAGGCTTACGATGCTGCTTTAGCTAAGGCTAGAAAGTTACTTGGTAAGAACGGTAGAGCTGCTGATCTTGCTGCAGTTAAGAAGTTAATTGCTGAATTATTGAAGGGTGCTAACGGCTTAGATGGTAAGGGTGCAGGCTACAAGGCTGCTGTATCTTCAGTTCCATCAAGAGCTGAAAGCAACAAGTTACCACAAACTGGTGACAATACTTTAGCATTAGCTATCATGGGTGCATTAATGAGCGTTGGTTCATTAACTGCTATCCGTCGTAGAAAAGAAGATAAGTAAAACTTATTAACTTAAACATAAAAAGACAAGGTTTTAGATCTTGTCTTTTTTGTTTACGCTTTTTTTAAGAATATGCTAAACGTTTGAAATAAATAATAATAAAATAAATAATAATAAATATTATGATGGTATATGTTGTTTTTATAATTTATATATTGGAGAGCTTTAGATGAAAAAGATAAATAATTTTAAAGATGTTAATCAGAGACAGCATTTCTCAATTAGAAAATTGAGCATTGGTGCTGTTTCAGTTTTGTTGTCTACTAGTTTTTATTTAGGTGTTACAAGTAATACTACTCATGCTGATACTGTAGCAACTACACAAGACACTGATCAACAAAATAATTCAATTTACGATAATAAGACTGATGCTGATAATGCTAAAAGTACGATCGATAGCCAAAATCAAGCTACAAAGGAATTATCAAAAGATTTTGCCAACACTAATGGTGCCACTGGTAGTCAAAAGACCTACTTAGGTACTAGTCAAGCTAGCTGGGTAAATAAGAATAATGTCTCAACTGGTAAGACAGTTTTTGATAACTTATCAGCTGGATCCGACAATGTAAAAATTGAAAGTGCTAAAAACTCAGATGATAGCACTAAGTGGACGATTACTTTCAACCAAAATGGGGGGGTAAAAAGAAGCGATAAGATTGATAGTGATGGTACTTCAGCATTTGGTATTTTAATCAGTAAAGACCTTAACATTTCAAATATCCAATATGGTGCTAGTGCTGATTCATTACAAAGCATTTCTCCAAAGAGCGGAAATAATTCAATTTCTGTTAACAACTTAAACAATCTTACTTTTACTCAAGACTATCAAAATGACAATGTCATGAAGAGTTTTGATGATAGTTTACAAAGTGGTGATATCACTTCAGATTTGAAGATTAATAGCAGTGACTTTGCTACCACTTTGACATTCGATCCATGGAATGGTGCAGCTTCTGGCCAAACTGTAGGTAAAAAGAATTCAAAATCATTGGTAGTAAGTTTTACTACTACTCTTAACCCTAGCTCAGATAGTAGTTTTTCAGGTGTGTTAGCTGCGGAAAGATACATGGCTAGTGATTTACCTGATGACAGTACTGCAACTGGTGCCAGCTCAACTATCTCTGCATATTCTGTCGATACCAGCACTGTAACTTATCCAACTGCAGTTGGTGTAGAAAGCAAGGAAAAGACTGTAACAGTTAATACAACTCTTGATAAGGACAAAGATTTTGACCTTTCATACAAGATTGACAAGGCAGCTGTATCTGGAATTGATGGTTCAACTGCCACTAGTGACACCATCAACAGCACTAGTGATCAAACTTTGTACACTGTAGAAAAACTACCTGTAACCATTGCTGACGGTCAAGGTACACAAGACGACCAAGTTAAGAGTCAAGTCAACAACGTTCAAAGTGCTGTTGATAACAGCTTAAGTATTGATTCAAGCTCAATCAAAGTTACTTCAAAAGACGGTAGCAAGATTTTAAGTGCTTATGCTACAACTGATGAAAATAATAATATTATCATCAATGTTGTTGATAAGACAATCTTGAACAATGCTATTAATTCAGGCGTTAAGAATACAACAAACTACAAGTTAGCTAATGATGCTGCGAAGGCTAATTATGATGCAGCATTAGAAGCAGCTAACAATATTCTGCAAAAATCTAATGCATCTCAAACAGATGTTGACAATGCAAAAGCTGCTCTGCAAACAGCTCTTGACGCCCTTGATGGTGACAACAACTTAGCTAGTGCTAAGAATGATGCAATTTCAAAAATCAATGCATTGAACAACTTGAATGATGCCCAAAAGGCAGCAGCTATTTCATCAATTAATAATGAAACAGATCCAGATAATATTGATAATGATGTATCAACTGCAACCACTCTTGATGGCTCAATGGGTAACTTAGCAAGTGACTCTGCTTTGACTACTGCTTCAGATGTTGAAAACAGCTCAAACTTCAAGAACGCAGATCCAGATAAGCAAAAGGCATACACAGATGCAGTTCAAGCAGCTAATGACTTAATTGCCAAGACTGGTGACAACGCTGATAATGATGCAGTTAAGGCAGCTCAAACAGCGGTTGACAATGCATTGAATGCACTTAACGGTGATAGTAACTTAGCAAACGCTAAGAGCGATGCCATTGCCAAGATTGAAGCATTGAACAACTTAAACGATGCACAAAAGAAGGCAGCAGAAGATGCAATTAATGCAGAAACTGATGCAAGCAAGATTAGTAGCTATGTAGATACTGCAACCACACTTGATGGTTCAATGGGCAACTTAGCAAGTGACTCTGCTTTAACTACTGCTTCAGATGTTGAAAACAGCTCAAACTTCAAAAACGCTGATCCAGATAAACAAAAGGCATATACAGATGCAGTCCAAGCTGCTAATGACTTGATTGCCAAGACTGGTGCTAACGCTGATAATGATGCAGTTAAGGCTGCTCAAACAGCAGTTGACAACGCATTGAGTGCACTTAATGGTGATAGTAACTTAGCAAACACTAAGAGTGATGCAATTGCTAAGATTGAAGCATTGAATAACTTGAACGATGCCCAAAAGAAGGCAGCAGAAGATGCAATTAATGCAGAAACTGATGCAAGCAAGATTAGTAGCTATGTAGATACTGCAACCACTCTTGATGATTCAATGAACAATTTGGCTTCAGATGATAACTTAAGAAGTGCAAATGACATTGAAAGCAGTAATAACTTTAAGAATGCAGATGAAGACAAACAACAAGCTTACTTAGATGCAGTAAAAACTGCCAATGACTTGATTGCCAAGACTGGTGCTAACGATGATAACGATGCAGTTCAAGCAGCTAAAGCAGCGGTTGACAATGCATTGAAGGCTTTGAATGGTGATGCTAAATTAGCAGATGCCAAGAAAGACGCTTTAGCTAAGATTGCTGCATTAAAGAACTTGAACGATGCCCAAAAGAAGGCAGCAGAAGACGCAATTAATGCAGAAACAGATCCAAGCAAGCTTGATGATCATGTCACAACTGCCACTACTCTTGATGGATCAATGGGTGAATTGGCAAGTGACACTGCTTTGACTACTGCTTCAGATGTTGAAAATAGTTCAAACTTCAAGAACGCTGATCCAGATAAGCAAAAGGCATATCTAGATGCAGTGAAAGCAGCTAATGATTTGCTTGCAAAGATTGGTGCTAACGATGATAATGATGCAGTTCAAGCAGCTAAAACAGCAGTTGACAATGCATTGAAGGCTTTGAATGGTGACACTAACTTAGCTAGTGCTAAGAATGATGCCTTAGCCAAGATTGATGCCTTGAAGAACCTAAATGATGCTCAAAAGGCAACAGCTAAAGCAGCTATTAACAACGAAACTGATGCAAGCAAGATTAGTGGTTATGTCACAACTGCCAACACTCTTGATAGTTCAATGGGTAACTTGGCAAGTGACACTGCATTAACTACTGCTTCTAATGTACAAAATAGTTCAAACTTCAAGAATGCTGATGCTGATAAGCAAAAGGCATACTTAGATGCAGTAAAAGCAGCTAATGATTTGCTTGCTAAGACTGGTGCTAATGCTGATAATGATGCAGTTAAGGCAGCTCAAGCAGCAATTGACAATGCATTGAAGGCTTTGAATGGTGACACTAACTTAGCTAGTGCTAAGAATGATGCAATTGCTAAGATTAACGGTATGACCAACTTGAATAATAAGCAAAAAGCTGACCTAATTAATCAAGTAAATGGTGCAAGTGCTGCAGATCAATTAAACACAATTGTTGATAATGCTAATAAGTCAAATGACAACATGGCTCAATTAGCTACTAAGATTGCTGAATTGAAGGACATTAAGAACTCAGACAAGTACAAGAATGCAGATGCTGACAAAAAGAAAGCATACGATACAGCATTACAAAATGCGATTGACTTAGCTAATTCAGATGCTGGTGCTGATGTGCTTACTGATGGAATTAATGAGGTAACTGAAGCTTTAGTTCAAACTTCAAATAAATTGAATGGTAAGACTACAAAGACTACTAACACTACTGCAACCAAGAAGGTAAGTCATAAAAACGTAGTGGTTAAGCCACATAGTTACAAGAAGCAAATGGATAAGCTTCCTTCAAGAGTAGAAAGCAACAAGTTACCACAAACTGGTGACAATACTCTTGCTTTAGCTATCATGGGTGCATTAATGAGTGTTGGCTCATTAGTGGCAACTCGTCGTAAGAAGGAAGATTAGTTAAAAAAGACAAAAAGAAAAAGCTACTAAAATTAGTAGCTCTTTTTTTATTTGTTAATTGAAATGTTAACTTGTTCACGAGTCTTGTCCATCACAATGTTGTACGGACCATCGAAATCTGTCAAAAGACGTTTAATGATAAATTCAATTTCATCTTCACGAATCTTACGATTATGATTTTCAAGTGAAATTTCCACATCATCTTTGGTTTCGATGTAAATAACTGCTGTATCTCCTAATGAGTATACTTTAACGAAATTCGCAGCAGTGGAATTAAGTTGGTTTTGGACTAGTTGTGAATAGTTGTTTGTAATATCAATTAAATGCATAATCTCACCTGCTTATTTTTTCTCTTCTAGTTAAGTATACAACTTGCCAGCAGTTTTTTCTTATGTTTTTTTTAAAATTACTTTCCCGCTTGAACGTTTGCACTAGTGCCAGTGATGACAATTTCACCATCTTTAGCATCAGCAGTGAAGACAGTTGCATCTGGGTGATCCAACTTGTAATCGGCCACTTGATCTTCGATCTTTTCTTGAATAGTTCTACGTAATGGACGAGCACCCATTGTTGTACTAAAGCCTTCCTTAGCTAATAATTCCTTAGCTGAGTCAGTTACTTCGATCTTCATGTTTTGATCTTTGATCATGTCGTTAGTCTTGTTGATGAAGAGGTTAACAATCTTCATTAAGTCAGGTTGACTCAATTCCTTGAAGCGGATTACGGCATCAAGTCTGTTCAAAAATTCTGGCTTGAAGTATGCAGTCATCTTGTTTCTTGCAGTTTCACGATCATTTTCTTCTTCATTGTTGAAACCAACGCTGGCTGTTGAAACACCTTCACCAGCGTTTGAAGTCATGATAATAATTGTGTCCTTGAATGAAACGGTCCGACCTTGTGAGTCAGTTAAGCGTCCATCGTCAAGAATTTGTAAGAACAAGTTCAAAACGTCTGGGTGTGCCTTTTCAATTTCATCAAGCAAGATTAGGCTGTATGGATTTCTCCGAACTTTTTCAGTTAATTGACCAGCTTCTTCGTAACCAACGTAACCTGGAGCTGAACCGATTAATTTAGAAACTGAGTATTGTTCCATGTATTCAGACATGTCGAAACGAATCATCGCATCTTCTGAACCAAACATTTGCTTAGCAAGTTGTTTAGCTAATTCAGTTTTACCAACACCAGTAGGACCAACGAAGAGGAATGAACCGATTGGACGGCCAGACTTGTTGAAACCAATTCTGTTACGACGAATAGCTCTAGCTACTTTGTCGACAGCTTCTGATTGTCCGATAACAGCACTGTCCAAATCTTCAGCCAAGTTTTGCAAGTGACTTTCTTCTTGCTTCTTGATTTCACCAACAGGAATGTGTGTCTTTTCTTCCACAATCTTGTTCATGATCTTTTCAGTGATGACAGGGGACTTGTCTGGGTCGACATGTTGATCCTTGAGTTTTTCGTATTTTTCGATTTGATCACGGTAGTAAGTTGCCTTTTCGTAATCTTCGTTCTTAACAGCTTGTTCCTTTAAGTCTTTGGCAGCCTTGATTCGTTCTTCGATCTTATCTTTATCAACAAATGGAATGGTCAAGTTCATGCGTGAACCTGCTTCGTCCATCAAGTCGATAGCCTTGTCTGGCAAGTAACGATCTTGAATGTAACGGTCTGACAACTTAACGGCAGCTTCGATAGCTTCATCAGTGTATTTAACGTGATGGTAGTCTTCGTAACGCTTTTGAATACCGTGCAAAATCTTGATAGCTTCATCAATTGAAGGTTCCTTAACTGAGACAGGTTGGAATCTTCTAGCTAAAGCAGAGTCTTTTTCAATTTCACGGAATTCCTTAAGAGTAGTGGCACCAACTAATTGTAAGTCACCACGGGCTAGGGCAGGCTTGATGATGTTGCCGGCGTCCATACCACCTTCAGCATTACCAGCACCAACGATTTCGTGAATTTCGTCAATGAAAAGAATAATGTCAGGGCGAGTTTGTAACTCTTTCATCAATTGTTCCATTCGTTGTTCGAATTGACCACGCATGCTAGTGCCTTGAACTAAGCTAACTACGTTTAATGAAATGATGCATTTGTCTTGGAGCTTTTGTGGAACAGATCCATCAACGATTTGTTGAGCTAATCCTTCAACAACGGCAGTTTTACCAACACCAGCTTCACCGATTAAGACTGGATTATTCTTAGTTCTTCTGTTTAAAATCTCGATTACTCGAGCAATTTCTTTATCACGTCCGATGACGGGATCGATTTTTCCTTGTTTTGCTAAGGCAGTTAAGTCAGTACCAAATTGATCTAGGAGGCTACCACCTGCTGCTTCTTTACTTGGAGCAGGCTTTTCTTGGTTAGGGCTTCCATTCAATTGGTTGAAAAAGTTGTCAAAGCCATCAAAAAGACCATCAGAGTCCATGAAGTTGTTGTCAAGTTCGCCTTCCCGATACTTGGCGTAGCATTCACGACATAGATTTAATTCGCGACGTTGTCCGTTAATGACTGTTGTAAAACGAACAGCTACAGGTCTAGTATGACAATTTTCACATAACATATATAAATACCACCTTTCTTATGTGTTAATTAAATTTTAACATTAGCACTCTAAACATTCAAGTGCTAACGATTGAAATTTTGAAATTAACTTTGTAGAATTGTTATATCAAAAAAGGAGAAAGAACATGGACTTTTTGCATATATTAGATCAATTAGCAGATGGAGAATTAGACCAATATGAAGTCTCCCCAGAAGATGCTTTTGAGTTTCAACAAGCACTACGTAATTATGGTAGAAAACAAAACATTGTTGGCACCGCTGTCAGAGGTGGTAAGATAATTTATAGGGGTAGCGAATCTTAATTTCATTACTCTCACATGATAGATAACGTTTACATTATGTGTGGACGGAAACACTAAAAAGTGTTAAGATACAAGAGTCAGGTTATAATTCAAGACAATTGGCAAGTTGCCTACTTATAACCAATTAAAAAATACAAATAGATATACTAAGGAGATTTTTAACATGGAATCACGCGAATTTCACATTATTGCAGAAACAGGTATCCACGCTCGTCCAGCTACTTTATTAGTTCAAGCTGCTTCAAAGTTTGGCTCAGATGTTAACTTGGAATTTAACGGTAAGTCAGTTAACTTGAAGTCAATCATGGGTGTTATGTCATTAGGTGTTGGTAAGGACGCTACTGTGACTATCTCAGCTGAAGGTGACGACGAAAAGGACGCTATCGAAGCAATCGCAGAAACAATGACTAAAGAAGGACTTGCAGAATAATGAAGAAAATTAACGGGATTGCAGCTAGTGACGGAATTGCCGTAGCACCTGCTTACTTACTCGTTGAGCCAGATTTATCATTCACAGAATCAAGTGTTTCAGATGTTGAAGCTGAAGTGGCTCGCTTTAAAAAGGCCGTAGCTGATTCTCAAAGTGATGTAGAAAAGATTAAAGAAATTGCTAAGAAGAGCTTGGGTGAAGAAGAAGCTCAAGTGTTTGATGCTCACTTAATGATCTTGATGGACCCTGAATTTACAGGTGCTATTTCTACTGAAATCGAAAACTCAAAGATCAATGCTGAAGCAGCATTAGACAAGACTAGCAAGACTTTCATCACTATGTTTGAAGGTATGACTGATAATCCTTACATGCAAGAACGTGCAGCTGACATTCGCGATGTTTCTAAGCGAATGATGGCTCACCTTCTTAATAAGGAATTGACAAATCCTGCAGCAATCGACCACGAAGTAGTCGTTGTTGCTCACGATTTGACTCCAAGTGATACTGCTCAATTGAACAAGAAGTACGTTAAGGGATTCATCACTGATATCGGTGGTAGAACTGCTCACTCAGCTATTATGGCTAGATCATTAGAATTGCCAGCAGTTGTTGGGACTGAAACAATTACTAGCGATGTTAAAAATGGTCAAATGCTTGTCTGTGACGGCTTGAGTGGTGTTGCAGTTGTTGATCCAACTGACGATGAAATCGCTGACTACAAGAAGAAGGGTCAAGCTTTCCTTGACCAAAAAGCTGAATGGCAAAAACTTAAGAATGAACCATCAGTTACTGCAGATGGTAAGAAGTTTATTATTGCCGCTAATATCGGTACTCCAGATGATATGGCTGGTGTGCATGATAACGGTGCTGAAGCAGTTGGTTTGTATAGAACTGAATTCTTATACATGGATTCAAGTGACTTCCCAACTGAAGACCAACAATTTGAAGCTTACAAGAGTGTAATTGAAGGCATGGATGGTAAGCCAGTTGTTATCCGTACTATGGATATCGGTGGTGACAAGCACCTTGATTACTGGGAATTGCCAGATGAAATGAACCCATTCTTGGGTATCAGAGCAATTCGTTTGTCATTGAAGAACAAAGAAATCTTCAAGACTCAATTGCGTGCTTTACTTAGAGCATCAGCCTACGGTAAGCTTTGCATCATGTTCCCAATGATCGGTACTTTGGAAGAATTGAGACAAGCTAAGGCTGTTCTTAATGAAGAAAAAGAAAAGCTTGTTAGTGAAGGTACTAAGATTGGTGACTACGAAGTTGGTATGATGATCGAAGTTCCTGCAGCAGCAATGCTTGCAGACCAATTCGCTAAGGAAGTTGACTTCTTCTCAATCGGTACTAATGACTTGATCCAATACACTATGGCAGCTGACCGTGGTAACGATGGATTGTCATACTTGTACCAACCATATCACCCAGCAGTTTTGCGTTTGATTAAGCATACTATTGACTCAGCTCACAAGGCTGGTATTTGGGTAGGTATGTGTGGTGAAGCAGCCGGAGATGCAACTATGTTCCCAATTCTTTTAGCAATGGGACTAGATGAATACTCAATGTCTGCTACTTCAATTTTACGAATCAGAAGTGAAATGAAGAAGATCAACACTGCTGACTTAGCTGGTTTAGCTGATAAGGCAATCAATGAATCACAAACTAACGCTGATAATGAAAAGTTAGTTGCTGATTTCATGAGTAAATACAGCAAATAATCAAAGGAGAGCGATAAGCTCTTCTTTTTGTTTCTTTAACTTTACTAATATTTAATATATTTTTATTTACATTAGCTATATAATAGTAAGTAAGATAGTAAAAGGAGTGTGATTTAAATGGTAAATTTATACGTTACGCCAAGTTGCAACTCTTGTCGTAAGGCTAAAGAATGGCTTAAGCAACATAATATTCCTTTTAAAGAAAGAAATATTTTAAACGAACCACTTACCCGAAAAGAATTACTTGATGTGCTTCGTTTAACAGAAAATGGCACCGAAGATATCATTTCAACGCGCTCAATGGAATTTAAAGAATTGAACTTAGATCTTGACGATCTTTCAATTGATCAATTACTTAATTTTATTGAAAAGCATTCTGGAATTTTACGTCGTCCAATTATTGTTGACGATCGTCGTTTACAAGTTGGCTACAAGGAAGAAGAAATTCGTCGTTTCTTGCCAAGATCTGTGCGTCGCCTAGAGTTAGCTAAAGCAAGTATGTTTGCAGACTAATCGAATTAAGTGCTAGTGTTTGCTAGCACTTTTTTTATTAGTTATAATAGATGAAAGATAAGTGAGGTGAGGCAGATGGAAATTCAGCATATTAATGCGAATACTATTAAGATTAAATTGACTAATGAAGAATTGAACCAACGTGGCTTGAAGATGCTTGATTTGTTCAATAACCAAAGAAAAGTGCAAGATTTCTTTATGAAGATTCTTGATGAAGCTGATTTGGGTGAAGAATTTAGTCAAAACGAACCCTTAACGTTCCAAGTAATGCCACAACCTAATGGTTTAGATTTGTTAGTGACCAAGAATGCTGGCCAAGTGCCACCAGTTCCTCAAGTTGAACAGAATCAATTTACTGTTGATTGGGATCGAAAAGAGTACTTATTTAGTACAACTGATTTCGGTAACATTCTAGGCTTGGTGGATTCTTTACAAATGGATGGACTTGCTTCGAGCCTATATTATGATGGCCAAAAATTCTATTTGGATCTAGCATTTTTGGACGATGATCCAACCGTATTAAGCACACGGGAAGTTTGGATGATTGCAAGCCAATTCTGCGAATTTGTTGATCCAAAGGAAAATGACAATATTAAGCTTAATAGTCAAACAGTGCTTGAACGCGATGCGTTAGGAACTATTAGTGAACAAATTACTGATCGGAATTCTTAGAATTCCGATTTTTTTGTGAAAAAATAAAAATTCTTGCGTAATACCTCTTAGGAGGCGATTACCATGTATGCAGCATTATCTAATGAAAAACTGGTTTTGGCGATGCAGGAGGCACAAAAGTGGCCAAAAATTAGTCATGATTATCGATGTCCACATTGCCACAAGGCGGTGATGTTGGTTTTGTCTGAAACTAAGGCTGCCTTTTTTCGACATGTTTCTCAAAATACCAATCTGTATGGCGAAAAGGAAGAACATCATCTTTTGAAAATGCAGTTAACGGCGGCATTGATTGCGTTGGGTTATCCGGCTCGGCCAGAGGTTCCACTTGCAAATGGTGAAATTCGAGCAGATGTGTTAGCTAATGAAAAACTGGCTTTTGAAATTCAATGTGCACCATTAGATGACGAAGAATATCGAAGACGGCATCAATCTTATCAGTCGATTCATGTGCAAGATATTTGGATTGTGGGGCACCGCCATTTTTTAGGTAAAAAATTCAAGGCGAGTCAGATTAAGTATTTTCGAACTAATCGGCAATGGGGAGATTATTATCTAGAGGGGCATTTACAAGAACAAGTGCTTTATCTTAAATATAATGTGCAATTAGAACCTTTAAGAAATCGAACCAGATATTGTTTAGCTAAGTTTTCTTTAGATGAAAAAGGGATTGAAAGACTTTGGCAATTTAAACCTCGCCTTTATGCATATCGAGCAAATATTGCTGTTCAAAAGTCTTATCTACGAGAACAGATCAAAAGAAAAACGCAATGGGGTTTAGCCATTGCGCAATTTTTGTATGAACACCGGCAAACAGTTGATGATTTGCCTGATGCTGTTTTTACCAAGTGGCGTCGTCCTTATAGTAGACGCAGCTTGCGAAGTGAATATTTTGATGAATGAGGATTATAACTATGGTTAGAAAAGATTTCCATCAGGTCATTACAATCGATTTTTCCATCAATCAAAGTGCCTTGATCCTCTTCAAGGTCAAAGATAACTGTTGTTGGGACACTTTCAATGTGCCAAAGTTCAGCTAATTCTTGATCTTTATCAATAGAATCAGCCACCTCCGCTGAGTCGAGTAATTCATGAATGTCGTTAATGTCTAAGTGCAATTTGCGACAAACTTCGTCAAAGAAAATAAAATAGCAACTACTACAGTCATTTTTTAGTGAATCTTGCACCGTAGCTAAGAAATTACGAGCTGCTCTATTTCCATAGTTGAATTTGATTGCATGGTAGTAATGCAAGGCTTTACAAGCAAGTTGTGTATAAGCCACGGGATGATCAATTTTTTCGCAATTCAAACGGCGATGTTTAATGTCAGCGATAATTGCTTGTTGATTTACCAAAGGAATGTAATGTAAGCTGATCTTTAAATTTAATTCGTCGGTTGCCAAACGGGTTTGGCATTCAACGTCGTAGCAATAAATTCCAATGGGATTTACGAATAAGTAGACTTCGAACATAGTAGGACTCCTAACGAGCCGCATTCTTATATGCACGGCCAATTTTGCTTTGATTAGCAGTTAATGAGTTAATTTCAAATTTGAATTGAGCGGTTAATTTTGCCAATGTCCGCTCGATGTCTTTGCAATTATTATTTTCAATTTCTAATTCATAGTCAAGCAATTTGTTTGGATAGCTTGTTTGGTCCAAAGTAAGTTCGACATGTTCGGGGCCGTCTAGCAAGTAACGGTGCGTTTTTGACCAAGTTTGGTTGATAAATTTTTCACCAGCAAAATGTTGAGCTAAAAATTCGCCGACTTCACCTGGAAAAGAGCCTTGTCCTTGAATCAATTGCTCAGCTTGTTCCAATGAAAGATCGGTGTTGATTTCAATCGCCTCATGATAAGTAGCTTGCAATTGGTGATTGGCAGGAACCTTCAAAGTAGCTTCGGCCTTATCGGGAAATTTACGAATGCGAAAGGCGATGCGGTGTGTTTTTAAAATTTTATCTGCCGTATCAAAGTAGTAATTGGCCTGGTTAATTTCAACTTTCGTTGGAAAAGATTTTAATATTTCTTTAAACACAGCTTCTTCTAGAAGAGTCTTTGATTCTATTTCACGATTTTTAGGCATCTGACATGCTCCCTTTTATAATTATTTATTCTAATGGTAATATGCTAAAATTAATAAGTAAACTAAGAAGGGATGATAGAAATTGCAAATAGATTGGGAGAAATTCCTTTGGCCCTACGAAGAAGCGGTCAATGAACTTAAAATTAAATTTCGCAGTTTGCGGCAAAGTTTTACTGTTAATGGCGAACATAGTCCAATTGAATTTGTAGTGGGCAGAGTCAAGGCCATTTCTTCAATCGAAGAAAAGATGGATCGCCGAATTATCAGTCCAGAAGTGATTGAAACTGATATGCAAGACATTGCCGGCATTCGCATCGTTTGTCAATTCGTTGAAGATATCTATCGCGTAGTTGATTTGATTCATAAGCGTGAAGATATGACAGTGGTTGAAGAACGTGATTACGTTAAAAATGCTAAGCCTTCAGGATATCGTTCTTATCATCTTGTGATTAAGTATAATGTTGAACTTCCTGACGGAA
This sequence comes from Lactobacillus sp., assembly GCA_030530865.1. Classification (GTDB taxonomy): domain Bacteria; phylum Bacillota; class Bacilli; order Lactobacillales; family Lactobacillaceae; genus Lactobacillus. Next base: position 103,582 of record JAUMUC010000001.1, read on the forward strand.
ACAAATCAGTAATTTGTGAAATTCAAATACGGACAATGGCCATGAACTTCTGGGCCACTGTTGAACATACTTTGAACTACAAGTACCAAGGTGATTATCCAGATGACGTGCAAGAACGTCTAAGAAAGACTGCAGAAGCAGCTTTTCAATTGGATGAAGAAATGGCACAAATTCATGAAGAAGTCAAAGAAGCTCAAAAGTTCTTTAATCAACAGAGGACAAATCAATGAAAATAGCAATTGTGCATAATGACCAAGATAAATCTTTGGGCGTTGTTAAAAATTTAAAAGAGCTAATTCAAAATGCTGGATTAACTCTCGATAATCAATATCCAGATATTGTGATTACTGTTGGTGGAGATGGAACTTTTATTTCTGCAGTTCATAAATACTTTGATCAGATTGATTCAGTCAGATTTATCGGAATTCACACTGGTCATTTGGGCTTTTATACCGATTGGCGAAATTATGATATCGATAAAATGATTCAAGTTTTGCGAAATGATCAAGCAGAAACAGTTGATTATCCGATTTTAGAAATTACTGCTAAGACTAGTGATGGTGAGCATGTTTTTTATGCGGTCAACGAAGCTGTTGTTAAACGCAGTGTGAAGACGCTAGAAGCTGATGTTTATATCGGTAATACTATCTTAGAAAATTTCCGTGGCGATGGCATGTGTGTTTCAACGCCAATGGGATCAACTGCTTATAATAAATCACTTGGTGGAGCAGTTATTGAGCCAACCTTGCGGGCTATGCAATTAACTGAGATTGCCTCAATTAACAGTCAAGTCTTCACGACCGTGAATGCCCCTGTGGTGGTAGCACCAGATTCTGAAATTATTATCAAAACTAAACCCGCTGAAGATTTAATTTTAACGTGTGATGGTAAAGTGGTGGCCCAAAACGATATTTTGGAACTATCTTACAAGATTAGTCACCATCATCTGCAATTCGATCGTTTTGGTCACAACAACTTTTGGACGCGAGTTAAAGAATCATTTATTGGATTGCCACATGCAAGTATTTAAATTCGAAGTAACGGAGCAGGATCACCGCCAATTAGCAAATTTTTTGAAGAGTAAGGGCTTTTCGAAAAAGGCAATTTTGACAGCTAGACATCATGGTGGCTTAATTTTAGTTAATCAGAAGCGTCGCATGACCAATTTTCGTTTGAAAAAGGGTGATGTGGTACATTTTGTGGCTGGTGAAGAAAAGCATAATCCTTACTTGAAGGCTAATAATGCTCCACTTGAGGTCGTTTATGAAACGGATAATTATGTGATTATCAATAAGCCGGCTGGTTTGTTAACGATTCCGTCACGCTATGAAGATGATGATAGTGTCGTAAATCGTTTACTTCATTATTTGCCTAATCAAAAGCCCCATGTGATTACTCGGCTTGATCGTGACACTAGTGGTTTAGTGTTAGTGGGAAAAACCGCAATTTGTCATGCACGCTTTAGTAAGCATAATTTCACTAAAAAATACCACGCAGTTGTGCATGGTATTTTTGATCAAAAAACTGGCTTGATTGATGCACCGATTGCCAAAGAAGGCGATGGTGTAAAACGTGTAGTTAGAGTAGATGGAAAAGCTAGTCAGACAAAATATCGGGTGATTGCGACTGCTAAAGATGCCAGTTTAGTTGAGTTATCTTTATTGACGGGAAGAACTCATCAAATTAGAGTTCACATGTCTTACCTGGGACACCCCTTGTTTGGGGATGTGCTGTATGGTGGGCAAGATACTTTTCAAAGACAAGCATTACACTGCTTTTATTTAGCTTTTACCGATCCTTTTACTAAAAAAGATGTCAAAATTGCGATACCAGACGCAAGCGACATGGTCTCATTATGCCAAGAATTAAAAATAAGCCAAGCTGACTAGCTTGGCTTATTTGTTTAGAAAAATTCAACGCGGGTTCCTTCGGGAACGGAAATATCTTTGACTTTTGGAGTGAGCATCCCAGTTTGGGGATTTCGACTGTATAAGGTAGCATTATCGCTAGTTTGATTTGCTACTAGCACATGAGTTTCGGTCCTATCCCAATTGAAGTCACGAGGAAAAGTGCCATTAGTTGAAATGCTTTGAATTAGTTCAAGCTTTTCACCATTAATCTTGAAAACAGAAATAGTATTGGCACCTCGGTTTGAGCAATATAGAAATTGCTTTGTTTTGTCTAGATATAAAGCAGCTGCACCGTTTTCTACTTCTTGATCAATCAAAGTTGAATAGTAACCGAGATCTTCGAATTGCCAACTAGTTTCATCAAATTTAACCACATTGATCTCACTAGCTAGTTCACCAACAACATAGAAATATTGGCCATTAAAGCGAATATGACGGCTACCAAAGCCAGGATGATTTTGATAGCGAGCTAATTTTTTACCAGATTGATCATAAAAAGTGACACTGTCGTTTCCTAAATCACAAACTACTAAGTTGCCGGCAGGAGTTTCATCGAAAAAGTGGGGATGAGCACTATCTTGCTCTTTTTTAGGACCCAAAGTTTCGGCAGTATGCTTAATTTTAAGTAATGGCTTTAAACCGGTTTGATCATAATGGTAACTTTGGCAAAGGCCGGTGTGGTAGTTTGCAGTATAGACAATTTTTGCCTGGCGATTAAGACCAACGTAACAAGGAGAAGCACCTGCTACTAAGTCCTCATCGATTAGTTGCTTGCTTTTTAGATCGTATAAAGCTAAGCCACCGATGCCGTCGCCTTTTTTAATAGTTAACAAAAAATCGCCATCAACTTGAAAATAAGTAGGTCCGTTAATTTCTAAAAAAGGACGAACTTCAACTTGCTTGTCGATGGTTAATTCATAAATTCCTTGGCTACTGTTAGCTGTGTAGCCACCGATTAATGCTCGCATATTTTTCTCCTTGTAATCGTTTTCTTCAATATTTAATTTAGTATAACACTCTTTGTATGGATTTTTGTTATAATTATTAAAAAATGATTTGAGGTGAATTGGATGAACAAAAATTGGTTTAAGAAGTGGTTTTTAAATAATCGCTTTAGCATTTTTTTGTTGAATACTGTGCTATTTTTGATCGCACTTTTTGTTTATACTAAAGTCGCTTTTATTCTTAATCCAGTTTGGATGTTCATTGGTGCAATCTTACCACCAATTATCTTAGCCTTGATGCAATTTTACTTGATGGAACCGATTGTTGATTTCTTTCAAAATAAGTGCAAGGTTCCACGAGTGATTACAATTTTGATTTTATTCTGCTTAGTAGGATGGTTAATCGTTTGGATTATCAACGGTTTGGTCCCACTTTTGCAGTCACAGATTAATCAATTGCTCAAAAATTGGCCAACTATTTGGAGTGAAGCTACTACTGCAGTTAAGCACTGGTTACACGACCCACGTTTGTTGACGGTTAAAAGTAATTTGCAAAATATCCTTGATCAAGTGCAAAAGAATTTGTTTAAATCTTTGCAAGGCACTATCACAGGTACGCTATCTAATTTACAAACAGCCGTTAACCTGATTAGTGAAATTGCCATGACTTTATTGACGGCACCATTTATTCTCTTCTTCTTGTTGAAGGATGGGAAAAAGATGAGCCCATACTTAGTGAAGTTTGCTCCAGAATCATGGCAAGAGAGCTTAAAGCAATTGTTGCATGAAATCAATTTTGCGGTAGCATCATACGTTAGAGGACAATTGATTGTAGCCTTTTTAGTTGGTGTCATGTTTACCATTGGCTATAGTGTTATTGACTTGCCATATGGTACTGCTTTAGCAGTCATTGCCGGATTTATGAACTTAATTCCATATTTTGGTACTTTTATTGCCTTCATTCCTGCTTTAGTAATTGGTTTGATTGTGGGGATGCCAACTTTCATCAAGGTCTTGATTGTGTTTGCCATTGAACAAACAGTTGAATCTAGATTTATTAGCCCAATTATTGTGGGTAACAAGATGAATATGCACCCAGTGACCACGATTATCGTCTTGATTGGGGCAGGAGCTAGTTTTGGAATCTGGGGCGTTTTATTTGCTATCCCAGGTTACTCAATTTTAAAGATCTTATGTACTAAGGCTTTCAATTACTACCAAAACGTCAGCTCAGTTTATGGCGATGAAAGAAAGGAAGAAAATGACTAATCACGTAGTATTATTTGAACCAGAAATCCCAGAAAATACAGGCAATATTGCTAGAACCTGTGCTGGAACCGATACAGTTTTGCACTTAATTGAACCATTAGGTTTTAAATTAAATGATAAATCAATGAAACGTTCTGGCCTTGACTACTGGGACCATGTAAAATTAATCAAGCATGACAGTTTGCAAGACTTTTTGGAAACCTTACCTGAAGATGCAGAAATGTACTTAATTTCAAAGTTTTCATCAATCAAGCATACTGATCCTGATTATACTGATCCAAATAAGGATTATTATTTCGTATTTGGTAAAGAAACTACGGGATTACCGGAAACTTTTATGCGTCAACACTTTGACCATAATTTACGGATTCCGATGTCCGATAACATTCGCTCATTTAATTTGGCTAACTCAGTGGCCATTGTTTTATTTGAAGCGTTACGTCAACAAGATTTTCCACATATGGAAACATCTCATCACTATGAAAACGATAAATTGAAAGATGATTACAACCGTCCAGGTAGATATCACCGTAACATCTAGAAAGGAACACGATGGAATTTAAAAAAGAAAGCGACATTTTAGTTAGATCATTTCATTACGACTTTTTGGAAGAACCACAACCTAAGTCAGAAGTTAATGTAGCAATTCGTCCAGCTAATGAAGTGGATGAAGATGGTAACCCAGTTGAAACTGCAGATCATTTCTACGAAGTTGCGGTTATTTTCAACGTTTCTCCAGCTCCTGGTTACATTAACTTGTCAGGACTTGTGACGCAAATCTATAATTTGCACGATTATGAAGGGGATGGTCATGATATTTCAGCAGCTGACTGGAAATTAATGACTCGTCCACTTGTTGAACAAATTGAAACTATTACTTACCAAATAACTCAAGTTACTTTGGATGAACCTATGAATATTTCATTTACACCAGATTTCTAAAATGGCTAAGAAAAGACGAAAAAAGAAGCAAAGTAATCCCTTAGTTTTACCAATCTGGGGATTATGTTTGATCGGTTTTAGTATACTTGCAGCTTTTAAGTTTGGTTGGTTAGGTAATCAAATGGCCAATGTTTACCGCTTTTTTGTAGGTGACAGCTATCTTTTATTGGCTGTTTTATTGATTATCTTTGGATTGGTTTTATTAATTTACAATCAACCGCCTCATTTTACTTGGAAGCGTAATATTGGCTTAGTGCTCATTTATTTGCAAATTATGTTGATTATGGCAACTAATTTCTTTACGCAAAATTTGGTGCACGATAGCTTTTTTAATGCCTTTATGAAAGTGATTGGCCTTGAATTTGGCCGAGGTGCGGTCACTCAATCTGTTGGTGGTGGTTTAGTTGGTACTGCTTTATACGCAGTGACTTATCCATTGCTAGATCAAGCTGGATCGATGATTTTAGCCTTGCTTTTACTGCTAGTGGGAATTTTGATGTTCTTTAATATCAAGTTTTCAACCTTTATGACTCGTTTCCAAGAAACTAGTCAAGATGTGATTAGCAAGAATAAGGCTGCCAGCCAAAAATTAAAGGATCGCTATCAACAAATGAAGGCGGAAAAGGCAGAGAAGAAATTAACTTTTCCAAATACGTCTGATTTTGATACTAAAGAGCCTGAGGGTGAGTTGCCTGAAGCTAAGCCAGTGGAATATACGCCACCGGTGGTTGAACAAACAGCTGAACCAATCATTGAAAAGCCAGCTGAAGAAGACTTTAAGCCTGAAAAGATCGTTGAAGACCTTGAAGTGCCAGAAAGCGAACGTAATGGTGACTACGAAAAACCACCACTAAGTTTATTAGCAAATACTAAAGTGCCAGATCAATCTTCTGAGCAAGCAAAAATTAAATCAAATACTGATACCTTACAAAAGACTTTTGACAGTTTTGGGGTTGACGTTATTATTAAAAAAGCAATTTTGGGACCAACTGTTACCAGATATGAAGTTCAACCAGCAGTTGGGGTTAAAGTTAGCCGAATTGTTAATTTGGCTGATGACTTAGCCTTAGCACTTGCTGCAAAAGATATTCGGATTGAGGCACCTATCCCAGGTAAGCCTTATATCGGAATCGAAGTACCAAATGCCAAGGCAGTGCCTGTTGCCTTTAAGGATGTGTTAGAACATCAACCCGCAACTGCAAAAAACAATCCAATGATTGTGCCACTAGGTAAAAATGTTGGTGGGGCAGTTGTTTCGGCTGATTTATGTAAAATGCCACACTTACTAGTGGCGGGTTCTACTGGTTCTGGTAAGTCCGTGGCTATTAACACCATCTTGAGTTCGATTTTATTTAAGGCAAATCCAGATGATGTGAAACTGATTTTAATTGACCCAAAGATGGTTGAATTGTCAGTTTATAATCATATTCCACACTTGTTAATTCCAGTTGTGACTGATCCCAAATTAGCTGCTGGAGCCTTAAATAAGGCGGTTAAAGAAATGGAGCGTCGTTACAAGCTGTTCGCAGCTGGTGGTGTGCGTAACATGGAAGAATACAACCAAAAGGCTAAACTTAACAATCAAGATAAAGACAAGCCTGCAATGCCACTTTTGCCATATATTGTGGTGGTAGTTGATGAATTGTCTGATTTGATGATGGTTGGTGGTCGTGAAGTTGAAGGTGCCATTGTTCGTTTGGGACAAATGGCCAGAGCTGCTGGTATTCACATGATTTTAGCAACACAAAGACCAAGTGTTGACGTTATTACCGGTTTAATCAAGGCTAATGTGCCTTCAAGAATTTCATTTGCTGTTTCAAGTGGGATTGATTCACGGACTATTTTGGACCAAGTTGGTGCTGAAAAGTTGCTTGGTCGTGGTGATATGCTCTTTATGCCAATTGGTGCTTCTAAGCCTGAACGGGTGCAAGGTGCATACATTTCAAGCGATGAAGTGCAATCAGTGATTGATTGGACTAAGAAGCAACAAGGGGCTGAATATGATGAAAGCATGATTCCAGACGCAAATTCAGCGGAAGTGAGTGCGGATGATACTGAATCTGATGATGAATACTTTGATGAAGCAGTTGAATTAGTGCGTCACCAACAATCTGCGAGTGTTTCGATGTTGCAAAGACGCTTTAGAATTGGTTACAACCGTGCAGCCAGAATTGTTGATGAGATGGAAGCCAAAGGAATTGTAGGCCCATCTGAAGGTGCAAAACCACGGCAAGTATTATTGCCACCACTTGATGAAGAGGAACAACAATCATGATAAATGTCAAAGTTATTGACAACGCAAAATTTTCAACAGCCATGCTTGGCTGTTTTTTGCGTTTACCCTTAACCCAACACAATTTGGGGTATGCAACTTTACTTTGTAAACTTGCTAATAATCAATCAGCAGCTTTTCCGAGCATTGAAATTCAAGAACGGAAGCTCTCTGAATTATATGATTTCAAATTTAATGCACAACCAATGACCTTTGGTAGTAGCCTATTAATTGGATTCACTGGCGAATTTATTGAACCAAGATTAGTCAACGATCCGGCATATCGAATTGACGAAGTGGTTGAAACTTTTGCCAAGATTGTTTTACAACCATCGTTTGATCAAGAGCATTTAGAATTAGCTAAACGGCAATTGGCCGATGAATGTCAAGAAATGATGAATGATCCAGAATTTATGGGTTCTGAAAAATTCTTTGAAATTTGGTATCAAAAGCATCCTGAATATAGTTTGTCACTCATTAAGGCTTTGCAACATGCTCAACAAGCTGATACTGCAAGTATTGCTCGCTTTTGGGCTAATGCTCAAACTTTTCCTGCCTTACTTTTAGGCAGTTCTCAAAGTAAAGTCACTTTACAAAGAGCAATTGTCGATCAATTGGGTGGATTAGATATTGCAACACCATTTTTAGATCAAAATCTAAATGTGCCAATTGATTTAGACTTATCGGCGGACGAAACAGTTGAAGCAGGAGCTAGTCAAGCGTACTTATTTTACGGCCTTGGTAGTGATGAGCCACTGAGTTTGAAAGAACAACTAATAGCCAGTTTGCTGTCTGAATATTTAACTGGCGATCCAAGTTCGCAATTATTCAGAAGAGTACGTGAAGTGATGAGTGCCAGTTATTCTATCAATAGCAACTCTTTTGGACAAAATAATTTGTTGCTAATTCAGGCTGGAGTTGATCGTGATAAGTGGCAAGAATGCGATGATGTCATCATGACGGTTTTGGACGAATTGCAAAATGGCCAAATTGATCATGATGCCTTTTTAGCAGCTAAACATAATCTAGTTAGAACTTACACGGCTTTAGAAGACCGCCAAGCGAGTGCAATTGGACAATTACTTAGAGAAGCACTTATTCCTGACTTTGCAGAATTTGATCGATTAAGCCGGTTGAAGCGATTGACGATGAATGATTTAGAAAAATTAGCCCAGAAACTAACTTTAAGGGAAAGGTTTAGGTTGCTATGATGAATTTTGATAGTCAAAAACAAACATTTGCGAACGGCTTTTCCATGGAAGTTGTTTCAAGACCTAATTTTAAAGAAAAATTCTTTGGCATCATGATTGATGTTGGTTCTAGTGATGTGCAACCAATTTCGGGGATGGCTCATTTTTTGGAACACCAACTTTTTAACAAAGCCGATGGTGACTTATCGTTGAAGTTCGACCAACTAGGAGCCAGCGTGAATGCTTATACTGCAAGCAATGAAACTATGTTTTATGCCACTAGCTTGAATAATACGACCAAGGTCATTGACTTATTGTTTAACTTAGTTTGCCAGCCATTTTTTGATGAAAAAACAGTGGCAAAAGAGCGGGGAATTGTTAAACAAGAATTAGCTATGTACCAAGACGATCCTAAATGGTGGGTCATTAATGAATTGAAAATTCAGATGTTCGGCAAAACGCCGCTTGGCCTTGATGGTCTAGGTAGTAAAACTAGCATCGATTCAATGACGCCTAAAGCTTTACTCGACTTTTATCAACAAGAGTATACTGCTCAAAAAATGCATTTCATTGCTGTAGGTGATTTTTCAACAACGGCTATTAAGCAAATGTTTACTCAAGTTAAAAAGCTCACTAAAGATGTGCCAGCTGGCGGTAAGTTCCAATCACAAGCTTTGCAATTTGGTAAGTTAAAAGATCAAGAAATTGTGAAGCCAGAAAGCAAATTGTTTGGTGTTGGCTTAGCTTTTGATTTTCAAAAAGCTGATTTAGATGATCCGTCAATGGACCAGGCAATTTTAGAAATGATGTTGGAAATGCAATTTGGTGGCATGTCTAATTTTTATCAACAAGCTGTGATAGCCAAGGTTATCAACGATGAAGTGGATTACAGCATGGAAATCAATCGTGAAGGTGCGTTTGCGATGATTGTCGGGATTAGTTCTAGTCCTAAGCAAGTTTTCACCTTGATTGATGATACGCTCAGTAGCCCAATGCCTGATGAATCACAGTTCAATTTAATGAAAAAGAGCTGGATTAGTCATTATTTCCGTTTGTACAACGACTTAAGCGATTGGGCAATTGAATTGAGTGAAAGTGCCTTAGATGGTGAAAATTTGGCTGACTTTGCTGAAAAAATGAACAAATTAAGTTTCGATCAATTTTGGCAAAGAGGCTGTGAATTGTTGGAACACAGCCATATCGTGCACGTTAACACTGGTAAGGGTGGTAAAGTATGAAACGAGCAATAGTTTTTGGAGCTACCGGAACAATTGGACAAGCAATTTGTCATAAGTTAGCAGCGGATGGTTGGTCTTTGTACATTCATGCTAATCACCACTTTGAATTAGCTAGCAATTTAGCTGAAAAATTGCAAGCTGAATATCCTATGCAAGATATGATGCCAATTTCGTTAGATTTTTTATCAGATGATGAAAAATTAAGTCAATTTGTGGATAATTTGTTAGCAGTCAATGCGGTAGTTTTTTCACAAGGAATTACCAAGTATGGGCTCTTACGAGATCAAGAATTGGCAAATATTGATGATTTAATTAAAGTCAATTTGACAACGCCAATTAAGCTGTCTAAATTATTTGAACCTAAATTACTTAAAAACGATTTTAGTCGAATTGTCTATATTGGTAGTGTTTATGGCGGGCAAGGTAGTGCAATGGAAACTGTCTATAGTGCAACTAAAGCTGCCTTGGCCAATTTTTCAGCCAGCTATGCCAAAGAAGTGGCAGCCATGAAATTGACAGTTAATGTTATTGCTCCAGGTGCGGTTGATTCAGCAATGAATCAGATGATCAGTCAACAAGAAATGAACGATGTGATTGATGAAATTCCTGCTGGACGCCTTGCGACAGGGGATGATGTTGCCATTTGGGTGAGCCATTTATTAGCCCCTGACAGCAATTATTTAACTGGGCAAACTATTTATGTGAGTGGCGGTTGGCTAAGGTAGTTATATTTATGGTATACTGTAAATTAGCTAAATTTTGTTTAAATAAGAGGTTTATATGGCAGATATTGGTCAAAAATTACAAGAAGCAAGAGAAGCAAAAGGTTTAACCATTGACGATGTTGAACAAGCTACTAAGATTCAACGTCGCTATTTGATTGCTATTGAACAGAATGATTTTGATAATCTTCCTGGTGATTTCTACGTTCGTGCATTTATTCGTCAATATGCACAAGTAGTAGGTCTTGATGGCAAAGAACTTTTAAGTAGTTTTCATCAAGATGTGCCTGAAACTAAGCCAGATGAATATGTCGAAAATTCTATCGATAATAAGACTGAAGAAGTCAGAGAAACAACTAGCACTAAGCGAGTTCTTTGGAGAGAATACTTACCAAGAATTATTATCGGTGTAGTAGCAATTATTGTTGTATTGATTCTTTACACTTTCTTAACTAAGGCATTAGGTTCTAACAATAATAATGCAAATGACGATGTGAAAGTTTCTTCATCATCAAGCACTAAGAAAGTCGCTAAGCCAAAGGCTAAGAGCGTAAGCATTAAGGATCTTGGTAATAATCAATACCGTGTATTGCATTTGAAGAATAACCGCAACTTGTTGATTACTACTTCAACTGGTGCAAGTTATGTTCAAGTGTCAGTTGACGGAACTATTAGTTACCAAGGTACTTTACAAGCTAACAGTAGCCATAATTTAACAATTCCTGCTGGTGCCAAGACTGTTACTGTTTACTTAGGTTACAGTGAATGTACTAAGGTGAAGATTGCTGGTAAGAAGGTTCCTTACACTGGTTCTAGTTCAACGTTGACTTTGACTTTGTTACTCGGTAACCAAGCTGCAACTACTCAAAGTAGTCAAACTAATACTCAAAGCAGTACCCAAACTAACACTCAAAGTAGTACTCAACAAAGTAGCAAGACTTCAACTCAAAAGAAGCAATCTACTACAACTACTAATAATCAACAAAGTAGTACAACTACTAACAAGAACCAAACTAACAACAATACCAATAACACTAACAATCAACAAAAGAATAATAAAAATAATAACAATAATACCGACAATAAGAATGACGGTAACAAAAACAACGGCTAATGGAGGCAGTAGGTAATGAATTTACCAAATAAATTAACAACTTTTCGTATCTTTTTAATTCCAATTTTTGCATTAATTATTATCTTTGGCGGTGCTCAAACAGTGACTGTTTTAGGCACTAAGATGTTTGTATCACACATCATTGCCATGGTAGTTTTTGCTGTAGCAAGTGCAACTGACTGGTTTGACGGTCACATTGCTCGTTCAAGAGGCTTAGTAACTAACTTTGGTAAGTTTGCTGATCCTTTAGCTGACAAGATGTTAACTATGACAGCTTTTGTTTTCTTGGTTGAACTTAAGTTAGCTCCAGCTTGGATTATTGCAGTGATCGTTTGTCGTGAATTAGCCGTAACTGGTTTACGTTTAATCGTTGTTGAAAACGATGGTGAAGTTATCGCAGCAGCTATGCCAGGTAAGATTAAGACAACTGCTCAAATGCTTTCAATTATCTTCTTGCTTTTGGGCGACATTTTCCACATCGGAACTGTTTTACTTTGGATCGCTTTGATCTTCACAATTTACTCAGGCTATGATTACTTTAAGAACTCATGGCACATTTTTAAAGGCTCAATGTAGTTTTAAATTAACCTCGAAATTTTTCGAGGTTTTTTTGTGAAAAAAATCAGCAAAATTGCGAATTATTAAATGAAGGGATAAATTTAGAACAATAGTTCGATTTTTCTATTGCAAAAACTGAGCTGTCTCGATTATAATAGTTAGTAGAGATTCGCATTAGGAGGAATATTGATGCCTAAAGATGAAAAACAAGCCGCTTTGCAACTTGCTTTAAAGAAAATTGAAAAGAACTTTGGTAAGGGAGCTGTAATGCGAATGGGCGAACAAGCTAACACCAAGATTTCCAGTGTTCCAACTGGATCTTTGGCACTTGATGCTGCCATTGGTGTTGGTGGATACCCACGTGGACGAATTATTGAAGTATATGGACCAGAATCATCTGGTAAGACTACTGTAGCTTTACACGCAGTTGCTGAAGTGCAAAAGCGTGGTGGTACTGCAGCTTATATCGATGCTGAAAACGCTATGGATCCAGCATATGCTAAGGCTCTTGGTGTTGACATCGATAACTTGATTTTGTCACAACCTAACACTGGTGAAGAAGGTTTGGAAATTGCTGAAACTTTGATTTCATCTGGTGCCATTGATATCGTGGTTGTCGACTCAGTTGCCGCATTAGTACCACGTGCTGAAATTGAAGGTGAAATGGGTGACTCACACGTTGGTTTGCAAGCTCGTTTAATGAGTCAAGCTTTGCGTAAGTTGTCTGGTACTATTTCACGTACTAAGACTATTGCCATTTTCATCAACCAAATTCGTGAAAAAGTTGGTATTATGTTTGGTAACCCAGAAACCACACCTGGTGGTCGTGCTTTGAAGTTCTTCTCAACTATTCGACTTGAAGTTAGAAGAGCTGACCAAATCAAAGATGGTTCAGAAGCCATTGGTAACCATGTGAAGATCAAAGTGGTTAAGAACAAGGTGGCACCACCATTCAAGACTGCTATGGTTGATATTATGTATGGTAAGGGTATTTCACAATCTGGTGAATTGGTTGATATGGCTGTTGAAAAGGATATCATTCAAAAGGCTGGTTCATGGTACTCATATGAAGATAACCGAATTGGCCAAGGTCGTGAAAATGCCAAGAAGTACTTGGAAGACAATCCAGAATTGTATCAAAAGATTGAAGATCAAGTTCGTACTGCATATGGATTTGGCGACAATGATTCAGAAACAACTGAAGAATCAGAAGAAGACTAAGGGTAACCTTAGCCTTTTTTGTTTCTAATTGACATGCAATTGTTACTTATTTATTATTAATATGTTAGGTTAATTTTGAAATAAGTTAGACTAAAAATAAAAAAGAAAAAAAGGGCGTAGGAATCATGCAAGATTTAATAGCAAATTTGATTTCTGCCGTCATCGCGATTTTTTCGATTGTAATCCTAATAATTAGTGCTAAAAAGAGTGGACAAGCCAAACGACTAATGGCTGAAGCTCAAGAAAAAGTGGAAGTAGCTCAAGCAGAAGTTGCAGCACAAGAAAAGGCAGCTAAGGCTGTGATTGAGAGTGCTGAAACTACTAAGAAAGCTAAGTTGTTAGAGGCTCAAGAAGAAATCAGCCTTCATCGTCAACGTGTAGAAGACGATTTAAAGCAACAAAAGCGTGACTTAGCTGAGCAAGACAAACGTTTACAACAAAAATTAGACAACTTTGAACGTAAGACCGATTTGCTTGATGAAAGAATTGAAAGAGCTAATCAAAAAGAAGAAACGCTCAAAAAACAAGCAGAAGATCTTGAAGCAAAGCATCAAAAAGCCGATGATTTGTTAAAGGCTCGTGATGCAAAACTACTTGAAGTTAGTGGCTACAGTGTTGAAGAAGCCAAACAAGTAGTGCTTGATAAGTTATCTGATGAATTAGCTGCACAAAGAGCTGAACTCATTAGAAATAGTAATGAAGAAGCCAGTGCTAAAGCTGATCATATTGCAACGCAATTAATTATTGAGGCTATTCAAGGGTCAGCTGCCGATACAGTAGCTGAGACAACTGTTTCAGTAGTTTCAATTCCAAATGAAGAAATGAAGGGAAGAATTATTGGTCGTGAAGGACGCAATATCCGTTCATTTGAAGCATTAACAGGAATTGACTTAATTATTGATGATACCCCTGATATTGTTACTCTTTCAGGATTTGATCCAATCAGACGAGAGATTGCTAAGCGAGCTCTTGAAAGATTGATTAAGGATGGACGTATTCACCCAGCTCGCATTGAAGAGATGGTAGATAAGGCTCGTAAAGAAGTTAATGACGATATTTATGAAGCTGGTGAATCAGCTCTGATGGAACTTGGTATTCACCGGATGAATCCTGAATTAGTGAAGATGCTTGGTCGTTTGAAGTACCGGACATCATATGGTCAAAATGTTTTGGCTCACTCAATTGAAGTGGGTAAGTTAGCTGGAACGATGGCTGCTGAATTAGGCCTTGATGAAAAGTTAGCCGTTCGTGCAGGTTTATTGCATGATATTGGTAAAGCAATTGATCACGATATTGAAGGTTCACACGTCGAAATTGGTGTGGAATTAACTAGAAAGTATCGTGAAAATGATCTTGTGGTGAATGCAATTGCAGCTCACCATGGGGATGTACCAAAATTGTCATTTGAAGCGGAATTGGTTGTTGCTGCGGATACAATTTCTTCAGCAAGACCGGGTGCAAGAAGCGAAAGCCTTGAAAACTATATTCGCCGTTTGACAGATTTGGAAAATATTGCAAGTTCATATAAGGGAGTTACGCAAGCATATGCTATTCAAGCTGGTCGTGAAGTTAGAGTAATGGTTGAACCTAGTGCTCTTTCTGATGACGAAACAGTTTTATTAGCACATGATATTCGTAATCGAGTTGAAAAAGAGCTTGAATATCCAGGTAATATCAAAATCACAGTTATTAGAGAAAAACGCGTGGTGGCAGTTGCCAAATAAAAAGACCTCAGACGAGGTCTTTTTTTGTTATAATATTGCTAGTATTTTAAAAGAAAGTTGTCACTTTATGTTTAAAATTTTAGTTGAATTGTTTTTCTTGGCAATTATTCAGGCGGCGATTACGCCATTTATTCGGCGCTTAGCTTTTGTTTTGGGGGCAGTTGATAATCCCAATATTCGCCGTGTTAATAAAAAGCCGATGCCAACAATTGGTGGTTTAGGAATTTTTGTCACTTTTACCGTTGGGGTTTTCATCTTATTTAGACAACAGTTTCCGACACATGAAATTTTTTCAATTTTGTTGGCATCAACGATTATCGTCTTGACGGGGATGATTGATGATATTTTGGAATTGAAGCCACGTCAAAAAATGTTAGGAATCCTATTGGGAGCACTTGTTATCTACTTTTTAGCAGGCATTCGGATGACTGAAATCAATGTTCCTTGGAGCAGTCAGACGATGCAATTAGGCATTTTAAGCCTACCTGTTACTATTTTTTGGATCTTAGCATTGACTAATGCGGTTAACTTAATCGATGGTTTAGATGGCTTGGCAACTGGTGTATCAATGATTTCATTAGGTACGATGGGACTCGTAGCTTATTACTTTATCCCTAATGGACAAATTTATGTCCCAATTGCTTGTTTAATGCTTGCTGCGTGTTTATTGGGCTTTTTACCATATAATTTCCATCCTGCTCAAATTTTCTTAGGTGATACGGGTGCCTTGTTTATCGGATTCATGATCAGCGTTTTTTCACTCAAAGGATTGAAAAATATTACGATGATTTCAACAATTATTCCGATCGTCATCTTAGGGGTACCAATCACCGACACAGTTTATGCAATGCTTCGAAGAAAGTTGAGTGGAAAACCAGTTTCTCAAGCTGACAAGCACCACTTGCATCACCAACTAATGGCCTTAGGTTTAACACACCGCCAAGCAGTTTTAGTGATTTATGCAATTTCCATGATCTTTTCATTCTTTTCAATGTTATTGCTAGTTGCTCCAACTTGGGGCATGGTGCCACTAGGCATCGCCTTATTGATTGGTTTGGAACTATTTGTGGAAACAATTGGCTTACTAGGTAGTAATCGCCAACCAGTTTTGCATTTAGTAAAACGGATTATCACCCATCAACATCAAGATCCGAAAGTTGAAGTGTGGCATTTAGGACAAGAAAAACCCGATCAATTAAAAACTAAAGAAGAACGTAAAAAAGAAAACGACCAAGCTTAGGCTTGATCGTTTTTGTTTACCGAAATTTCTTGATAGCTTTCACTCAGCTTTTCCCAGGTTAATTGGCCCGATAAAAGATTAGTGAAATCATTTTTTACTTGCTCAACTCGTTCAGGCTCAATTAAAAGTTTTAGATGCACTTCAGTATCAAAATCTCGACTTTTTTCAATGATGTTGCTTTGCTTTAACTGATATTCAACAGTTGATAGGTTGGCGTATGCAATCGACAAGAGAATTTCGTGCATTACTTGACATTTCACTACGCCGATTTCTTGGATAGCTTGGCTAACGCTACTTGCATAAGCACGAATCAAGCCACTAGCTCCAAGCTTGATACCACCAAAATAACGGGTGACAACTACCGCAACGTTGCGTAATTCTTCAGCTTCCAAAACACGTAATTCAGGCACACCAGCAGTTCCTGATGGCTCACCATTATCTGAAGCTTTGACCACTTCATTATTCATTCCAATCACATAAGCAAAAGTATTGTGAGTGGCATCTTTATATTTTTTAGAAGTTTCAGCAATAAAATTTTGAGCTTCCTCAGCGGTTTTAACTCGGCTGATAGTAGTAATGAAACGGCTCTTTTTTATGACTTGTTCTGCTGAACCATTTTCTTTAATTGTGAGATAGTTTTCTAAATTCATGAAAAAATTCCTTTTTTGGCGTAAACAACAATGAGGTGATTTGATGACCGAATCTTTTGTTGGCCGACAATGGTTGATATCTAAAAAGGATCTTAACATAAATGAAAATTATGAGGCAAATAGTTCCATCAAAGACGGACACTGTGCTCGTTGCCATAGCGATAATTTAGCTAGCTTGCCTAGCGGAAATCGTTATTGTCGAAATTGCATTGGCTTGGGGCGAGTTTCAGAAGATTTATTACTGGTGCATTCGACTGAAGAAGCTCATTTTGAAAAACTGCCAAATGGTGGAATGACCTGGCAGGGAACTTTAACTGATCGTCAAGCTAAGATTTCCAAGCAATTGCTAGAAAATTTTCATAAAAAGCAATCAACCTTAGTGCATGCTGTTACTGGTGCTGGAAAAACAGAAATGCTTTTTCAATTAATTCAAGCGGCCATGGCTAAAGGGCAGCGAGCAGCGATTGCTACACCTAGAATTGACGTGGTTAACGAACTCTATCCACGTTTTTGTGAAGCATTTAGTGAAGTGCAGATTGGAATTTATCATGGAAAAATTGCTCATGAAGCTCACTTTGATCAGCTGATTATTTGTACGACTCACCAACTTTTGAAGTACTATCATGCCTTTGATTTGATTATTATCGATGAAGTTGACTCTTTTCCATTTGTAAATGATGAAAGCCTGCATTTTGGAAGTAAACAAGCGTTAAAGCTTGATGGCGTTATGATGTATTTAACCGCAACACCGCCAGCATATTTGCTGAAGGAAAATTTAGAAATTTTAACGTTAAACCGGCGCTTTCATGGTGGCTTATTGCCGGTGCCACAATGCCAATTATTAATTAAGCCGTTTTTAAAAGAACAACAATTACATCCCAAAATCTTGGCTGATTTAAAAATGTGCCTAGAAAAAGGTCACCCAGTTCTGTTGTTTATCCCAAGAATTGCTGAAATTCCAGCATATACCAAAGCAGTTAGCCAGTTAAAGGTTAAATTTGCCAGTGTGCACGCTGAAGATCCAGAGCGACTAGAGAAGGTGCAGGCTTTTCGTGATGGCAAATTGGATTTGCTTTTAACCACAACAATTTTGGAACGTGGGGTAACTTTTAAGCATGTTTGGGTCTTAATCGTGCAAGCTGATGATCAAATTTATACCAGCAGTAGCTTGGTGCAAATTGCTGGTCGGGTGGGACGAGATAAAGTTGATAATAATGGTTTAGTGAAATTTTATTATCACAAATATACTAAGGCTATCGATCAGGCAATCCGTGATATCAAGAGGATGAACCGATGATTTGTCAATTGTGTAATGGAGAATTTATTCCCAAGGTGAAATTAAAAGAATTGCTTTTTCCTGGAAAAATTGGCCGGGCAGCTTGCTGTGAGCAATGTCAAAATAAATTTATTAGAGTTGTCCCAGGCTGTCCACAATGCAGCCGTTCTAATTCTGGCTTGTGTCAAGACTGTCTAGATTGGCAAAAGCGGTATCAAGGGGATGTTTTAGTTAACCATTCTTTATATGAATATAACGAGATTTTTCACAATTTAATGGTTCAATACAAAAGGTACGGTGATTATGTTTTGCGACTAACCCTGCAGGATTTGATTAAAAAGCCATTAAAAAGCTGGCTGAAAGACAAAAATTATGATTTTTATGTTGCACTACCGACATCACCGTCACACAAAGAAAGACGTCAATTCGAAACTGTCGAAGCTACTTTTTTAGATTTATTGCCATTGACCAAAATGTTAGAAAAAAGTGACAAAGTTTCTAGCCAGGGTGAAAAGAATCGACAAGAACGGCTTGCCACTCCACAGAGTTTTTCTTTCAAATTTGAGTTAGATCAGATTCCTGAAAATTCTAGGATTCTCTTGCTTGATGACATTTACACCACTGGCAGAACTTTGTATCATGCAAAAGATGCCATTCGAAAAAAATTACCAGATGCAAAGCTTGATGCATTAACGATTTGTAGGTAATCATAATTTTTTCTTATTATTTTTTAAAAGTTTTTAGTGAAACGCTTACAATTTTCTGTTAAAATATATTTAAAAGAAAACACCGCATAAGCGGCGGAAGGAGTGTTCTAATATGTTAAAATACAACGTTCGTGGTGAAAATGTCGAAGTAACACCTGCTTTGAGAGATTATGTTAACAAGCGGTTAGCAAAATTGAAAAAGTATGTGGAAGGCGACTCAACAGTTAACGCATCAGTTAACTTGAAAGTATATCGTGATCGCTCCGCAAAAGTTGAAGTGACAATCCCACTACCATACTTGGTATTGCGTGCAGAAGAAACAAGCGATGATATGTACAGAAGCATCGACTTTGTATCAGACAAGCTTGAAAGACAAATTCGTAAGCACAAGACTCGTGTGAACCGCAAGAGTCGTGAAAAGGGATTGCACGAATTCTTTATTGACAATATTGAAGAACCTGCTGAAGAATCAGAAAGCAAATTCGATATTGTTCGTAACAAGCAAATTAGCTTAAAGCCAATGGATCCTGAAGAAGCCATCTTACAAATGGACTTGCTTGAACACGATTTCTTCATTTTCCAAGATGCTGAAACAAATGGAACAAGCATTGTTTACAAGCGTCGCGATGGCCGTTACGGTTTAATCGAAACAAACGAATAGTTAATTTGAAAGTTTATAAAGCCTTGCCTTGTGCAAGGTTTTATTATTGCCAAAAATATGTTAGAATGTACTCTGTATTTTTAGACTAAATTACCTTAAAGGAATCGATTTTCAATGGCTAATATTTTAAGAAAGTTATATAACACAGATAAAGTAGAACTTAAGAAGTTCGAAAAAATCGCTCAAAAAGTTGAAGATTTGGGCGAAGAAATGGCAGCTTTGAGCGATGAAGAATTGCAAGGAAAAACTGCTGAATTTAGAGAAAGATTAAGCAAGGGAGAAACTTTAGACGACTTATTACCTGAAGCATTTGCTGTTTCAAGAGAAGGTGCTAAGCGTGTCTTAGGACTTTATCCATTCCACGTACAAATTTTGGGTGGTATTTGTTTACACTACGGTAACATTGCCGAAATGATGACTGGTGAAGGTAAGACTTTGACTGCTACCATGCCAGTTTACTTGAACGCACTTGAAGGTAAGGGTGTTCACGTTGTTACTGTTAACGAATACCTTTCAAGCCGTGACGAAAGCGAAATGGGTCAATTATATCGTTGGTTAGGTTTGACTACTGGTTTGAACTTGAACCAAATGTCACCAGATGAAAAGCGTGAAGCTTACAACTGTGACGTTACTTACTCAACTAACTCAGAATTAGGCTTTGACTACCTTCGTGACAACATGGTTGTTTACAAAGAAGAAATGGTTCAAAGACCTTTAAACTATGCTATCATCGACGAAACTGACTCAATTTTGATCGACGAAGCTCGTACTCCTTTGATCATTTCTGGTGAAGGTCAACAAGCAACTGGTGATTACATCCGTGCTGACCGTTTTGTTAAGACTTTGGTTGAAGATAAGTCAGATAATGACGCTGATGATCAAGAAGATCACGGTGATTACAAGATCGACTGGCCAACTAAGACTATCGGTTTGACTAGAACTGGTATTAAGAAGGCTTGTGAACACTTTGGTTTGGAAAACCTTTACGATGTTGAAAACCAACGTTTAGTTCACCACATCGATCAATCATTGCGTGCCAACTACATCATGCTTAAGGATATTGACTACGTTGTTCAAGACGGCGAAGTTATGATCGTTGACTCATTTACTGGACGTGTAATGGAAGGTCGTCGTTACTCAGACGGTTTACACCAAGCTATCGAAGCTAAGGAACACGTTAAGATTCAAGAAGAATCAAAGACTCAAGCAACTATTACTTACCAAAACTACTTCAGAATGTACAAGAAGTTGTCAGGTATGACTGGTACTGCTAAGACTGAAGAAGAAGAATTCCGTGAAATTTACAACATGCAAGTTATCACGATTCCAACTAACCGTCCAAAGGCAAGAATTGACCAACCTGACTTGCTTTACCCAACTTTGGAATCAAAATTTCATGCTGTAGTTGAAGACATTAAGGCTCGTCACGCTAAGGGACAACCTGTTTTAGTTGGTACTGTGGCAATTGAAAGTTCAGAAAAATTGTCACACATGCTTGATGAAGCCGGTATTCCACACGCAGTTTTGAACGCAAAGAACCACGCAAAAGAAGCTGCAATCATTATGAACGCTGGTCAACGTGGTGCGGTAACTATAGCTACTAACATGGCTGGTCGTGGTACTGATATTAAGCTTGGACCTGGTGTTCGTGAACTTGGCGGTTTAGCTGTTATCGGTACTGAAAGACACGAATCACGAAGAATTGATAACCAACTTCGTGGACGTTCAGGTCGTCAAGGTGACCCTGGTGAAACTCGTTTCTACCTGTCACTTGAAGATGACTTGATGAAGCGTTTCGGTGGTGAACGTGTTAAGGCATTCCTTGATCGTTTATCAGATAACGATGATGATAAGGTGATCGAAAGTCGTTTGATTACTCGTCAAGTTGAATCAGCTCAAAAGCGTGTTGAAGGTAACAACTACGATACTCGTAAACAAACTCTTCAATACGATGATGTTATGAGAATTCAACGTGAAATTATTTACGGCGAACGTATGCAAGTAATTTCAGCTACAGATTCATTGGAAAACATTATTATGCCAATGATCAAGCGGACAATTGCTAGTCAAGTAAGCAATTACACTAATGGTGACCGTAAGGAATGGAGCATCGATGCACTTCGTGACTTTATTTCTTCAAGCATTGCTAGTGAAGAATTTGTTGAAGCAATTGACTTCAAGACCATCACTCCTGATGAATTGAAGGAAAAGCTTTTCGCAGAAGCTGAAAAGAATTACCAAAACAAGAAGTCAATCATTGACGACCCTGATCAAATGCTTGAATTTGAAAAGGTTGTTATCTTGAGAGTGGTTGATGAACGTTGGACTGACCACATTGACGCTATGGATCAATTGAGAACTTCAATTGGACTTAGAGGTTACGGTCAATTGAACCCACTTGTTGAATATCAAGAATCTGGTTACCGGATGTTTGAAGAAATGATTTCAAACATTGAATTTGATGTCACTCGTTTATTTATGAAGGCAGAAATCAGACGTAATTTAAGTCGGTAATAAATTAGAGGAAGGACAACTTCCTCTTTTTTTATAAGGAGAAAACATGGAATTAGCAGAAATCCAAGCAAAATTAGCAGAATTTTCAGAAAAGCTTGCCAGCTTTAGGGGGTCTCTTTGACTTAGATGCTATTACTGAAGGCATCGTAATCAATGAGCAAAAAATGGCTGAACCAAATTTTTGGAACGACCAAGAACAAGCTCAAGCACTAATTAATGAAACTAATACTCTGAAAGAAAAGAAAGAATCATTTGTCAATTTACAAGCAGCTTTGGAAGATGCTGAAACAATGCTTGAAATGTTGAAAGAAGACGATGATCCTGAATTACAAGCAGAATTGGAAGTGAACATCAATGATTTGACGCATCAGTTTGAAAAATATGAGTTAGATTTACTCTTGGCTGGTGAATATGATCATCATAATGCTTTGATGGAAATTCACCCAGGTGCCGGGGGAACTGAAGCTCAAGATTGGGCTCAGATGTTGTTACGAATGTATCAACTGTTTAGCGACCAAGAAGGCTTTACAGTAGAGCTTAATAGCTATGAAAGTGGCGAAGAAGCTGGACTAAAAAATTGTTCCTTGCGAATTATCGGCAAAAACGCTTACGGTCTGTTAAAATCAGAGATGGGGGTTCATCGTTTAGTGAGAATCTCACCTTTTGATAGTAATAAGCGACGTCACACTTCATTTGCTTCTGTTGAAGTTATTCCTGAAATTGATGATTCGATTGAAGTAGATATCGATCCAAAAGATTTACGGATTGACTACTTTAGAGCCAGTGGTGCTGGTGGACAACACATCAACAAGACAAGTAGTGCAGTTAGAATCACTCACTTGCCAACGGGGATTGTCACTAGTTCACAAGCACAAAGATCACAGTTCCAAAATAAAGATACTGCGATGAATGAATTACGTGCTAAACTTTTCCACTTAGAAGAGGAAAAAAAGCGTAAAGAAAAGATGGCTTTAAAAGGTGAACAACAGGACAATGGTTGGGGATCACAAATTAGATCTTACGTTTTTCACCCATATAATCTTGTTAAAGATTTGCGGACGGGTTATGAAACAAGTGATACTCAAGGTGTGATGGATGGCGATTTAGAGCCATTTGCTTATGCATATTTACAATGGCTATTAAGCCAAGAAAATCCAAAGTAGGTGATAATATTGGACTTAATTTTTTTAACAATTATCTTTGCTTTAATATTATTTATCGCAGGTGTCATGATCTGGGCTTTCTTTTCAGCCTTGCTGTATCTTTTACCATTTTTATTAGTGATCGGCTTAATTTTATTTTTTGTAGCCAGATACAGGGTTAGAAGATTCTGGAAGCAATTTGAAAAAGATACCGAAGTAGAAGACGACGATGACTTTGAAGAAAAGCCACGTAAAAAGGCCAGAAATGTAGAAACTAAGGATGTAGATTAGAAGAGGAAAACTTATGGAAGTTGCATTAAAGCAATTACTTGCTGACAATAAAGTAATTAAAGTTGTTGCTGGTAAAGATGATATTGCTGACAAGCAGGTGACTGTTTCTGACATTTATCGTCCAGGACTAGAATTAACTGGATATTTTGATTTTTATCCTTCTGAACGAATTCAATTGTTGGGAAAAACAGAAATTTCTTACGCAGCAATGTTAGATCCTGATCAACGAGAACGGGTTTTCAAGAGAATGTGTAAGGATGATACGCCATGCTTTTTGATTTCAAGAGGCTTGCCTATTCCAGAAGAACTGCTCGATACCGCTCAAGCAGCACACATTCCGGTCTTGCGTTCTAATGAATCAACTACATATTTATCAGGTTTGTTAGTGCAATATTTGCAAGAACGATTAGCTGAAAGAACTACTATCCACGGTGTTTTAGTCGAAATTAAAGGGATGGGTATTCTTTTAAAAGGTAAAAGCGGGGTTGGTAAATCTGAAACAGCTCTTGCTTTAGTTCAAAGAGGCCACCGCTTAATCGCTGATGATCGGGTGGATGTCTACCGTCCAGACCATGAAACAGTAATCGGGGAAGCTCCAAAGATTTTGAAGCACTTGATGGAAATTCGTGGTATCGGAATCATTGATATTATGAACTTGTTTGGTGCAGGTGCTGTTAAAGATTCAGCTGAAATTCAATTAGTAATTAATTTAGTTGACTGGAATCCTAATGAAAATTATGACCGCTTAGGAACAGAAGAAAAGTTAGTTGATGTTTGTGGTGCGATGGTGCCACAAATCACGATCCCAGTTAAGGTTGGTCGAAACATTGAAATTGCCATTGAAGTTGCAGCAATGAACTTCCGTGCAAAACTAATGGGATTTGATGCAGCTCAAACTTTTGATAAGAATTTAACCGAATTAATTGCAGATAATTCTAAGAAGGCTTAGAGGTGTTTAAACTGAAACTTTTAACGATGGATCCGACTGCTTTTTATCTAGGCAATTGGCCAGTGAAAAAATATGGGATCATTATGGCAATTGCCATCTCAGTTGCTTTTTATCTTTCTGTTAGAGAAGGAAAAAAGCGGGGAATTAATGATGACCATTTTGCTAATATTCTCTTGTGGGGTGTCCCATTAGGCTATTTAGGTGCAAGACTATACTATGTGATTTTTGAATGGCCTTATTATGCCAATAACCCGGGACAAATTTTTGCTATTTGGCAAGGTGGGGTCGCTGTATACGGCGGACTTTTAACTGGATTATTAGTCTTAATAGTCTATTGCTACTACCACGCCCTTAATTTGTTTAAAATGCTTGATATCATTACGCCTGGTGTGATGTTAGCTCAGGTGATTGGTCGTTGGGGCAATTTTGTTAATCAAGAAGCTCATGGTGCAAGAACTACTTTGACATTTTTACAGAGTTTGCACTTGCCAGAATTTATTATTCAAGGAATGAAAATTGGCGGTCATTACTATCAGCCAACATTTCTATATGAATCATTCTTTAATTTACTAGGCTTTCTGATTATCATTGCAGTCAGACACCGCAAGCATTTTTATCGAATTGGTGAAGTCTTTTTCTCATATCTTGCATGGTACTCACTTGTTCGCTTCTTTGTAGAAGGAATGAGAACAGATAGTTTATATATTTTCAACACTATTCGGGTTTCGCAAGCATTAAGTGTGGTGTTATTTGTTATTAGTGTTTCACTAGTGATCTATAGAAGAAAAAGGCGGTCTATAAGCTGGTATGCGGACTAACGATAAAATTAATTTGAACATAGGATAAATCATGTTTAAAATAGAGTTAGTTTAATTATTTAAAAAGAAGGAAACGATTTAATAATGACAAAGATTGCAGTTTTAGGAAATGGTTCTTGGGGTTCAGTTTTAGGTTCTTTACTTGCTGATAACGGCCATGATGTAATTTTATATGGTAATATTCAAGCAGTTAATGACGAAATCAATGCTCATCACACAAATGAACATTACATCAAAAACTGGCATGTAAACGAAAATGCTTCAGCAACTGGTGACTTAAAAGAAGCCTTAACTGGTGCCGATGTTGTCTTATTTGTTTTACCAACTAAGGCATTCAGAATTGTTGCTAAGAACGTAAGAAAGGTACTTGATGAATTAGGTACTAGTCCACTTGTCGTCACTGCAACTAAGGGTATTGAACCTGGCTCAATGATGTTAATGAGTGATATTCTTGGACAAGAAGTTTATCCAAATGATCCAGACAAGATTATTGCTGTTTCTGGACCAAGCCACGCTGAAAATGTTGCACAAAAAGATATTACTTGCTTAACTTGTGCTTCAAAGAACGCTGATAACGCAATGTTTATTCAAAGTTTATTCCAAAATGAATACATGCGTTTCTACGGAAATGATGACTTAATCGGTGTTGAAGTAGGTGGAGCAGTTAAGAACGTTATCGCTTTAGCTGCTGGTATCGTTGCCGGAAAAGGATACGGTGACAATGCTAAGGCTGCTTTAATGACTCGTGGTCTTGTTGAAATTGCCCGTCTTGGTGTTGAACACTTTGGTGCCAAGAGAAAGACCTTTAACGGTTTATCAGGCATGGGTGATTTGATCGTTACTTGTACTTCAGTTAACTCACGTAACTGGCGTGCTGGTAAGCAATTAGGTGAAGGAAAGACACTTGACTATGTTTTGGAAAACATGGGACAAGTTGTTGAAGGTGCAACTACTGTCAAAGCAATTCATGAATTAGTTGCTGATTCTGATATTGAAATGCCAATCAGTGAAGCTGTTTACCGTGTCTGCTACGAAAACAGTGATGTTGATAAGGAAATTGAAGAATTAATGGGCAGAAGTTTAAAGTCTGAATAAGACTTTCAGGAGATAAGCTATGTCACGGAAAAAGTATGATGTTATTGTCATTGGTGCAGGACCTGGCGGAATGACAGCAGCACTTTATGCTGCTAGAGCCAATTTGAAAGTCCTAATGCTAGACCGCGGTCCAGTTGGTGGCCAAATGAATAATACAGATATGGTCGATAATTATCCTGGATATGTCGGCGTTAAAGGTCCGGAACTAGCTCAAAAAATGTATGAAACTCTAAAGCAATTTGATCATGATTACCAATATGGTGATGTTCAATCAGTTACTTTAGAAGGCGATAAGAAGATCGTCAAAACTAGCAAAGATGAATTTGAAACGACCGCTTTGGTGATTGCCACCGGTGCTGATCACCGCAAGTTAGGTGTGCCTGGTGAAGATGACTATAGTGGACGAGGCGTTTCATATTGTGCGGTCTGTGATGGACCCTTCTTTAAGAATAAAAAGATTGCGGTTATTGGTGGGGGAGATTCAGCTGTTGAAGAAAGTGTCTACCTTGCTAGTTTGGCCGAACATGTAACCATTGTTCACCGCCGTGATCAATTACGTGCTCAACCAAGTTTGCAAAAGCAAGCTTTTGATCGTGATAATATTTCATTTGTCTGGAATGCTAATACTTTAGCAATAGAAGGAGATGGCCAAAAAGTTACTGGAATCAAGTACTTAGATAAAGAAAGCAACGAAGAAAAGCAACTAGATGCTGATGCTGTCTTTATTTATGTAGGTATGATTCCACAAACAGCTCCTTTTAAGGACTTACCAATTTTGGATGAACATGGATGGATTGTCACAAATGAGGCGATGGAAACTAAAGTACCTGGAATTTTTGCTCTAGGTGATGTTCGTCAAAAAGACTTAAGACAAATTAGTAATGCTGTCGGTGATGGTAGTATTGCTGGACAAAATGCTTATAAATATTTGCAAGAGCACTAGAAATGAGGAGCAACAATGGCAAATGCAGAATATAAGAATTGGTTAGCTGCAACAAGTTTACCAAGTTATTTACATTCACAACTAGAAGAGCTTGGTAAAGACGAAGCTTGGATTAACGACGCTTTTGGTACTGATATTAGTTTCGGTACTGCTGGTATGCGTGGTTTATTAGAACCAGGTACTAACCGCATCAATGTCGTTACTATCGGACGAGTAACCGCCGGTCTTGCTGAACTAATGAAGCAAGCAGGGGATGCTGCTAAAAAAGCGGGTGTGGTAATTTCTTACGACTCTCGTTACTATTCAAGAGATTTTGCAGAATTAGCTGCTAGAATTCTTGGACATGAAGGCATCAAAGTTTACTTATTTGATAGCTTAAGACCAACTCCAGAATTGTCATTTGCAATTCGTTACTTAAAGACATATGCAGGTATTATGATTACTGCATCTCATAATGCTAAGCAATATAATGGTTACAAGATTTATGGTGAAGATGGTGGACAAATGCCACCAGAAAAGGCAGCAATCGTTCAAAATGCAGCTTTGTCAATCAAGGACCAATTGAATATTCCAACCAGTAGCTTGCCTGAATTAGCAGATGCTAAGCTTTTACAATGGGTTGGTGAAGATGTTGACCAAGCTTACCTTGAAGCTTTGAAGTCAATAAATGTTAACCATGAAATGATTGCTAAGAGTGCACCAAACATGAAGATTGTTTACACTCCCGTTCATGGTACAGGTAAGATGATTTATGAACGTGCCTTCAAGCAAGGCGGTTTTACCAATGTAACCATCGTTCCTAGTCAAGCAATTTTGAATCCAGAATTTCCAACCACGATTAAGCCAAACCCAGAATATCGTGATGTATTTGATGCTGGGGTTGAATTAGCTAACGAAATTGGTGCCGATTTTATCGTGGCAACTGACCCTGATGCTGACCGTTTAGGTGCTTGTGTGAGAAAGCCAGATGGCAATTTCCAAGTATTGACTGGTAACCAAATTGCTACTTTAATCAGTAATTACTTACTAGTTAACTTGAAAGAAAGTGGCAAGTTAGAATCAGACTATGAAATTGTCACTTCAGTTGTTTCAAGTAGTTTGCCATTAAAGATTGCTAAGAGTTATGGCATTCAAACTAAACAAGTTTTGACTGGTTTCAAATACATTGGTGAAGAAATTGACCACCTTGAAAAGGATCATGCCGGTAAATTCCTCATGGGATTTGAAGAAAGCTATGGTTACTTATTCAAGACATTTAACCGTGACAAAGATGCTATGCAAGGAGCTTTGATGTTCTTTGAAGTAGCTGCTTACTACGCATCACGTAATATGTCAGTATTTGATGGCTTGCAAGAAATTTGGCAAAAATACGGCACTAGCTGTGAAATCACTAAAGCGATTGAAATGCCAGGTTTAGATGGTGTTGCCAAAATGAAGCAAATCATGGAAGAACTTCGTGAAAAGCCATTTACTGAATTAAATGGTCACAAAGTTGTGGGGTACGAAGACTACTTATTGCAAGTTAAGCACCATGATGGCCAAGAAGAAGCCCTTGTTGGTTTTCCTAAGTCAGATGTACTTCGTTTCTTCTTTGACGATGATACTTGGTTAGCATTAAGACCTTCAGGAACTGAACCTGTAATTAAGGCTTACGTTGGTACCATTAGTGCTAGCTATGATGAAGCTGAAAAATTAGCTGAAGATTATCAAGCTACTTTAGCTAAGTCTCTAGGTTTGGGCAAATAAATAGCGAAAACCAGTTCGATATAGTAAAATTAAATAAAAGTGAAAAGTGGACCCATGTCCACTTTTTTTACGAGGTAAGCTATGATCATAAAAAAGAATAAGCAAAAATTTGAATTGGTATCAAAATATCAGCCAGCGGGTGATCAACAACAAGCAATTGATAAATTAACTGCTGGTTTTGAAAATGGCGTTCACCAACAAATTCTAGAAGGGGCTACTGGTACAGGTAAGACTTTTACCATGGCCAATATTATTAAGAATTTAAATAAGCCAACTTTAGTGATAACTCACAATAAAACTTTAGTGGGACAATTATACAGTGAGTTTAAGGAATTTTTCCCTAAAAATGCGGTTGAATATTTTGTGTCATATTATGATTTTTATCAACCCGAAGCTTATGTTCCATCATCAGATAGCTATATTGAAAAAGATGCCTCAATCAATGATGAAATTGACCAGATGCGGAATGCAACCACCAGTGCCTTAATGGAACGTAATGATGTGATTGTGGTGGCGTCAGTTTCTTGTATTTATGGTTTAGGGGATCCAGAAGAATATTCGAAAAGCACCTTGGTTATTCATGAAGGCCAGGAAATTGAACGCAACAACTTATTGCGTGACCTAGTGAATTTGCAATATGACCGCAATGATATTGATTTTCAACGTGGTTCTTTTAGAGTACGCGGAGATATTGTTGAAATTTTCCCAGCGGGTAATGCCAAGCAAGCATATCGAGTTGAGTTCTTTGGGGATGAAATCGATCGGATCGTTGCCGTTGACTCATTGACTGGAGAAATTCAAGGCGAATATGAATCAGTATCATTGTTCCCAGCTACGCACTTTATGACCAATGAAGATCGGATGAAAAAGGCGATCAGCACCATTAAAGAAGAACTGGATTTACAAGTTAAAAAGTTTGAAGGAGAAGGCAAACTCCTTGAAGCTCAACGCATTAAGCAAAGAACTAATTACGATATCGACATGATGAGTGAATTGGGTTACACCAATGGGATTGAAAACTATTCTCGTCATATTGATCAAAGAAAGCCAGGCCAACCACCATATACTTTGTTAGATTTCTTCCCAGATGATTTTTTAATCTTAATCGATGAAAGTCACGCTACGATGCCAGAAATTGGAGCTATGTATCATGGTGACCGTAACCGTAAACAAACTCTGATTGATTATGGTTTCAGATTGCCATCAGCTCAAGATAATCGTCCTTTAAAACTAGAAGAATTTGAAAAACATGTGAATAACATTTTATATGTTTCAGCTACACCGGGCGATTATGAATTAAATAAAACTAGTGCCGTAGTCGAACAAATCATTCGACCAACAGGATTGTTGGATCCGACTGTTGAAGTTCGACCAATTGAAGGGCAAATTGATGATTTAATTGGTGAAATTAATAAACGTGTTGAAAAACATGAAAGAGTTTTTGTCACCACGTTAACGAAAAAGATGGCGGAAGACTTTAGTGAATATCTAAAGGATATTGGGATCAAAGTCCGCTATT
This sequence comes from Lactobacillus sp., assembly GCA_030530865.1. Classification (GTDB taxonomy): domain Bacteria; phylum Bacillota; class Bacilli; order Lactobacillales; family Lactobacillaceae; genus Lactobacillus. The sequence goes on from JAUMUC010000001.1 coordinate 134,237, forward strand.
TGCACTCAGATATCAAGACGCTTGAACGGCTAGAAATTATTCGTGACTTACGTTTAGGAAAATTCGATGTTTTAGTCGGAATTAATTTGTTGAGAGAAGGAATCGATGTTCCCGAAGTATCACTAGTGGCCATCTTGGATGCCGACAAGGAAGGCTTTTTACGTAGCTATCGACCATTAGTACAAATGATGGGACGGGCTGCCAGAAATCAAAATGGTGCAGTTATCATGTACGCGGATCGCATTACTGATTCAATGAAGGCAGCGATGGATGCGACTAGACGTAGACGTGAATTGCAAATGCAATTTAACAAAGAGCATGGCATCACGCCAAAGACAATTATCAAGCCAATTAGAGATGTGATTGCAGCAACCAAGAAGTCTAAGGGTACTGAAAAGGATACGCAATTTGAGGATTTGAACTTCGATGAATTAACTAAGAAGCAGAAGACTCAAATGATTAAAGACTTAACCGCTCAAATGGAAAATGCTGCGAAGAAACTTGATTTTGAACAAGCGGCACAGTTGCGGGATGCAATTTTAGAATTGGAAGGAAAGGCTAAATAATGAGTAACGATCAAATTCGGATTCGAGGTGCCAGAGAGCATAATCTCAAAAATGTTGATCTCGATATTCCTAAAAATAAATTAGTGGTAGTTACAGGTGTATCAGGCTCGGGTAAAAGTAGTCTAGCTTTTGACACCTTATATACCGAAGGACGTAGACGTTATGTTGAAAGTTTATCTAGTTATGCCAGACAGTTTTTAGGCCAATTAGACAAAGCCGATGTTGATAGTATTGATGGCCTTAATCCCGCAATTTCTATTGACCAAAAGACAACGTCACACAATCCACGTTCAACTGTTGGGACAGTTACTGAAATCAATGATTATCTTCGTTTGTTGTATGCTCGTGTTGGTACGCCAGTTTGTCCAAACGATGGCACACTCATCGAGCGTCAATCAGCAGAGCAAATGGTTGATCAAATTATGGAGTTACCTGAACGAAGTAAAATTCAATTGATTGCACCAGTGATTCGTGCAAAACGTGGTGCCCATCAAGCGGTTTTTGAAAGAATTCAACGACAAGGTTATGTCAGAATCATCGTTGATGGTGAAGCTCATGAAATTACCGATGATTTGAGCCTCAATAAAAATCAAAAGCATGATATTTCAATTATTGTTGACCGTTTGGTTGTGAAAGAATCGATTCGTTCAAGATTATTTGATTCAGTAGAAACTGCGTTGAGATTATCTTCAGGCTATTTGAATGTTGATGTGATCGGCAGTGAAATGCTCACCTTTTCTGAATTTTATGCTTGTCCTCTTTGTGGCTTTTCAGTGGGCGAAATGGAACCACGTTTATTTAGTTTTAATGCACCATTTGGTGCCTGCCCAGATTGTGATGGTTTAGGAGCTAAGCTATCAGTTGATGTTGATAAAGTGGTACCAGATCAAGCTTTAAGCATCAAAAAAGGAGCTTTTGCACCATTTAGAAATAGCAAATATTATTCACAAGTTGTGGAACAAGTAGCTGAACAATTGGGGATTTCTGTGGATGATCCATTTAAGAAAATTCCAAAGAAATTGCGTGACCAATTGCTTTATGGTACTAAAAAAGCCATTCACTTAGATATTGATGGGGATTTTGGCCGTTCTGAATCAAATGAACCATTTGAAGGTGTTATCAACAACATTGATCGCCGTTATCACAGCCCAATGTCTAAGTTTATGCAAGAAACTTTGGGCAAGTTTTTCACAGAATTAACTTGTCAAACTTGCCATGGACAAAGATTGAATCCAAAACCATTGGCAGTTAAGATCATGGATCAAAACATTGCGGAAGTATCAGATTTATCAATCGAAGATGCGTTGGACTTTTTCAAAAATGTGCAATTATCAGAAGCTAAGACAATGATTGCTAAACCAATCTTGAAAGAAGTGATTGATCGCTTAAACTTCTTGATTAGTGTAGGCTTAGACTATTTGACACTTTCTCGAAGTGCCAACACTTTATCTGGTGGTGAAGCTCAAAGAATTCGTTTGGCTACGCAAATTGGATCTAACTTGAGTGGAGTTATGTATGTGCTTGATGAACCTTCAATTGGTTTGCACCAAAGAGATAACGATCGCTTGATTCAATCATTGAAGCGGATGCGTGATCTTGGCAACTCATTGATTGTGGTTGAACACGATGAAGAGACTATGCTTCAAGCAGATTATTTAGTTGATATGGGTCCTGAAGCCGGCGTTTACGGTGGTAAAGTAATGGCTAGTGGTACTCCTGAAGAAGTGATTCACAATCCTAACTCTTTAACTGGACAATATCTTTCAGGTAAAAAGAAGATTGAAGTTCCAGAAAAAAGACGCAAGGGTTCAGGCAAGAAGCTAACTTTGTCTGGTGCAAGTGAAAACAATTTGAAGGACATTAAGGTGACTTTTCCACTAGGTGAAATGGTGGCAGTTACTGGTGTCTCCGGATCTGGAAAATCAACTTTGGTTAACCAAATCTTGAAGCGGGCTCTTTTACAAAAAATTGCTAAGGGGACTGACAAACCAGGAAAATATAGTCGTTTGACTGGTTACCAGGCAATTGAAAAAGTAGTCGATATTGACCAAAGTCCAATCGGTCGTACACCACGTTCAAATCCAGCTACTTATACTGGAGTTTTTGATGATATTAGAGAGTTGTTTGCGAAAACAAATGAAGCTAATATGCGTGGTTACACCAAAGCACGTTTTTCTTTCAATGTGAAGGGCGGACGCTGTGAAACCTGTCATGGTGATGGAATCTTAAAAATTGAAATGAACTTCTTGCCAGATGTGTATGTTCCTTGTGAAGTTTGTCATGGCACTCGTTACAATTCTGAAACTTTAGAAGTTACTTATCATGAAAAAAATATTTCTGATGTTTTGAATATGACGGTTAAAGAAGCACTTGAATTTTTTGAAAAAGTGCCAAAAATTGAACGTAAATTGCGGACAATCAGTGATGTCGGTTTAGGTTATGTTAAGTTGGGACAACCAGCAACAACTTTATCTGGTGGTGAAGCTCAACGGATGAAGTTGGCAAGTGAATTGCAAAAGACCAACACTGGCAATAACTTATATATTCTTGATGAACCAACCACTGGATTGCATAGTGAAGATATTCGTCAATTATTGGCCGTTTTAAGCCGTTTGGTTGATGAAGGAAACACGATGATTATCATTGAGCATAATCTTGATGTGATTAAAACTTGTGATTGGGTAATTGATTTAGGTCCCGAAGGTGGTCAAGGTGGTGGATTAGTGATTGCCACTGGTACCCCTGAAAAGGTAGCCAAAGTCAAGGAATCATACACAGGTCAATATCTGGCAAAAATTTTAAACAAATAGCCTTTTGTTTAGTACAATAATTATAGGCAGTTTGGAAAAGAAGGTGGAACGATGGAAAAGCAAAAGAAACAATTGTTGATAATTACTGGGATGAGTGGTGCTGGTAAGACAGTTGCTAGTCATGTTCTAGAAGATATCGGTTATTTTGTTGTTGATAATTTACCACCAAAATTACTAACAAGCTTTTGGGATTTGATGATTACCAGTGATGAATTTGATCGTGTAGCCATCGTGATTGACTTGCGAGTTAAGGATTTTTACAAAGACTTACTTGATGAAGTCAATTCCTTGGAGGACAACAGCCATATTTATGCGAACCTGTTGTTCTTAGATTGTAATAACGAGACTTTGGTTGCTCGTTACAAAGAAAGTCGACGCTTGCCACCATTGGCTACTAATGGACGCTTGCTAGACGGAATTGAAGAAGAACGAGCAATCGTTTCTCCTTTGAAAAATCGGGCAAATTATTTAGTAGATACGTCCGATTTATCCACCAAAGAATTAAAAGCAAAATTAATTAAGCTTTTTAGTGATCACGAAAAGAAGCCATTTACCATTGAAGTCATGTCATTTGGTTTTAAATATGGTATTCCAATTGACGCTGATATTGTGATGGACGTTCGCTTTTTGCCAAACCCATTTTATCTACCAGAGCTTAGACCGTTTACTGGCTTAGACCGTCGAGTCTTTGACTATGTGATGGAAAAGCCTGAGACGGAGGAGTTTTATCAAAAATTATTGGCGTTAATGAAAACGGCGATTCCAGGATATGTTAAAGAAGGTAAAGAAAAATTGACGATTGCAATTGGTTGTACTGGTGGACAACACCGTAGTGTTTCAATTGCCCAACAATTAGCAAGAGACCTTTCCAAAGACTATTCTGTGGGAGTTACTCACCGTGAAATTGGACGCTATAGAAAGTAGGTAAAACATAGATGACCTATGGTGAATCTAGGATTATTAGGGTAATTAAGGCCCGCCGACCAAAAGTTGTAGTTATTGGTGGTGGGACTGGATTGCCGGTCATTTTAAACGCACTTAAAGATAAAAATGCTGAAATTACTGCGATTGTTACAGTTTCAGATGATGGGGGATCTTCAAGAGCGATTAGAGATTATATTAACGTTGTGCCTCCTGGAGATATCCGGAATGTTTTGGCATCTTTAAGTGACTTGCCCCAAAAACAAAAAGAGATTTTCCAATATCGGTTTGATTCAAATGACTCATTTTTCTCAGGCCACGCGATTGGTAACTTGATTATTGCTGCCTTAAATGAAATGCGAGGCAATATTTTTGATGCAGTTCAAGAGCTATCAAAAATGATGAAAATTGATGGCAATGTTTTTCCGGCAGCCAATGAACCTTTAACTTTGAATGCAGAATTTACTGATGGCACCATCGAACATGGCGAAACTGAAATCACCAGTAAGCACAAACAAATTAAAAGAATTTGGGTAACTGATGCCCAAGGACGTAATCCTAAGAGTGTCCTTCCGGTATTAGCTGCCATTATGCAAGCTGATGCAGTTGTATTAGGACCCGGATCTTTATTTACTTCAATCTTGCCAAACTTGATGATCCCTGAATTGGGTGAAGCTGTTCGTCAAACGCAAGCTGAAGTAATTTATATTTGCAACATCATGACGCAACAAGGTGAAACAGATCACTTTACTGATAGTCAACATGTGAAAGTGATTAATGAACACTTAGGTGGACACTACATTGATACCGCCCTTGTTAACGGTGCAAAAGTTGATATGAGTTTATTTGATCCGAACGACTATGATGCATATCTTGAACCGGTAAAAAATGATTTTGCCGGCTTGAACGAACAAGAATGTCGGGTTATTACCAATGATTTTATTAATCAACATTCTGGTTTAGTTTTCCACGATGGACAAAAAGTAGCAAAAGAAATTATCGATTTAGCCTTTGAAGCTATGTCACGAAAGAGGAATCTATAATGGCAAGTTATGCTAGCGAAGTTAAAAAAGAACTGACTGCTTTGGAAGTTCACCCTGAACATGCTAAAGCCGAACTAGCAGCGTTTTTACGAATGAATGGTGTGTTGCACCTTTATCGCAATAACTTGAGTTTAGATATTACGACAGAAAATCCGGCGATTGCTCGTCGAATTTTTTCGTTAATCAAGTTAGCCTATCATCTAGAACCAACTTTGATTGTTTCTAGAAAAATGAAACTAAAGAAAAATAATCAATATTTGGTTAGACTAGCAGTACAAGTCCGTGAGATTATGGCTGACTTAGGTATTTATGACCAAGAACAAGGCTTTATTACCAACATTCCTAAGAAGATCATGGACTCTGAACAAAGAGCGATGTCTTATTTACGTGGAGCTTTTTTAGCTGGAGGAAGTGTTAATAACCCTGAAACTAGTCGTTACCACTTAGAAATTTATTCAACTTATGAAAATCACAACCAAGACTTATTGGAATTGATGAATTCTCGTTTTAATTTGAATGCTAAGGGGACAGATCGACGTCGGGGTTACATCGTTTATCTAAAAGAAGCTGAAAAAATTGGGGACTTTCTGCATATAGTTGGTGCACTCAATGCGATGCTGGCCTTTGAAGATTTACGAATTATGCGGGATATGCGAAATTCAGTTAACCGTTTAGTTAACTGTGATACTGCCAATTTGAAGAAAACAGCCAGTGCTAGTGCTAAACAAGTAGAAGATATTCAGTTAATTGCCCAAGAAATTGGTTTAGATAATTTGGATGAAAAATTAGCTAGCGTGGCTAGATTTCGACTTGATAACCCAGAAATGAGTTTGAAAGAATTAGCGGCAAATTTACCTGGTGGACCTATTTCAAAATCGGGGATTAACCACCGAATTCAGAAATTAAAAGCAATGGCAAATAAACTAAGAGCGACTGATTAGTCGCTTTTTCTTATGCTTAAATAACCAAAAGTAATTTGAATAGTGATATTATTAATACTATGAACTAAACAGGAGTGATTTAATGAATAAAAAAATTGGCGTGACAGCCTTAATTTTGATGATTTTTAGTAGTATTTTTGGCTTCGCCAATTCAGCAGTAGCGTATTTACAAATGGGTTATGCCAGCATCATTTGGTATATCTTAGCTGCTATTTTGTTCTTCTTGCCAGTATCTTTAATGATTGCAGAATACGGTTCGACTTTTAAAGATGCATCTGGTGGCTTATATTCTTGGATGAAAGAAACAGTAGGTGAAAAGGTCGCCTTTTGTGGTACTTTCATCTGGATCTCAGCTTGGATTATTTGGCTGGTTGCTACTTCCAATAAGATTTACATCACACTTTCAAGTTTTTTATTTGGCAAGGATTTAACCCAATCAATTTCAATCTTTGGTTTAAATGCAACTGCCAGTTTGGGGCTACTTGCTATTTTGTGGATGTTGATTTTAACTGCCTTAGCCAAAAGAGGTACAGGCATCATTTCTAAAGTATCAAGCATTGGTGGTACTTTTACCACTGCGATGATTGGTGTATTCTTGGTCGCAAGTATTGTCATTATCATCATGAATCATGGTCATTTGGCAGAACCAATTAGCTTTAATAGCTTCATTAAATCACCTAATCCACAATTTAATACAACTTCAGCTACATTGGGCTTTGTCGTTTATGCGATTTTTGCCTATGCCGGCATGGAATCATTTGGTGGCTTGACTGATAGTTTAGATAAACCCGAAAAGACCTTCCCACGTGGATTACTTTTTGCTAGTTTATTTATCGCAATTGCCTACAGTTTGATGATTTTCTTGTGGGGATGCACCACTAATTGGAGAACTGTTTTAGGTAGAAACAATATCACAATTGGTAACGTTACCTTTTACATGATGAAAAGTTTAGGATTTACCTTTGGTCAAAGTTTACATCTTGGAAATTCTACATCAATGATGCTTGGTGATTGGTTTATGAGATTTACTGCATTTGGTAATTTCATTGGCTATATCGGTAGTATGTTTGTCCTAGTTTATACTCCAATTAAGTCATTTATTCTTGGAAGTAAAGACTTATGGAGTGAAAAGGTTGTTAAACTAAACAAACATGGAATTCCAGCTACTGCCTTAAACTATCAAGCTATTTTGGTTTGTGTAATTTTGTTTTTAGTATCATTTGGTGGTAGCAACGCTCAAGTTTTCTACACAATTTTGACTGATATGTCTAATATTGCAACTTGCGTACCATATTTATTCTTGGTAGCTGCTTTTCCATTTTTTAAGAAAAAGGGATACAAGCAAAGCTTCGAAGTCTTTAAAAATCAAAAAATTACTGTTTTTGTGACAGTCATTACTATGCTTGTCTTGATTAGTGGTATCTTATTCACTTGCATTGACCCAATCGTGCAACATCAATATCAAACTGCTTTTTGGACCATCATTAGACCAATTTTCTTTGGAGTATTAGCATTGATTATCTACAGTAGAGCGAAAAAACAAAAATAAAAAAAGGATCTGAATTTCAGATCCCTTTTTATTTGACCTAAACCCAACTTTAGCTTGTATATTAATCTTAAGAAGGGGTGATTAAATTGCTGACAATTAATAATCGAATTTTTGGTGGCGAAAGACCATTATATGGACTACATGATGCAGACTTAAAGTTTGTTACATTTATAAATGGGGAGTCACCACTGAAAGAAACTAATAATTTAAGTTTGGATAAAGTAACTTTTCAATATAAATATCCCTTGTGGAATGCTAATAATATCAAAGTGACCGATTCAATTTTCGAAGAAATGAGTCGTAGTGGAATTTGGTATACCAATAATATCGAGATTACCAATTCTGAATTCCAAAGCCCTAAGATGTTTAGAAGAAGCAATAATATTAAATTAGATAATGTTCACTTTTCTGATGCCGAAGAAGCCTTTTGGGAATGCAGTCATATCGAAATTAATAATGTCTCAGCAGCAGGCAATTATTTGTTTAAAAATTCATCTGACATTCAAGTTGATCATTTAAATTTGATTGGCAATTATGCTTTTGATGGTGCTAAAAATGTGACAATTACCAACTCTAAGCTAGTTTCAAAAGATTGCTTTTGGAATTCTGAAAATGTTCTGGTAAAAAATTGCATCATTGATGGTGAATACTTAGCTTGGCATGCTCGCAATATCAAATTTGAAAATTGTTATATTCAATCTGATCAAGGCCTAAATTATGTTGATCAATTGACGATTAGACATTCTAATTTTATCAATAGCAAATTGCTGTTTGAGTATTGTCATGACTTAGATGCAGAAATTAATGGTGATCTAACTTCAATTAAAAATCCATATAGTGGAAAGATTTCTTGTGACAAGATTGAATTAGCAATTATTGATCCAAATAGAATAGATCCAACAAAAGTTAAATTGCTAGCTAAGGTAATAAAAAAGTTGGATAATGATCCTAATCCAAATGAATAAGAGGGTGTGAGTTTTGCCAAAATATGATTTTGAAACAATTATTGATCGTAAACATACTAATTCTTGGAAATGGCAAGTTAAAGATAATGAACTACCTATGACTACTGCAGATATGGACTTTAAAGTTGCTCCAGAAATATTGCAAGCGATGCGATCCAAAATTGATTTAGCTGCATTTGGTTATGAGTATCCGACAGACGAGTACTTTGAAGCAGTTAGTTCATGGTATAAAAGGGTCCATCATTGTGATATTTCACCAAAAACAATGCGTTTTGCAACGGGAGTAATTCCCGCTTTAACTGCTACAGTTAACTACTTCACGCAAACTGGTGATAACGTGGTCGTGATGACGCCTGTCTATAATATTTTTTACAATTCAATTGAAAACTCTGGCCGACACGTTTTGGCAAATGAGTTGCAATATCATGATTTTCAGTATTCGATAGATTGGCCAGATTTAGAGAAAAAGCTAGCAGATCCATTGACTACAATGATGATTATTTGCAATCCACATAATCCAATTGGCCATATTTGGAGCAAAAATGATTTAGAAAGAATGCTTTCTTTAGCGAAACAAAATCATGTTCTGGTAGTTTCAGATGAAATTCATGGTGATTTGGCACTTGAGGGAGATTATGTTCCAACTTTTTCATTAGCGGATCAATATACTGAAAACTTAATTGCCTTAGTTTCGACTTCGAAAACTTTTAACTTGGCTAGCTTACATGCTGCAACTGGGATTGTGAAAAATCCAAATTTATTAGCGAAGTTTGATCGTGCCATCAATAAGTACGAAGTAGCTGAACCTAATCTATTAGCTATTCCAGCAACAATTGCCGCTTACGAAAAAGGCGATGAATGGCTTAAAGAATTAAAGGAGGTATTGCGTCAAAATCGCAGCTTACTTATTAATGAACTTTCCAAGATAAGCCCAAAGCTTAAGGTTGTTGACGGACAGGCTAGCTATTTGGCATGGATAGATATTAGTATACTTGAAATGTCAGCAACTGAATTCTGTCAACTTTTGCGTGAAGAAACCGGACTATTGGTTACACCAGGTTCTGTTTATCATGGAAACGGTGATAAATTTATCAGAATGAATTTGGCATATCCGCCAAAGCAATTTATGGACGGTGTTGATCGACTAATTTTAGGTATCAAAAAAAGGATCTGAATTTCATATCCTTTTTTATTTGATTATTTAGCGTTAGTTACGATTTCGTCAATTAAACCGTATTCCTTAGCTTCTTCAGCTGAAAGGTAGTTGTCACGTTCAGTGTCTTTAAGAATCTTTTCGATTGGTTGACCTGTAGTTTCGTGCAAGATTTGGTTAAGTTTCTTTCTGCTCTTTAAAATTTCGTTTGCAGCAATTTGAATATCGGTTTGTTGACCTTGTGCACCACCTAAAGGTTGGTGAATTAAGACAGTTGAGTTTGGCAAAGCAAAACGCTTACCCTTGGCACCACTTGTTAACAAAATAGATGCCATTGAAGCAGCCATACCAATAGCAATTGTAGAAACATCACTTTTGATGAAGTTCATAGTATCCATAATTGCTAAACCTGAAGTAATTACACCACCAGGTGAGTTAATGTATAAAGAAATATCCTTAGTGTTATCTTGTGCATCGAGGAATAAAAGTTGAGCAATGATGGTATTAGCCATTTGGTCATTAATTTCACCGCTAAGCATAATAATTCTGTCTTTTAAAAGGCGAGAATAGATGTCATATGCTCTTTCTCCACGTGCAGTTTGTTCAATAACTGTAGGTACTAACATAAAATTACCTCCTATAATTAGCACTCAATAGTGTACTCTGCTAATTAAAGCACTAATCAAATTTTTTGTCAATTTACTAGTTTCAGTATGGATATTGAGAGAGAAGATGTCAAACATAAAGATTTTTTAAAAAATTGCCATACAAATGTGCTATACTATCAAATGGCTTATTTTATATATTGGAGGACAATATGAAGATTAAGAGTATGTTATGTGCATCACTAATCGCTACTCTTGCTTTTAGTGGATACAACGTTCAACGTGCACAAGCTAAGCAAACTAATTATCGTAAAGTTATGACCAAGATGCCAGGTACTAAGACTTTTGGTATCTACAAAACAATTTCTGGTAACAAACCAAAGGGTAAGATTACCAACACTTCATACTTTAAGTACAGCCATATTGAAACTAGTACTAAGCGTACTACTAAGAATGGTACTTACTGGTACATTGCAATCAATGGACGTAATGTTGGTTGGGTTAACCAAAACTGGTTCCAACGTAACAAGATTTCAGCTGTAAAGAAGATTTCACTTGTTAGAGATTGGACCGATGGTGGTGGTCACAACTATACTGATAAGTTTAAGACTCTAGACGCAGTTAACTGGGTAACTGACAGTACTGGTACTGTTTTAGATAACAGCAAGATTACGGCATCAGATTCAACTTTGACTGCTTCAACTCCAGGAACTAAGACTGTTACTTTGACTTGTGGTAAAGCTAAGGCTTCAATTCAAGTTACAGTTCGTGAAAATCCAACTGAAGGTTCTGCTAGTTTATTGAGTATTTCTAAATTCGGTAAGGGTAGTAGCAAGGCAAACCCACCAAAGACCCACTTTGGTTCATCACCTAACTACAAGAACTCAATTACCAACAAACCTGAAACTATAAATCAAAAGTTTAGTTTGCAAAGCAATGCATTCAACATTAGCTTTACTACTAAGTTCTACCAACCAGTTCGTTTCTCATTTGACAGTGACGAAGGTGGTAACAAGATCAACAATGTTGGTCACATTAATGAAGGTATGACCATGCACGACAAGTGGTTGTTTGTCAGCTTACTCGGTAAGGAAAGTGACATGCAAGGTCACGTTGTTGGTTACAACCTTTCAAAGATGAACAGAACTTATGCACAAAGACTTCGTTCAATGCCAATGAAGAAGTTCCAACAATACTGCAAGAACATTAAAGTTTCTCCATTAGTATTAACTGGTCACGGTCAAGCAATGGGTTCATCAAGCAAGTATGTTTACTTAATTGCTAACAACCACAAGACTGCAAGCAGTAACGAACCAATCAGATTGGTTCAATTAAACCGTAGCAACATGGAAATGAACAGCATTACTACCTTTAGAATTGCTGCTGGTTCAAAGAACCGTTACATCCATAACGCATACATTGGTTCTGATAACAAGCTTTACGCTATTTTCAGAAACGGTGGATCAAAGAATTATGAATTCTGGAGTGTAACTAAGCAAAGTAATGGTGAATGGGTACCTAAGCAAGATGCAGGTATGACTGGCCAATTTGTCAAGAACGGTTCACCTGTTCAAGGTTTTGCTTACGATATTCCAAATGGAAACTACTACGTAGCATTTAACGACTACATTTTCCGTGTTGATTCTAAGGGTAAGCTTGTTGCTACATACGGAAGCATGGGCTTTGGCCGTGAAATTGAAGGAATTGCCGTAAACAATGGACGTTTGTATGTCAACTTAGCACAACGTGCTCAATTAGTTGAATCAAACCCACTTAAATAATAAAAAAGGACGTAAGAATGGATAAAGTATCAATCGTTGTACCTTGTTTTAATGAAGAAGAAGCATTGCATCCATATTATGAAGCAATGTCAGAAATCAGAAAGACGTTACCATTTGAAATCGAATTTTGGATGGTAAACGACGGCTCAAGAGACAATACTCTTGAAGTAATTAAAGAATTACATGCTGCAGATCCATCAGTGCATTACATTTCTTTTTCAAGAAACTTCGGTAAAGAAAGTGCAATGTACGCTGGTCTTAAAGCTGCAACTGGTGATTATGTCGTCGTAATGGATGCCGATTTACAAGATCCACCTGAATTCTTAGATAAAATGTATTCAGAAATCCAAGAAAAAGGTCTTGATTGTGTAGGAACTCGTCGTGTTGACCGTGAAGGTGAACCTAAAGTGATTAGTTTCTTCAGCAACCTTTTCTACAAAGTTATTAACCGCATGATTGATTTCGAAATTGTTCCTGGAGCAAGAGACTTCAGAATGATGAACCGTAAAATGGTTAATGCAGTTATCGCTATGCCTGAATACTCAAGATTTAGTAAGGGAATTTTCTCATGGGTAGGATTCAAGACTGAATTCTTGGAATATCCAAACATTCCACGGGTTGCTGGTGAAACTTCATGGAACTTCTGGAAGCTTTTCAAATATGCAATGGACGGTATTGCTGACTTCTCACAATTACCATTAGCTATTGCTGCTTGGATTGGTTCATTTAGTTCATTAGCTGCATTGATTGGCTTTATTGGAATTATCATTAGACATATGGTTACCCCAGCAGCTGCTGTTGATGGATGGTCATCAATGGTTTGTGTTGTCCTTTTAATGGGCGGACTTCAAATGTTGACTATTGGTATTATTGGTAGATACATCGGTAAGATTTACTTGCAAGTTAAGAATCGACCAATTTACATCATTAGTGAAAAAGAATAAAAAGAAAAAGAGCTTAGTTGAAACTAAGCTCTTTTTTTGATGGGGCCCCTGGGAGTCGAACCCAGATTTTAAGAACCGGAATCTTACGTGCGATCCATTACACTAAGGCCCCTAAATACCTTAAGTTAGTATAGTCAAAAAAATCGAAAGATGCAAAACTTTTTTCTGCGTTATAAACTTGTAATCTTGAATTTAGATTGTTATACTAAGTATGTCGATTGGGGAGGAAACCTTTTGTAAAAAAGCCAAAGGTTAATACCTCTTATATTTTTAGTGAACCTGGGACATAAAGTGCCAATGTGTTTGACACAAAATGTCCCAGTGGAAGGACGAAGATGGATTCAGAATTAACTTTAATCCAAGCATTGATGCCTGAAGCACTAAGAGTTTTTCGACAACGCTATCTCATTTTGGAGCAAATCAATCTTTCAGCTCCGGTTGGAAGAAGAATGGTTGCTTCGAAGTTAGGAATTTCCGAAAGAAAAATTCGAACAGAAACAGAGTTGTTAGCTCAACTTGGATTGATCGAAGTTAAAAGTTTTGGAATGTTTTTAACCGAGAAAGGCGAAGAAGTATTGCAGGAAGGTGCACCTGTCATTGACCGTTTGTTTAATGCAGACGAAACAGAAGTGCAACTTGCCAAGAAATTAGGAATTGAAAGAACGATAATTGTACCTGGAGATTGCTACTTGCAAGATCGGGTTTATGAACAGATGGGTGAGCAATTGAGTTTAGCACTTGATCTCTTACTTCCATTGGGAAAAACGATTATTACAGTTCTTGGTGGCGATTCATTATCAAATGGTGCCAGCAGTCTTTCTCCTAAGTTAGCCAATAATCGTCAATTGGAATTTATTCCAGGACGAGGGGCATTGGGAGAAAATGTGACAACACAAAGTAATACGATTGTCCAAAAGATGGCTGCAAAAACTGGAGGTACTTACAAAACATTGTATTTACCTGAACAAGTTTCACCAGATGCATATCGCTCACTAATTCGTGAACCTGCAATCGCAGATATTTTACAAGATATTTCTCGCAGTGATGCTTTGTTACATGGAATTGGCTTAGCTGATGAAATGGCAAGGCGAAGGGGCTACAATTCAATTCAGCTCTCAGAACTAAGAGAAAAGAAGGCTGTCACCGAATGCTTCGGGTGTTTCTTCGATGACAAAGGCCGGATTGTTGAACGCATCACCCAGGTTGGATTGCAGTTCGAGAATCTAAATAAAATACCCCACATATTTGCTTTTGCTGGAGGCCGAAAGAAGGCTGACGCAATTATGGCATATATGCACACCGCACCACATCAAACCTGGTTAATTACTGATGAAGGTGCCTCAGAAGCGATTTTAAAGAAGTAAGCTTCTTTAAAATAAAATGTTGTTTATAGTTCTTAAGGAGGACTTTAGGATATGACAGTTAAAATTGGTATTAACGGTTTCGGCCGTATCGGACGTTTAGCATTCCGTCGTATTATGGAATTAGGCGAAAAGTCAAAGGACATCGAAGTTGTTGCTATTAACGACTTGACTACTCCAGCACTTTTAGCTCACTTATTGAAGTATGACTCAACTCACGGAACTTTCAACCACGAAGTTTCAGCTACTGAAGACTCAATCGTAGTTGACGGTAAGAAGTACCGTGTTTACGCTGAACCACAAGCACAAAACATTCCTTGGGTTAAGAACGACGGTGTTGACTTCGTTCTTGAATGTACTGGTTTCTACACTTCAAAGGCTAAGTCACAAGCTCACCTTGACGCTGGTGCTAAGCGTGTATTGATCTCAGCTCCTGCAGGTAACGACTTGAAGACTATCGTTTACTCAGTAAACGAAAACACTTTGACTGCAGACGACAAGATCGTTTCAGCTGGTTCATGTACTACTAACTCACTTGCTCCAATGGTTAACGCATTGAACAAGGAATTCGGTATCCAAGTTGGTACTATGACTACTATCCACGCATTTACTTCAACTCAAATGGTATTGGATGGTCCAGTTCGTGGTGGTAACTTACGTGCTGCACGTACTGCTTCAGCAAACATTATTCCTCACTCAACTGGTGCTGCTAAGGCTATTGGTCTTGTAATTCCAGAATTGAACGGTAAGTTGAACGGTCACGCACAACGTGTACCAGTTGTTGACGGTTCTGTAACTGAATTAGTTTCAATCCTTGACAAGGACGTAACTGCTGACCAAATTAACGAAGCTATGAAGAAGTACGAAAGCCCATCATTCGCATACAACGCTGACTCAATCGTATCAAGCGATGTATTAGGTATGACTGCTGGTGCTATCTTTGACCCAACTCAAACTATGGTAACTACTGCAGGTGACAAGCAACTTGTTAAGACTGTTTCATGGTACGACAACGAATACAGCTTCACTTGCCAAATGGTTCGTACTTTATTGAAATTTGCTACTCTTTAATTTTTAAATTAAATTATCGAATAGTATCAAAAAAGGTGAAGGGAGATCTTCCCTTCACCTTTTTAAATGAAATTACTTCGGAGGTAAACTCATGGCTAAATTAAACATTTCAGACCTTGATGTTAAGGGCAAGAAAGTTCTTGTTCGTGTTGACTTCAATGTCCCAATTAAAAATGGTGTTATCGGAGACGACAACCGTATCGTTGCTGCTCTTCCAACTATTAACTACATTTTAGACAACGGTGGTTCAGCAATTCTTTTAAGTCACTTAGGACGTATTAAGAGTGACGAAGACAAGAAAGAATTGTCATTGAAGCCAGTTGCTGCACGTTTAGGCGAACTTTTGAAGAAGGATGTAGAATTTGTTCCTGAAAACGAAGGTTCAGCTGTTGAAACTGCAGTAAAGAACTTGAAGCCAGGTGAAGTTGTTGTTCTTGAAAACACTCGTTTCCAAGATATCGACAACGACTTTGGTAAGCGTGAATCAAAGAATGATCCAAAGCTTGGTGAATACTGGGCAGGTTTGGGTGATATCTTTGTTAACGATGCATTTGGTACTGCTCACAGAAGCCACGCATCAAACGTAGGTATCGCTACTGCAATGAAGGCTGCTGGTAAGCCAGTTGCTTCAGGTTTCTTGATTGAAAAAGAAATCAAGTTCTTAGGTGACGCTGTTTCAAACCCAGTTCACCCATTTGTAACTATCTTGGGTGGTGCTAAGGTATCAGACAAGATCGGTGTTATTAACAACTTGATTCCTAAGTCAGACCACATCTTAATCGGTGGTGGTATGGCTTACACATTCTTAGCAGCTAAGGGTCACAAGATCGGTAAGTCATTGTTTGAAGAAGACAAGCTTGAATTAGCTAAGCAATTATTAGCTGAAGCTGGTGACAAGTTAGTATTGCCAGTTGATAGTGTTGCTGCAACTGAATTCTCAAACGATGCTTCACACGAAGTTGTTGGTGAAGATATTCCTGACAACGAAATGGGTCTTGATATTGGTCCTAAGTCAGTTGAATTGTTCAAGTCAATCTTGAAGGATGCTAAGACTGTTGTATGGAACGGACCTATGGGTTGTTTCGAAATGCCTAACTACGCTGAAGGTACTTTGGAAGTTGGACGTACTTTAGCTGATTTGACTGACGCAACTACTATCATCGGTGGTGGTGACTCAACTGCTGCAGCTAAGCAATTAGGTATTGCTCCTAAGATTAGCCACATCTCAACTGGTGGTGGTGCTTCACTTGAATACCTTGAAGGTAAGGAATTACCAGGTGTAGCTTGCATCTCAGACAAATAGAAAGAAGGACATTTTTCAATGAGAACACCAATTATTGCTGGTAACTGGAAGTTACACAACAATCCAGAACAAACTACTGCTTTTGTTGAAGCTGTTAAAGCAAAGCTTCCTAAGAACACAAAGGTAGAAACTGTTATCGCAGCTCCAGCTGTTGACCTTGATGCTTTGAGAAAAGCAGCTAAGGGTAGCGAATTACACATTGCTGCTGAAAACTGCTACTTTGAAGACGAAGGTGCTTTCACTGGTGAAACTTCACCTAAAGTACTTAAGGAAATGGGTATCGACTACTGCATCATTGGACACAGTGAACGTCGTGACTACTTCCACGAAACTGATGAAGACATCAACAAGAAGGCTAAGGCACTTTTTGCTAACGGTGTTTTACCAATTATTTGTTGTGGTGAATCACTTGAAGTTCGTGAAGCTAACAAGCAAAACGAATGGGTAGTTGGCCAAATCAAGAAGGCTCTTGAAGGTTTATCAAGTGAACAAGTTGCTAAACTTGTTATTGCTTACGAACCAATCTGGGCAATCGGTACTGGTAAGACTGCTACAAGTGATCAAGCCGAAGAAATGTGCAAGACTATCCGTGAAACTATCAAGGACTTGTACGATGAAACTACTGCAGAAAACGTTCGTATTCAATACGGTGGTTCTGTAAAACCTGCAAATGTTAAGGAATTGATGGCTAAGCCAAACATTGATGGTGGTTTAGTTGGTGGGGCTTCTCTTGAACCTGACTCATACTTAGCATTGGCAAATTACCAAGATTAATTGTTAAAAAAGAGCTACTACGATTTGTAGTAACTCTTTTTTTATGCTCTGATTACTTTTAATGGAAAATCTGGTAAACGTAAAGGTGTCATTTTCCATTTGTTCAAGAGGACGCAAATCAATAAGATGAAAAATGCATCTTCAAAATCATCAATTTCACAATCTAAGGTGATTGGGTCATCAATGATGATTTTCATGCTGGCGACCACTTTGGCAAAGCGACGAAAGGTGAAGCTATCTTTGTTACGTGTAATTAATAAATGTCGTTTTTGTAAATAAAAGGCATTAGGAAAATGCTTTAAGTAGCAGACAGGATAACCTTCTACGTCGATGCCATAGCTTTTTTGTAGACGACTATTACTTTTAAAAAGTCTACCTAATTCATTGTGTGATAAGTCCTGAATAAAAATGGTTTGTTTAGGACCAGCTAAGTTTCCTTTGATTAGATATAGTGGCTCATTTTTATGATTTGTAACTGCCATTTCTCCTAGAGGACTTAATTTAATCAAGAATTTCATAATAAACCTCATATTAATCGGCAAAACATTTAACTTCATGATAACATAAAGTCAGATTAGGAGGCGTAATCTTGAAATCTTTAATTGGAAATGATTGGGATGCAATTTTGGATCCAGTTTTTGCTAGTAATGAATATCACCAGTTACATAACTTTTTGAAAGAAGAATATGCGACAAAACGGATTCATCCAGATATGTATCACATTTTTGAAGCGTTTAAACTAACTTCATTTGCCGATACGAAAGTGGTTATTTTGGGTCAAGACCCATATCATAATCCTGGTCAAGCACACGGCTTAAGCTTTTCAGTCCAACAAGGTGTAGCCTTACCGCCTTCCTTAGTAAATATTTACAAAGAATTGCAAGACGATTTAGGTATTCCGCCTGTTGCTACAGGTTGTCTTGACTCTTGGGCAAAAGAAGGAGTTCTTTTATTGAACTCAGTTCTAACAGTGGTTGAATATCATCCTAACTCTCATCAAGGAAAAGGATGGGAATTAGTGACTGATCAAGCCATTAAAAAATTATCTGAAAAAGGTCACGTCGTCTTCATTTTATGGGGTAAATTCGCCCAAAGTAAGATAAAATATATAGACAAAAGTAAAAATACTATTATTGCGTCGGCCCATCCAAGTCCGTTATCAGCATATCGTGGCTTTTTTGGCTCAAAACCTTTTTCCAAATGTAATGAGGCCTTGCGTCAATATGGTGAATCCCCAATAGATTGGAGAATAAAAAATTAATATGACTAAAAGCGTTTTTGATATTTTAAAAGAAAAGGTTCAAAACTCAGACAAAAAGGTTAAGATTGTTTTTCCTGAAGCAAATGATCCTCGCGTAATCAACGCAGTTGAAAGATTAGCTCAAGAAAAGATCATTGAACCTATTTTAATTAACAATGATTCAGTCGCTGGTGTTGCTAGTTATGATCAAGCTAAGGACTTATTAACTGAATTAGCGAAACGTTACCCAGTTGCTAGAAGAAAAGAAGTTAGCTTAGCTGAAATTAGTCAAAACCTACAAGATGTTAATTATTATGCCACGATGCTAGTTGAATCAGGTTATGCGGACGGACTAGTGTCGGGTGCGACACATTCCACTGCTGATACAGTAAGACCAGGTTTGCAATTAATTCATACTGCTCAAGGGATGAAGCGGGTATCTGGAGCAATGATTATGGAAAAAGGTGAACAACGTTTCATCTTTTCAGATTGTGCCATCAATATTGATCCCGATGCTGACACTTTATGTGAAATTGCTTATCAATCTGCTCAAACGGCTAAAATGATTGGTTTAACACCTAAAGTAGCATTCTTGAGTTTTTCAACTAAAGGCTCAGCTAAAGGTGACATGGTCAGCAAAGTTCAAGCTGCTGCAAGTAAGTTTAAAGAGTTTTATCCAGAAATTCCAGCAGATGGTGAATTACAGTTTGACGCTGCTTTTGTACCTGAAGTTGCTAAGCAAAAAGCACCAGATTCAGAAATAGCTGGTCAAGCCAATGTGTTTGTTTTTCCTGAATTGCAATCTGGAAATATTGGCTATAAGATGGTGCAACGGTTGGGTGGCTTTTTAGCAGTTGGACCTATCTTACAGGGGATGAACAAGCCAGTGAATGATTTATCTAGAGGAGCAAGTGCTGAAGATATCTATCAATTAGCGATTTTAACAGCAGCACAAGCATTGGAAGTGCATGATGAAAATAACAATTAATAGTCAAGAAGAAATGCAAAACTTGGGACGGATCATTGCTAAAACTGCCCAACCTCATGACTTATTGCTTTTAAATGGTGATTTGGGTGCAGGTAAAACAACAATGACGCAAGGTATTGGACGGCAGTTAAAAATTAAGCGTCCAGTGAAAAGCCCAACTTTTACTTTAGTTAGAGAATATCAAGAAGGTACGATGCCACTTTATCATATGGATTTTTATCGAATTGAAGGCGACGATTTGGCTGGTATTGATTTGGCAGATTACTTGTCAGATGATGGCTTAGTTGTGATTGAATGGCCCGATGTCATTAGTGAGCATTTACCAGCAGATTATCTTGAATTGCAACTTAAACGTGTTGATAATGATTGGAATTCAACAGTTCGTACGGTGGAATTTTTACCTCGTGGTGAACGTAATGAAAACTGGGTAAAAGCAATAAAGGAACAGCTTTAAGCTGTTCCTTTTATCTTTGTTCTAAAAATGGCTTCATGGCAGTTTCACCATGCTTTTCAACTTCTTTAATAATAATTTGTGCACAAGCTTCGCTGTCTGCTAAAGCATTGTGGTGGTGCCACAGGTCAATCCCTAATTCATCAGAAACTGTGTTGAGCTTATGATTAGGTAATTGTGGTTCAAACTTTTGGGCAACTTTAAGCGAATCAAGCACGAGGTAGTGAGGTTCAGGAATTTCATATCTAGCTAAACTTCGCTTTAAAACATTGGTGTCAAAACGTGCATTGTGAGCTACTACTAGCATGCCTGGCGTGAACAAGGGGGCAATTTCTGGCCAAATTTCTGCCATAGTTGGTGCTTCTTTAACATCATTGGCTGTGATTTGATGGACCTTTATATTGTCCTGATCAAATGGCATTTGCGGATTAATGACGGTGTAATATTTATCCACAATTTGATTATCTCTAACTAGAACAAGTGCCAAAGAACAGGCACTTTCGGGCCGATGATTAGCCGTTTCAAAATCGATTGCTACAAAATTCATAGTAAAACTCCTTGTTTTTAGTATAACACGGTGCAATAACTAGTGATAATGGGGTAAAATAGAAAAGATTAAGGAGGAATGTTTTGTGAATTTATCAGAACTTAAAAATCAGGGCTATGAGATCTATGAAAAGATGCCATTGAGTGAGGTTACTTTTACCAAAACTGGTGGTCCCGCTGACTTTGTGGCTTTTCCAAAAAATCGCCAACAAGTGGAAGAACTCGTAGATCTGGTTAAAGCACAAAATATTCCACTAACAGTAATTGGCAATGCTTCTAATTTAATCATCAAGGATGGTGGTATTAGAGGCTTGGTCATGATTTTGACTCGTTTAGTTGATATCACAGTTGATGAAAAAGCCCAAACAGTGACTGCTGATGCTGGTGCTGCCATCATCGATACTGCATTTACAGCTGCTCATCATAGCTTATCTGGACTTGAATTTGCTGCAGGAATTCCCGGATCGGTTGGTGGTGGTGTATACATGAACGCGGGAGCTTATGATGGTGAAGTGAAAGATTGCTTGAAGAGTGCCACTGTGATTACCCGAGATGGTGAGATTAAGACTTACGACAATCAAACAATGAATTTTAGCTACCGTCATTCTTATGTGCAAGACACTGGCGACATTGTTTTAAGTGCGACCTTCCAATTGAAGGAAGCTAATAAGGCTGAAATTTTAGCTAAAATGGAAGATTTGAATGAAAGACGTCGCAACAAGCAACCACTTGAATATCCATCATGTGGTTCTGTTTTTAAACGTCCAGTTGGCCATTTCGTGGGACCAATGATTATTAAGGCTGGATTGCAAGGAACCATGATTGGTGGTGCCCAAAATTCAACTAAGCACGCTGGCTTTATTGTTAATAAAGGCGGTGCGACCGCAACAGATTACCTGAATTTGATTCATTTAATCCAACGAGTTATTAAAGATAAATATGATATTGATTTGGAAACTGAAGTTAGAATTATCGGAGAGGAACCTAAAGATTGAGCATCATCAAGTTAGAAAACATTACCAAGCGTTATGACGATGGTTTTGTCGCACTTAATAACATTAATCTTGAACTTGAATCTGGAAAATTCTATTCGCTTTTAGGACCATCTGGAAGTGGTAAGACAACTATTTTGCGAATGATTGCCGGTTTTAATCAACCGACTGAAGGTAAGATTTATTTCAACGGCAACGATATCACTAATTTGGATGCTTCTAAACGTCACATTAATACTGTATTTCAAAACTATGCCTTATTCCCACATTTGAATGTGTACGACAATGTGGCTTTTGGTTTGAAATTAAAGAAAAAATCTAAGCAAGTGATTGATCAAGCTGTTAAAGAAGCTTTGCAAACAGTGCAATTAGCAGGTTATGAAGAACGTGAAATTCGTGAACTATCTGGTGGTCAACAACAAAGAGTGGCAATTGCTAGAGCAATTGTGAATGAGCCACAAGTACTGTTGCTAGACGAATCTTTATCAGCCTTAGATAAACGTCTGCGTAAGGAAATGCAATTTGAATTGCGGGCTATTCAAAAGAAATTAGGGATTACTTTCGTGTTCGTTACCCACGATCAAGAAGAAGCTTTGTCCATGTCAGATGAAATTTTTGTTATCAACGATGGTCAAATTCAACAAAATGGTAGTCCGACTGATATTTACGATGAACCTGTTAATGATTTTGTCGCACGCTTTATCGGGGACTCAAACATTTTACCTGGACGAATGGTTAAAGACTTCGAAGTTGAATTTGCTAACAAGACTTTCAAGTGTGCCGATGCTGGTATGAAACCAAATGAACAGGTTACGATTGTTCTGCGGCCCGAAGATTTAGATATTGTTCCGCTAGAACAGGGATTATTAGTAGTTAAGCCTAAAACACAATTATTTTTAGGTGATCACTTTGAAATTAAAGCGGTTGATAGTGATGAACGTGAATGGTTAATTCATTCAACTAATGGGGTCGATTTATCAAAGCCACAAGGATTATACTTTGACCCTGAAGATATTCACGTTATGCGTTTGAATGAAAGCCAAGAAGAATTTGACGCACGGCTTGAACAATACGAGGGGGAAGATTATGAGGACTAGAAAGTCATTCTTTTTAATTCCCTACTTAATTTGGATTGCCTTGTTTGTAGTTTTGCCAATTTTGTTGATTATTTGGTATTCATTTACTAATTCTGCTAATCAATTTACCTTACAAAATTACATTACATTCTTTACGAATGGAACATTCTTGATGATGACGGTGAACAGTTTTTGGTATGCTTTTTTAATTACCTTAATCACGCTGATCATCTCGTATCCAGCTGCATATGCGTTAACTAGAGTGAAAAATCAACAATTTTGGTTAATGCTAATTATTATTCCAACTTGGATAAATTTGTTACTCAAAGCTTATGCTTTTATTGGCTTGTTGGGTGGTCAAGGAGCATTAAATCAAGTCTTGAGATTGATTGGAATTGGACCAGTTAATATGCTTTTTACTAATACGGCATTTATTTTGGTAGCAACTTATATCGAAATTCCTTTCATGCTTTTGCCAATCTACAACGCTTTATGTGAAATCAATCCAGCAGTCATTGAAGCCAGCAAGGACCTTGGTGCTAGCAAATGGCAAACTTTTCGCTATGTGATTTTGCCAATGGCATGGTCAGGTGTAGAAAGCGGAATTCAAGTTGTCTTTATTCCATCATTATCACTTTTCATGTTAACTAGATTGATTGGTGGTAACCGAGTAATTACTTTAGGTTCAGCGATTGAAGAATACTTCATGACGACTATGAACTGGAATTTAGGTTCAACTATAGGGGTTATTTTAATTGTGATGATGATCGGTACGATGTTGTTAACCAGTCAACGAAAAAGATAGGAGGTAGAAATGAAAAGAAGAATTAGCCACTTATATCTTGGCACTGTTTTAATTTTGCTTTACATTCCAATCTTCTACCTGATTATGTTTTCTTTTAGTAAAGGACAAAGTATGAATTATTTTCATGGCTTTACTTGGGAACATTATCAAACTCTTTTTAGTGATAACCGCTTTATCGGTATTTTCTTAGACACGATTATGTTGGCTTTGTTGTCCAGTCTAATTGCTACAGTAGTTGGTACGATGGGGGCTATCGCCATTTCTGAAGCTAAAAATAAAAAAGAAGAGCGAATTTATTTAGCGATTAACAATATTCTGATCGTTTCGCCTGATGTTATTATCGGTGCCTCTTTCTTGATCTTCTTTACGGCAATTGGCTTACATTTAGGTTTTATTTCCGTCTTGTTAAGTCACGTGGCTTTTTCAATTCCAATTGTGGTTTTGATGGTTTTGCCTAAACTTAAAGAAATGGACCGAACACTAGTCGATGCTGCTAGAGATTTAGGTGCAAATAACTATCAAGTCTTCGATCAAGTAGTTATTCCGGCTATTTTGCCAGGTATTTTATCTGGCTTTTTCATGGCTTTAACTTATTCATTAGATGATTTCGCTGTTACTTTCTTTGTAACTGGTAATGGCTTTACTACTTTATCGGTGGAAATTTATTCGAGAGCCCGTCAGGGAATTGACCTGGAAGTTAATGCTTTGTCAGCAATTATCTTTTTAGTTGTGTTAGTACTCGTCTTTATCTATTACTTTTTAAGTATTAAGAAGAGTAAGAAACATCGGATTGGAGGCCTAATCAAATAATGAAAAAATTATTTTTAGGCACCATTGCTATTTTGTTAGTATGCTTGGGATTAGGAATTTGGGCTAATAAGTTAGAAAATCCAAATATTAAGTCTGGAAATCATGAATTAGTGATTTACAACTGGGGTGATTACATTGATCCCAAGTTGATTACTAAATTTGAAAAGCAAACTGGCTATCATGTGAGCTATCAAACTTTTGATTCAAATGAAGCTATGTTTACTAAATTGAAGCAAGGTGGAACCAATTATGATTTAGCTGTGCCTAGTGAATATATGGTTTCAAAATTAAAAAAGGCCCACTTACTTTCAAAAATCGATTTAAAGCAGATTCCCAATTGGAAAAATGTTGATCCTTTGTTCCTACATAAGAGTTTTGATCCACAAAACAACTACTCTTTGCCTTATTTTTGGGGAACACTTGGAATTGTCTATAATGATAAATTTGTTGATGGTAAAAAAATCAACAACTGGAATGATTTATGGAATGCTAAATATAAAAAATCAATTTTGCTAGTTGATTCGGCAAGAGACATTATGGGGATGGCTTTAGCGTCATTAAATTATTCCATGAATACGACAAATTCACTGGAATTGAAGCTGGCTAAAACAAAATTAGATGGATTAGGCCCAAATATTAAAGCGATTATTTCTGATGAAATTAAGCTGTATATGGCTCAAAATGAAGCTGCTTTAGCAGTGACTTGGTCAGGAGAAGCTAAAGAAATGATGGATAATAATTCACATTTGCATTATATCGTTCCTAAGCCATATTCAAATTTATGGTTTGACAATTTTGTTATTCCAAAATCTGCCAAGAATAAGACAGCTGCGATGAAGTTTATTAATTTCATGCTTGAGCCAAAAAATGCTGCCCAAAATGCTGAATATGTTGGTTATTCAACGCCAGTTACTAAGGCTAAAAAGCTAATTAAGGTCAACCATGAATTTTATCCCGCTGTCTCACAACTTAAAAAATTAATGGTCTTTAAAGACTTATCACCTGAAAAGGTTCAAGAATATAATGACTTATTCTTAGAATTTAAAATGTATGCAAGATAATAAATTGTTATAATGTTGAAAGGAGGTATGTAATGCAACTATCATTTTCACAAATTTTCAGTTGGCAAATGTTGAGTAATTTATTTGACGTGCTGATTATTTGGTACTTAGTCTATAATTTAATTTTGGTTGTTCGCGGAACCAAAGCTGTGCAATTAGCTAAAGGATTAGTATTCATTTTCTTAGCTAGATTTGTAGCTGGCTACTTTGGCTTCCATGCGTTTACATACATTCTTGATCAAGTATTGAGCTGGACTGTAATCGGATGTGTGGTCATTTTTCAACCAGAAATTCGTCGAGGATTGGAACATTTAGGTCGCTTGCCATGGTTCAATGGTCAAGAAACAACTGAGTCACAAGTTCAAATTAACTTCATTCATGAACTTGATAAGGCAATTCAATACATGTCCAAACGTCGGATTGGTGCATTGATTACTATCCAACAAGATACAGGTTTAGACGAATATGTGGAAACAGGTATTCCACTAGACAGTACAGTTACTGGTGAATTGTTGATTAATATTTTTATTCCAAACACGCCATTACATGATGGTGCGGTCATTATTAACAACAACCGAATTGCTGTAGCTGCAGCTTACTTGCCTTTATCTGACAATAATATGATTCCTAAGGAATTGGGAACAAGACACCGTGCTGCCATTGGTATTTCTGAAGTTACTGATGCAATTACAATTGTTGTTTCTGAAGAAACTGGTAATGTCACGATTACCAAGAACGGTCATTTCTATGTGGACATGAGTCAAGACGAATACATGAAGTACTTGACTAATGCCTTAGTTCCTAAGGAAGAAACTAAAGTTTCATGGTATCGTCGCATTATTGGTAAGTTTTGGACTTGGGGGGCTGATCGATGAAAAAGAAGATTTTTCGTGAAAGTTGGTTTTTGAAGATTAGCTCCTTGCTGATTTCTCTGTTGATTGTGATCTATGTCAACACGACTCAGCAAGCGTACATGAAGACGAATACGACAACCAAGACAACTGAAACGGCTACGAATACTACGACAGTTACAGCTGATTTGCAAATTTCAGCCAATACTGACAAATATTACATTACTGGTTATCCTGAACAAGTTAAGTTAACAATTGAAGGACCAAGTGCTTTAGTAACTAGTACTGTGAATACTAGTGCTTATCGTGTATATTTAGATTTAAGCGATTTAGGCGTTGGTAAGCATACTGTAAAAATTCAAGTTACTGGCTTAAGTAAGCAATTAACTTACTATGTGAAGCCAGCTTATGTAACAGTTAATATTCAACAAAGAAAATCAAGAACTTTACCTGTTACAACCCAATATGATAGTGAAGCTTTGCCAAAGGGCTATGATATTGGTAAGATTTCACTTGATCATTCAGTTGTTGAAGTAACTGGTGCCCAAAGTGAAATTAACCAGATTAAGCAAATTCTTGCTAAAGTCGATATTCCTGATGGAATTACCCATACTTTGAATCAACAAGTAGTTTTGCAAGCAATTGATCGCAAGGGAAGACAACTTAATGTATCAATTCTTCCTGCATCAGTGAAAGTGCAAGTTCCAATTTCTATTAGTAAGAAAAAATTACCAGTAGAAATTAAGACTTACAATGATGCTTCTAATAAGTCATACATTACATCGACCGATACTAAGTATGTGACTTTGTATGGTAAAAAAGCTGTCTTGAAGAAGCTTTCAAAGGCAACTGCATACGTCGACTTAGAACATATAACCAGCACTAAGACAGTTCAAGCTTCGATTAAACTTCCAAGTGGTGTCGCATATAGCAATCCAGATAATGTGAAGGTTCATGTCAAAGTTAGTGATTCTGGATCAACTGAAAGAAGGTAAAAATAGCTCATGTTAAAATATTTTGGAACAGATGGAGTTAGAGGAGAAGCGAATAAGAGTTTGACACCAGAAATGGCCTTTAAATTAGGCCGTACAGGTGGATACATCTTAACTCGTCATAAGAAGGATGATGAACAAGCAAAAGTTCTTGTTTCTAGAGATACAAGAATCAGTGGGGAAATGCTTGAATATTCATTGATTTCAGGTTTGTTGTCAGTAGGTATTGAAGTATTAGAATGTGGAGTAATTACCACTCCAGGTTTGTCATACTTGGTTAGAGCTCAAGGTGCTGATGCCGGTGTACAAATTTCTGCTTCACATAACCCAGTTGAAGACAACGGTATTAAGTTCTTTGGTAGTGATGGCTTGAAGTTATCAGATGCTTTAGAAGAAGAAATCGAAAAATTGATTGATGCAACTGAAGACACTTTACCACGTCCATCAGCTCAAGGTTTAGGTACTGTAACTGATTTCCAAGAAGGTGCTTCAAAGTACTTACAATTCTTGGAAAATACTGTTCCTGAAGAACTCGACGGCATCAAGGTTGTTTTAGATGGTGCTAATGGTGCAGCTAGTCATTTAGTATCCCGTTTATTTGCCGACTGCGGGGTAGATTTCACAACCATTGCAACTCATCCAAATGGTTTGAATATCAATGACCAAGTTGGTGCTACTCATACTGAAAAGTTGCAAGAAGAAGTAGTTAAACAAGGTGCTCAATTAGGTTTGGCCTTTGATGGGGATGCAGATCGTTGTATTGCCGTTGATGAAAAGGGTCATGAAGTTGATGGTGACCACATTATGTACATCATTGGTAGCTATTTACATGAACAAGGTCGTTTGAAGCATGACACGATTGTTACTACCGTTATGAGTAACCTTGGTTTTACTAAAGCCTTAGAAAAGAAGGGCATTAAGAATGTAAGAACACAAGTTGGTGACCGTTACGTTTCTGAAAAGATGTGGGAAAACGGCTACAACTTGGGTGGTGAGCAATCAGGTCACGTGATCATCAGTGATTACCACAATACTGGTGACGGTATGTTGACTGGTTTGCAATTAATGTTAGTCATGAAAAAGACTGGCAAATCTTTAACTGAATTATTAGCAGACTTCAAGGAATACCCACAAAGATTAATTAATGTGTTTGTGAAGGATAAGAATTCTTGGAAACAACACCAAGCAATTTTGGATGTCATTGCTGAAGTTGAACAAGAAATGGGTGATAATGGTCGCTTACTTGTTAGACCATCAGGAACTCAAGAAATGTTGAGAGTGATGGCAGAAGGTCCAACTCAAGAACAAACAGATCAATGGGTTGATCGCGTAGTTGAAGTTGTAAAGAAAGAGATGGCTTAAGAGTCATCTCTTTTTATGACTATACCAATTTACAAAAATCTTGACCTTTTATTAATAAAAAGCTATTATTACAGAAGAATTAAACAAAGGTCGATAAAATAGACCAAAGGAGATTTTTTTATGTGTGGAATTGTTGGAATAGTTGGAAAGAGTGCTCGCGATATCGTACTTAATGGCTTATCAAAGTTGGAATATCGTGGCTACGATTCTGCAGGAATTTACTTAAATGACTTAAAGGGTCATGAATATTTAACTAAAAAAGTTGGTAGAATTAGCAACTTAAAGGCAGCTCTTACTCCAGATGAACAAGGATTAGTCGGTATTGGACATACCCGTTGGGCAACTCACGGTAAGCCAACTGAAGCTAATGCTCACCCTCATTTTGATGTTACCAAGCGTTTTTACTTGGTTCACAATGGTGTGATTGAAAACTTCAAGGAACTTCGTGATAACTATTTGCAAAATGTCAATTTGGTTTCAGATACTGATACTGAAGTGATTGTGCAATTAGTCTCATTATTTGCCAGAGAAGAAAAGTTAGATACTTTGACTGCTTTCAAGAAAGTTTTGAATTTAGTTAGAGGTTCATATGCTTTCTTATTAGTTGATAATACTCAACCAGATCACATTTTTATTGCAAAGAATAAGTCACCAATGATGTTAGGTGTCGGGGACGGCTTCAACGTCATTGCTTCAGATGCATTGTCAGTGTTAGATCAAACCCAAACCTTCGTTGACTTGCAAGATGGTGATGTGGCAGATATTACTAAGGATTCTTACAAGATTGAAAACTTGGAAACTGGTGCAGTCGATCGTCCAGCTCACAAGGTTAATTTAGACCCAGATGCAGCTTCTAAGGGAACTTATGAATTCTACATGCTTAAGGAAATTGATGAACAACCTGGTGTGATTAGAAAGTTAAGTCAAACTTACTTGGATAGCGAAGGTCATCCTAATTTTGATCCAAAAATTGTTGACGCTATGAGCCAAGCAGATCGAATTTACATTTTCGCTGCAGGAACAAGTTACCATGCTGGACTTGTTGGTAAGGCTATGATCGAAAAGATGACCAACATTCCTGTTGAAGTTGATTTGGCAAGCGAAGCTGGTTATCACTTCCCAATGCTTTCAAAGAATCCATTCTTTATTTTCTTAACCCAATCAGGTGAAACAGCCGACTCCCGCGTTGTTTTGAAAGAAGTTAACCGTCGTAATTTACCAAGTTTGACTATTACCAATGTTGAAGGTTCAACTCTTTCTAGAGAAGCAACTTACACGATTCTTTTGCAAGCTGGTCCAGAAATTGCCGTTGCTTCAACTAAGGCCTACACTGCTCAAATTGCCGTTGAAGCCATTTTGGCAAAGGCTATCGGTGAAAAGCTAAATGTCGAATTTGCTAATGAATTCGATTTGCGTGAAGAATTAGCTTTAGCTGCTGAGGGGATGCAACAATTAGTTGATGGTAAAGAAAAGTTACAAGAATTAGCTAAAAAATACCTCATCTCATCTAGAAATGCATTTTACATTGGACGCGGAATCGATTATTATGTTGCATTAGAGGCAGCATTAAAACTTAAAGAAGTATCATACATTCAAACTGAAGGTTTTGCCGCTGGAGAATTAAAGCACGGAACCATTTCTCTAATTGAAGATGGTACTCCTGTGATTGCAATCATTAATGATCCAGTTACTAACGAATTAACTAGAGGTAATGTACAAGAAGTTGAAGCACGTGGTGCTTCTGCAATTATTATTGCTGCTAAAGAATTCGCTAGAGAAAGTGACGACATTGTTTTACCAGAAATCTCATACTTGATGTCAGTTTTCTTAACAGCGATCCCAATTCAATTATTGGCTTACTACGCATCAAAGGAAAAGGGCTTGGATGTTGATAAGCCACGTAATTTGGCCAAGAGTGTTACTGTAGAATAAAATGAGGTTTTGAAATGAGTGTTAAATTATTGGCGATTGATCTTGATGGCACTTTATTGACTAGTCAACAAACAATTGATGACTTCACAATAGATACCTTGAAAGAAGCTAGCCGTAAAGGTATCAAAGTAGTTTTATGCTCAGGAAGACCATTGTCAGGTATTTTGCCATTCGCAAAGAAACTTGGCATCAGTGGTGATAGCGAATATGCTATTGCTTTCAATGGGGCAGTTGCTCAATCAATTGATGGAGAAGTTATTTTTAGTCATCAATTGAAGAAGACAGATTTAGATAATTTCTTACGTTTTCGAAAATTTGCCAACTGCAACATCGATTTTGAAACAACACACAAATTCTATAGCCCAGACCGTGATCTCTGCTTGAATATGTTGATGAATGCGGTATTTACCAGAAACGAACTTGAAATTAGAGATGAATATTCGGATGACTTTAAGTTCGTTAAGTGCGTCTTTTGTTGTAATAGTGACCTTGATGAAGTTGAAAAGTTGTGGAATAAGTTGCCACAATGGGCTTTTGATAAGTACGAAATTGTGCGGTCATTTTATCATTTAGCTGAAATTACTGTGCGTGGTGCATCAAAAGGACACGCTGTTAGCGAATTAGCTGAAAGATTGTCGATTAAAGAAGATGAAGTTGCCGTTTTTGGCGACCAAGGTAACGATCTTTCAATGTTTGAAAATCCTAATTTCTATAAGGTGGCAATGGGTAATGCCATCGAACAAATTAAAGATTTAGCCACTGTGGTGACAGCTGATAATGATCACCGGGGTGTCGCTAAAGCAGTTAAGGAGCTAATGAAAAATGGAGCTAGATGATAGCTTAACCATTTCTCCTGCTGAATGGGAGATAATGAGAGTGATTTGGACTTTGAAGGAATCTACTTCTAAAGAAATTATTGACCAAGTCCAAATGAAAAATAATTGGTCTGATTCGACCATCAAGACTTTGCTACGAAGACTAGATAAAAAAGGATTATTATCCGTAAAAAAAGAAAGTCACCGTTTTCGTTATGAAGCCATTTATGGTGAAAACGAATTAATGTACAAAGTGACCAGCAATTTATTATCACATATGTGTGATATGCACAAAGGGGCATTGTTAGAGCGATTGCTTCCAGAAATGCAATTATTTAAAAAAGATATTGAAGAACTAGAATCTGAGTTAACAAAAAAAGCAATTACTGCACCAGATAAGGTGCCATGTAATTGCTTGCACGATATGTGCTAGAACTGGATTTCAGTTCTTTTTTATTTTGCTTGTGGCTTTTTACGACCGATTAGCCAAGTTACCAAAAGAGCAACTACAGCTTCAATAAAGATGTATAAACCACGTAATGGGATCTTGGTGCCACCAAGCATAATATCAACAATAATTGAACCGATGATGATAATTCCCATCAAAATCCATTGTTTCTTAGTAAAGGCGATGCCGTATTCAATTTCTCTTTGACGAATACCTGGAAGAATTGCACCTAAGCCTATTAAAACGACTACGGCAACAATATTAATGATTAATTCGTACCACCATAATTGTGAGCCTTCAGCTACGTCAGCTGGTGCAATACCTAAAATTGTAGCCACAGCAGTAACAACTAATAATGCTAAACCAACCAAGTAGGCGATTTTATCATTTTTAATATAAACATATTCACTTGGAAATTGTTTAGAATTTTTTCTAACTCGCATAAATGAGTAGAAAATCCAGCAGGTAACACCTGGAGAAATGATACCGTTTAGGTTCAAGAGCCAATTGAAAATATCATTCATATTTGGCAAGAAGATACCTAATAACATAATGAAAGCTGATAATGAAACCGTCAAAATGTAACCATTAATTGGCAAACCATTTTTGTCCTTTTTGGTTAAGAACTTAGGCATGTAACGTTCACCAGTATCAGAAATCAACATTCTAGTCATGGCATCAAGTAAGACTGCCAATAAAGCAGCATTGAAGAAAATACTTGTCCAGGCAAAGAATTCAAGCAAGAGGTGACCTACACCAAATTGTTGTCCAATGTAATCAAAGACATAGTATGAACCGTTCATCTTCAAGTCATTTGGAATGTGGTTGGCATCGAAATAGATACCAAGGGCAAATGAACCAAAGATAGTCAAAAAGGCAGTCATTGCAGCTAAAGTCATCATTGCCTTAGGAAAATCAACCTTAGGCTTTTTCATTCTAGTAACATAAGGTGCAACTAGCTCAGCCCCGTTCATGGCATAGATTAACATTCCTAAAGTTGCAAAATAGTGCAAATCAAATTTTGGAATAATACTGCTAAAGCCAAATGGGTGAGTGGCCATGTGACCACCAGACTTGATAAGTCCAATTCCAGCTAGGACAACAAATAAGATGGTCATTCCAAACATCATTACTCCACCAATAGTAGATAAGACTTCCATTGAGTTTGAAAAACGATGTTCAATAAAGATAAACACAATAAAAACAATAAAAGTTAAAATCGCAAATTTTGAATTTGAAATGTTATCTTGGAATTTGCTACTGCCGGTGAAGGCCCAACCGAGGTCAACAATGATTTCATTAGCTGAATCGACGGCATAAGGAATGGAAGCAGCCCAGTATGTCC
The DNA here is from genome assembly GCA_030530865.1 of Lactobacillus sp. Classification (GTDB taxonomy): domain Bacteria; phylum Bacillota; class Bacilli; order Lactobacillales; family Lactobacillaceae; genus Lactobacillus. The sequence continues at coordinate 167,738 of JAUMUC010000001.1, forward strand.
AGGCGGTGAAATATCCTAAGAATTCTCCATCAGTACCTCTTACCCATGAAGAAAGTCCACCACCTTCTTTATTGAAGACACTTCCTAGGTGTCCGACCATTAAAGAATAAGGAATAACATACAAAAACAGCATAATGATCCAGGAAGTGATGACCGGCATCCCTTGGTTCTGGAAATTGTACATAATATCGTCTAGGCCGATAACAGTGACGAAAGCCATCATGGTTAAAACTGGCCAAGAGATATATTTTTTCTTATTAATATCCACGCTTTTTCTCCTTAATTAACAATAAACAGTTACAATTTTAATATAAAAAGCAAAAAAATTGCAGGATATTTTGAATTAAATCGCAAGATACTGTAATATAAGATATGTTGACTACGTGTTGACTAAAAGTATAAGAAAGAAGGATTCCAAAAATGTCAGGTCACTCAAAATGGCATAATATTCAAGGACGGAAGAATGCTCAAGACGCCAAAAGAGGTAAAGTCTTCCAAAAATTATCAAGAGAAATTTACATGGCTGCAAAAAGTGGTGGTTCTGACCCTTCAGGTAATCCATCTTTACGTTTAGTCATGGATAAAGCTCGTGCAGCAAACATGCCAAAGGATAACATCCAAAGAGCTATTAAAAAGGCCGAAGGTGGTTCAGACGAACACTACGACGAAATTACTTACGAAGGTTACGCACCAGGTGGTGTAGCAGTTTTAGTTGAAGCTTTGACTGATAACAAGAACAGAACTGCATCTTCAGTTCGTGTTGCCTTCACTAGAAATGGTGGTTCATTAGGTGCTACTGGTTCAGTTGCTTACATGTTTGACCGTAAAGGTTACATCGTAATTGACCGTTCAACTACTGACGCTGATGAAGACACTATGTTGATGGATGTCATGGAAGCCGGTGGTGATGATTTACAAACATCAGATGATGCTTATGAAATCTACACTGATGCTAAGCAATTTGCTCAAGTACGTGATGGTTTAGAAAAAGCTGGTTACAAGTTAGCTGATGCTGAACTTACCATGATTCCACAAAACTACACTCCAGTTCCAGAAGACAAGAAGGAACAATACCAAAACTTAATTGATGCACTTGAAGATGATGATGACGTTTCAAACGTATACTCAGCTGCTCAATTAGATGAAGAATAATTGAATTTCAATTTTGACCAATTACTTTTAAGTAATTGGTCTTTTTTTGTGAAAAAATCATCTTTTTTGCGTAATACTCTGTGGAAAGGATGATTGGAATGAATGTCAAAAATGAAATTAACCAATTATTAGCTCAGGTTATTTCAAAAGGAGCGAGTGACTTATTTTTCTTGCCCAAAAAGCAACAGTATTTAGTGCTGTGCAGGGAAAAAGATCAATTAGTTAACATCGCTGAATATCAGATACAGGAAGGGGTTGAATTAATCAACTATTTGAAGTTCCAGAGTCAAATGGATATTGCTGAGCATCGCCGTCCACAAGTAGGAGCGATGAGTTATCAGGAGCATTTTCTCCGTTTGTCTAGTGTTGGAAATTTTCAAGATCAAGAATCGTTAGTATTGAGAATCTTATACGGGATAGATCAGAGCAAGTTTTATTTTGAAGATGATCTCACACGAATTAATGATCTTTCTAAAAGACGGGGACTAATTTTAACCAGTGGCCCAACCGGGTCAGGAAAAACTACTACCATGTATAAAATTGCCAAGTCTTTTGCCAAACATAAGATGGTGATGACAATTGAGGATCCCGTTGAAATAGTTGATCAAGACTTTTTACAAACACAGGTTAATTTAAATGCTGGCAATAGCTATAGTTGTCTTTTGAAGTCAGCCTTAAGACACCGACCTGATGTCCTGATTATTGGTGAAATTCGTGACAGTGCGACCGCCAAAGCAGCAATTGATGCAGCCTTGTCCGGTCACCTAGTTTTGGCGACAGTTCATGCAAAAAATACTTTTCAAACGATTACTCGTATAGAAGCCATGGGAATAGAACGAACTGATCTATTAAATTGTCTAACTGCTGTTTCTTATCAACGCTTGATCGCGGGGAAATGCTTAATGGACATAGCTTCAGGTGCGGGACTAGCTTCAGCAATTTTGAATCCAGAAAAGCGTGGCTTCAATTGCTGGCAGGAAAAATTACAAGATTTAAAGGAGAGGGGGTTAGTCACTGATGAACTTTATGAGCAATACAAAGAAGGATAGGCTGAATCAACAGGAGCAATTAACACTATTAGAGTTTTTAGGTCAAAGTTTAAAAAATGGCTTTTCACTCCACGCTAGTTTAGAAATGTTGCTAGTCTTTTGGCCAGAAAGGGCTAAGACTTTCAATAAATTGAATCAACAATTGGCTAGCGGAAGTCATTTTCAAGAATTATTTGAAAATTTAGGTTTTGGGAAAACAATTGTGGTGCAACTCGTGATGTCACTATCTCAAGGATCAATTGAAGAATCTTTATTGCAATTAGCTGAACTAGAACGATTAAAACGGGAGCAAGTCAAAAAGCTCTTGGGACAGTTATCATACCCGTTTATTCTGGTTTTTATGATGATTTTTTTGTTGATCTTCATGAGTCAAATCACTTCATTTGGTAACCAAGGTGCCGGTGAAGGTAACGGCATAATATTTGGCATTGTTTTATTGCTAGTTTTAGGCTGTCTGGTTGGAATTTACTGTTGGCAATTACTGCGGAAACAAGATTATTGGTCATTAAAAAAGCTTCTGCGGGTGCCGATTATCGGCAAACTCGTCAAACATTATGTGAGCTATTTATTGGTTTATGACTTGGGGATGCTATTAAAAAGTGGCTTTAGCTTGCAACAGATATGTGATTTTGGTCAAAAGCAAAGCCAAGGCTCAGTCCAAGAAGTGATTGCCAGCCGGATGGCAGAACAATTAGTCAAAGGAGTCGAAATTTCAGAAATTATTCGGCAGGAAGAATTTTTGCCAAACCGACTGATTTTATTATTGAACGCTGGATCCGACCGCGAATTATTAGGTCGTCAGTGTCAGTTCTTAGGTAGAAATCTATTTTTTGAATTAACAGAAAAGATTTCGAGAGTGGTTGTGAATATTCAACCAATTTGTTTTGTTTTTATTGGAATTTGTATTATTGGCATGTATTTAAAATTGTTATTGCCAATGTATTCGATGATGCAGGGGATTTAAGATGTTTAAAAAATTGAAAAATAAAAAGCAAAAAGGTTTTACTTTAATTGAAATGGTAATTGTTATCGCTATTATTGTCATGATTGTAATGTTGATTGCACCAAACTTGATTAGTCAAAAGAATGCAGCTCAAAGTAAGAGCGATAAGGCTTTCTTGAATACGTTGCAAACACAAGTCACCCTTTATTTGGAAGATCATCCAGGTGAAAAAACAACTACTTTTGATAAGTTGAAAAATAAATATTTGACTGAAGATCAATATGAAAAGGCAAGTAAGAACTATGCAATCAATGTTGAAGATAATACCGTGGTATTCAAAGAAAAGTAGAGCTTTTACTTTAATTGAAACGGTGATTGCTCTGGGCATTACCGTGTCGATAATGCTCCTAGGCAGTTTTTATTTAAAAAGTTATCAAGAGACAATTAGTTTGAGCGAGTATCAAGCCGAAATCTGTAGCGATTTACGGTATGCGATGCGTTATGCCACCATTAAATCCGAAAAAGTTGAAATGATGGTGCTAGATGATCAAATTTATTTTCGACCTCGGATAATTAAAGAAAATTTGCTGGCACCTAAAGGCGTGACTTTGTCGTTAACAATGGATCATAAGATTGTTATTAAGGATGATGGCATGGTTAATGCCAACAATATTTATTTGCATAGCTCACATGAAGAAAAAGTAATTCACTTGCAATTAGGTTGGGGGCAACTGATTTATGAAAGCTAAAGCATTTGTTTTATTAGAAAGTATGCTAGGACTAATTATTAGTATTATGGCAGTCGAAGTGATCTCCTTATGTATTTTTTCTGGTCATAAACTAGTTAATGATAGTTCTAAACGCATAGATCGTTTGTATGCCCATCATGTTATGAAAAAATGCCATTTGCATCAGATAATAGTTCATGGAAAAGAATACGATGAAGATTAAAGGATTTACGTTGATTGAAACAGTGATTGCTTTGATGATTTCTGCCTTGACGGTGATGATCTTGCAGGCAACTCTCCTCAATTTAAAAAGTATCAAGCAATCAAAATTAGACTGTAATGACATTGCTTTTGCCTATGTGCAATTAGATAAGTTCTTGCATAATCGGGAAGTAAAAAGATGTATTTTTTATCCAAAAAAATCTGATCAAAGTCATGCAGTCTTTAAACTAGAAAGAACTGATGGTGACATAGAATTCGATTTGTATCAGGTTAATGGCAAGTTAGCCTTAAAACCGGGCCATATTCCTTTGTTAGTCAATGTTAAAAGTACTAGTTTTGCTATGACCAAAGAATTGCTAACGATTACGGTGGTCGATCAAAATAATTTAAAAAGTGAAATCGTGGTGAAAAGTAAAAATTGAAAGTAAAAGCCAGTGCCTTAATTACTAGTATCTTAGTTTTATCAACAGCACTTTTATTCATGAAATCATATGAACGTGCTGTCTTACAGGCTGAACGGTCTAATCAATTATTGATTGAATATTTCAAGTAACTTGCATGGATTGCACCCATTCTTTACAATTATATGTTGTTAGAAAAGGAGCAATTATGAAGAATCTTGAAGAAAAATTCCAAGCAATGTTGTCATGCGTTAATTTGTTGAAAGAGAACTTAAATATCTCACAAATTGAAGCATTAACGGAAACTTTTGATAATCTTGAAACTGGAAAAATCAAAGTTGAAGAAGGTGCTCCAGATGAAGCAACTGTTCAACAATTAAGTGCTGCCTATCAAGCATTAAACTATGAAGATTGGTCGGGAAAATTAAAGGGTGAAGTCTTTACTTACCTTAGTTTGAAAGCAATTTCTGATGATGGCTTAGATGCCAATTCAATGCCAACGCCAATTATCATTAGCACAGTAATTGCTATGATGATGGACAAAATGTTGCCTAAGCAAGAGATGAAATTACTTGACCCTGCCATCGGTAGCGGAAGCTTGGTTTATTCAGTTGTCGAGCAATTGAAGCAATCTAATCATTCAAAGAACTTTTTCCAAATTGCCGGAATTGATCACAATGAAGATTTACTCTCATTAGCAGATGTTGGTGCTCATGTTCGTCATAATGAAGTTGAATTAGCTCATCAAGATGCGATTTTGCCTTGGATTCTAGATCAACCTGATGTCGTTGTTAGTGATTTGCCAATTGGCTATTATCCATTGGATGACAATGTTAAAAACTTCGACTTGAGAGCTAACGAAGGACACTCATTTGCTCACTTTGTTTACTTAGAACAAATCGTCAAGAATTTGAAGGAAAATGGTTGGGGCTTCTTAATTGTTCCAAAGTCAATGCTCACCGGACCAGCCGCATCTGAAGTGATGAGTTGGATGACTAAAAAAGTCTACTTACGTGCGATTGTTGAATTACCTGATAAATTGTTTAAGCAACAAGCTTTTGCAAAATCAATTTTAGTATTTCAAAATCATGGTCAAAATAGCCAAGCTAGTGAAGTCTTACTAAGCAAACTAACTCAATTAGATGAAACCGCTTTATTTAGATTCAATGAAAGTTTAGATAAGTGGTATACTAAATTTAATAAGAGATAGTTTGGAGGCTATTGATATGAAAATGATTTTAGCTATTAACGCAGGTAGTTCATCTTTGAAGTACAAGATTTTTTCTGTACCAGATGAAAAGGTAATTGCGAGTGGGATGGCTGAAAGAATTGGTCTAAAGATGTCCGACTTTGAGTTAAAATACCAAGGTGAAAAGTATACTGAAAAGCTTCCAATAGAATCAATCGATCAAGCAGTTAAGATTTTGCTTGAAGCCTTAAAGAAATATCAAGTTGTGACTGATTTACACGAAATTGATGGCGTGGGTCACCGTGTTGTTGCTGGGGGTGAAGTTTTCCAAGAATCAACTATTATTGATCAAGCAGCCCTTGAAAAAATCAAAGAGTTGGCAGATTACGCACCACTTCACAATCCTGGAGAAGCAAGAGCAATAGAAGCATTTATGAATTTGCTTCCAGGTGTGCCTCAAGTGGGTGTGTTTGACACTTCTTTCCACCACACCATGGATCCAGTGCATTATTTGTATTCATTACCTTATGAATATTATGAAAAATATGGCATTAGACGTTATGGTGCTCATGGTACCAGCGTTCGCTATGTTTCTAAGCGTGCCTGTGAAATGGTTAACCACAACTTCGACAAGATGATCATTTGTCACTTAGGAAGTGGTGCTTCAGTGACTGCACTTGAAGATGGAAAGTCTTTTGATACCTCAATGGGCTTTTCACCATTAGCTGGTGTCACTATGGGAACCAGATCTGGTGATATCGATCCAGCGGCTATTCAATTATTGATGAAGAAAGAAAAGATCAGTTTTGACGAAGCTATTGATATTTTGAATCACAAGTCTGGATTATTAGGTATTTCTGGAATGTCTTCAGATATGCGGGACCTAGAAAAGAGCGATGAACCAAGAGCTATTTTAGCTAGAAAAATTTTCGTTAATCGGATTATTCGTTACGTTGGCTCCTATGCTGTAGAGATGGGCGGCCTTGACGCCTTGATTTTCACAGCCGGTATCGGTGAGCATGATAAACATATTGTGAATGAAATTTGTAAGCGATTGACTTTATTGGGAGTAAAGATTGATCCAGACAAGATGAAGTATGGTGAAGAATCAATTATTGATACAGCCGATTCTAAAGTAAAAGTATTAATAGTCCCAACCGATGAAGAATTAATGATTTGTCGAGACGTCTCACGGCTAGCTAAGATTTAGCATCTTTGCTATACTTAGGTAGACGGGGATGTTTTGGGATTCGACAGGCGTATATTTGCGTAAACTGCGATTCGTAGGTTACGTCTACGTTAAAACGTTGCAAGTTTTTATAACTGCAAACAATAATAATTCATACGCAGTAGCTGCCTAGTCAGCCTGTGTTGCTAATTGCCGGATTGCTTGCGTTTGGCTCTTAGTATCATTACCAGCAAGTTACGTTTAACTATCTACCTGACTAGTTAAAAAGAGATTATTAAGGTTAGTTCAACTTGTTAGCCCTGTTATATGGCGTTTTAGTTGGATGAAGCTTAAATAATATAACTATGATCGTAGAGGTTTATGACAAAGTATGTTTGGACGCGGGTTCAATTCCCGCCATCTCCATATAGTAGGCTTGGATGAAATATCCAAGCCTTTTTGTTTAGCTACATGTTAAAATAATCATTAAGTAGATGAAAGAAGGATAATAAAATGGCACCAATTTTTTTAAAGCCTTATTTACAAACTAAAATTTGGGGCGGAAAACGCTTAGCAGAATTTAATTATGATCTTCCCAATGACAAGGTTGGTGAAGCTTGGGTGATTTCTGGTTACAGAAAACAAGCTTCTGTTGTCGATGGTGGAGAGTTTGATGGTCAAAGCTTACGTGATGTCTATCAAAATAATCCTGCTTTATTTGGCAATCCGACTGAAAAGGAATTTCCACTTTTAGTTAAATTCTTGGACGCTCAAGATAATTTATCAATTCAAGTTCACCCAGATGATGAATATGCTGAAAGAGTAGAGCATGATCGTGGTAAGACCGAAAGTTGGTATGTGCTAGATTGTCCTGACGATGCAGAAATTATTTTTGGCCACCATGCTAAAAATAAAGCAGAATTGAAGAAAATGATTGAAGATCATGATTGGCAAGATTTACTTGGCCGTGAAAAAGTTAAAAAGGGTGACTTTTTCTACGTACCATCTGGTACGATTCATGCTTTGACCAAAGGCGTTATGGTGATTGAGACGCAACAATCAAGTGATGTTACTTATCGTTTATACGATTATGATCGCCGTGATAGTGATGGCAATCTACGTGAATTGCATACGCAAAAGGCCATTGATGTGATCAAAACCCCTTATGTTAAAGATCAAGTTGAACCAGTCAAAAAAGAAATCCCTGGCGGAGTTTTGACTACTTTGATTGAAGCACCTCAATCTCCACATTTTAATTTGTGGCAATTAGACATTGATTCAGAAATGGACTTCCCATTAACGGGCTACCCATATTACCTTGTTTCAGTTATCGACGGTGCAGGTAAGATGGATCAATACGATCTACACAAGGGTAGCAACTTTATCTTGCCATATGGTTATCCAAACCCTAAGTTTATTGGTAAGTTACGTTTAGTGATTTCAACACCAGGAGAATAAGATGATTTATTTAGCATGTGGTGCAATTTCCTTTGTTATCGGACTTTTATGGAAAATTTATCCTTCGCCACGTCCAAATGTAGTTTATGGTTACTATTCTGTTTTGGCTAAAATGCATCGTGACGGCTATCGATATTCCCAAAAAATTGCAGCCAACTACTTTATGCTTGCAGGTTTAGTGCAAATGGCATTGGGAGCAATCATTCACCTCATGCATTGGGACAAATTCTTTCTAATTTGGATTTTAACTTTTTGGATTTTTTGGATTGCAGCGATGATTCAAGTCGAAAAGAAATTAACCGATTTTCTGATTCAAAAAGGCGAATTGCCAAAAGATTACCATAGACCTGAAGTAAAGAAACAGACCGTGAAAGGATTTAGAGATTTATGAGTTTAAGAATATTAACAGTTGAAGATGATAATTCAGTTTCAGAAATGATGAATCTTTTCTTTAAAAAAGAAGGATGGCAAGTAGATCATGCCGAAGATGGCGAAACGGCCGTCAATATGTTTAAAGAAAATCAGGATCAATATGACCTAATTACTTTAGATCTGAACTTACCTAAAAAAGACGGAATTACTGTAGCTAAAGAAATTAGAGCTATATCGCCACACATTCCGATCATCATGTTGACAGCGAGAGACACTGAATCAGATCAAGTATTGGGCCTTGGCTTAGGAGCTGACGAATATGTGACTAAGCCATTTAGTCCGATTGCATTAGTAGCAAGAATTAAGGCACTTCATCGCCGGGTAATGCTCGATACTTTGAAGCAAGAACCCGGAGATCAACAATCCGGTGACTTCGATTTAGTAACTGAGCAATTTAAGATTTCAAAAACTAGAAGACAAGTCTTGTTCAACGATCAAGAAGTAGAAAACTTAACTCCAAAAGAATTTGATATTTTGTACGTTTTAGCACAGAATCCTCGACAAGTTTTTTCTAGAGAAAAACTTTTGGAACAAGTCTGGGGTTACGAGTACTTTGGTGAAGAAAGAACCGTTGATGCCCACATTAAAAAGCTTCGCCAAAAATTGGAAAAATGCGGACCACAGGTAATTCAAACCGTTTGGGGTGTTGGTTACAAGTTTGACGATGCAAAGGCTGAATAGTTATGAAATTAATTTACCAGTATTTGATGGCTTTTATGGTGATTATCGGAATTATTATTGCAATTGTTGGTTATTCCGAAGTTAATTTCGCAATTAGACATAGTTATGGAACTAATTACACGCGAATGGAAAACTATGCAGAACAGATTGCCAAAATGGCCAGTAAAAAAGGAAAGAACGGTTTAAATCCAGGCTTTTTAGATAGTTTTCAATATGTAAATAGTAAAGATGATTTACGGATTTGCTTAATTAATAAAAAAGGTGAGCAAGTTTATCCCGGTTCATTTATGAGCATTCAATTGAAACAAAATATTTTAAAGCAATTGAAGAAAGGCGATTTGATCAAGGTAGCTAACTCACAATTGGATCCACAATTTAAAAATGAGGATAAATTAGCTTATTCTGGAATTGTTTATCCAATTTTTAAGAATAGCAAATTTAACGGAGCAATTTGGATTTCTACGCAAGTTGCAATTGTTGAAAAGCCAATCAAACAAGCTAAGCAAAATCTATTCCAAGGATTTTTGCTCGGAACTTTGGTCTCGGCACTTTTAAGTATTTTGATGGCTTATATTCAAACTAATAAGATCAAACGCCTCTTGGTTGCAACTCAAAAAGTTGCCAAGGGAGATTATTCAGTTCAAATTTCGCATAAATCGGTGGATGAAATTGATAGCTTAGCAATTAGTTTCAACAAGATGGTGCGTTCTTTAAAGCGAACTTCTGAAGAAGCAGAAGAGCAAATCGAAATGCGGGAACGATTTTTGGCTGATGCCGCTCATGAAATGAGAACACCACTAACAACGATTAATGGTTTGTTAGAGGGGATGGCTTATGGTGTTATCGAAAAAGAAGATCAAAAAAAGTCGATCGAATTGATGCAACATGAAACTAAGCGTTTGATTCGTTTAGTTAATGATAATGTTGACTACGAAAAGATTAGAACTAACAAGGTGGTACTAGTTGAGTCTGATTTTGATGGTAGTCAATTATTGCAAAATATTGTGAGCCAATTAGCTAACAATGCTCACAAAAAGGGTAATGAACTATTTTTACATGTGCCAAAGAAAATGCCAATTTATGGTGACCCTGATCGGGTAACTCAAATTTTTGTTAATGTGATTCAAAATGCAATTCAATTTACTGAAAATGGCAAGATCACCGTTAGCGGAAAGCGTTTGGAACATGAGACAGTAATTTCAATCAAAGACACTGGTATTGGGATGACTAAGGAACAAATGAAGTTCATTTTTGAACGGTTCTTTAAAGCAGATCCTGCAAGAGCTAAAAGAGGCTCGGGAGAATCTGGTTTAGGTTTATCAATTGTTTCAAGCTTAGTGAAACAACATGGTGGCGAAATCACAGTTGATTCTACTCCAGGAAAAGGTTCAACTTTTGTCATTACTTTTTATGATAAAGGGTATCAAAAAGACCAAGCTGATTAACAGCTTGGCCTTTTTTGTATGTTATTTATGTATTACTGCTTATTCTTGAGATCACTGTCGACGGTGGTTATCTCACTTTGACGATTTTTTAATTCTGGTGCATCAGTTTGATATAGCTTGGTAGTAGTTCCATGATTTTTAGCATACAGGCTAGATGAGTAGCGAGATTCTAATTGAATCATTTCCCAATAGTTATTTTGATAATCAAATTGTGTTGGATCGACTGGCACAAATCCTTTTGGAACGTAATATCTTAATAGATTCTTTGTGTTCAAAATGTCTGAATATTTTAAAGACTTTTGAGCTTGATTATTGATGCTAGTAAGCTCGGCTTTTTGCTTTTTGGTCAAATAAGTAATAGCCTTGCCAGTAGCTGTTTGATAAATATCGCTCTTTAATCCTTTATCACCGATGATCGTGTAGTTTTTAGAAATCACAGTTCCATTTCTAAAGACGACCCAATCCCTAGGTTTATCAGCTAGTAGGTCAGCACCAAATTGAATATAGTCTTTGGTTTTAACACCAAGTAAGTGCAGGATTGTTGGCAAAACGTCAATTTCCCCACCAATATTGTGCTTGATTTCGCCAGTGAGATTCTGACCATAAATCATAAATGGTACTTTTTGCATGGTAGCAGTATCAAATTCACTCCAAGTACTTGCATCTTTACCGATGACAGGAGCTAATGTTTGATATTCAGAATTGCTTAAACCATAGTGATCGCCGTAGATAACGACCATAGTATTTTTAATTAGGCCACTACGATTGAGATAATTGAAGAATTCACGTAAGGCTTGGTCAAGGTAGTGAGCTGTTAAGAAGTAGTTGTTGATAGTCTTGTCATCTGTGTCGGTCGTTTTGAAATTAGGGTCACGATTTTCTTGATCAAGATCAAATGGAATATGGTTTGTGACAGTAATATATTTGGCAAAAAATGGTTGTTGCATATGTTCAAGATATTTAATACTTTCAGCAAACAACAGCTTATCTTTGATACCGTATCCTAAGTTATCGTCAGCGTTGTTACTCCAGTATTTTTTATCGAAGAAATAATTGTAGCCAAGGTTCTTATAGACGTCGTTCCGATTCCAAAAAGTACCAGTGTTACCGTGGAAAACGGCGGAAGTGTAACCGAATTGTCGTAAAATTTGTGGCGTACCTTCAAAAGTGTTATTTGAGCCTAAGCTAGTGAATAATGATCCGTCTGGAATTCCGAAGGTACTAGTTTCTAGCATGTTTTCGGCATCACTAGTTCTACCTAAGCCGACTTGATGATAGAAATTATCAAAGCTAATCGTGTGCTTACCACGATATAAAGAATTTAGAAATGGCGTTACTTCTTTACCATTAATTTTTAAATTAATTAGGAATTGTTGGAAACTCTCTAAGTGAATGATAATGACATTTTTGTTGGCTTCTTTACCAAAGTATTTTTTGGAATAAGGTACATAATTCTTATCCGTAAAATTGATGATCTTATTCAATTCTGACATATTGGCAGTGTTATTCGCCTCGGATGTATTAAATCCTTTAATTGCGTCATAGATGGTAAAAGTATTAATTCCAGTGTATTTAACGACATATGAGCGATCAAAGGTATTTCTTAAGAGGCGAGGACGTGAAGTTTCAGCCAAAAAGAGATTGAGTGTAATTGAAAAAAGACCAATCATACACATCAATGATGCTAAAGAATTTGACTTTTTTTCTTGTAATTTTATTTTATGTGCTAAAAATAACAACAAGATAATGATAAAATCAAGAATAAAGATGATGTCGGAAGTATCCAATAAAGACATGGCACTTTTACCTAATCCTTGTGATACTTTACCAACATTCAGCATTGTTTTGATTGTTAAAAAATCAGTAAATTGTCGATAATAAATGACATTTGCAAATAATAATGCTGTATTTAAAAGGTCGCACAACAACATCACGCCATATGATATTTTTGGACGTTTAATGAATAGACCTAGACTGGATAATAGGATAGAAAATCCGATAGGGCTAGTCCACATAATGATGTGTTGCCATGGATCGGAAATTCCTAAATTGAAGTCTAGATAAGCGACAACGATGTATTTTAAAGAAAATAGGATGGTTATTAAAATGATAAAGCCAACTCGAGTTGTTAAGAGTTGGGACTTAATTTTTTGCCAATTCACGAAATTTCTCCTTTATTAATACACTTATTTTACTGTTGAAATTTATAACTGACAATTTATTTATCAGAATCATAGCAGATAGGAACGTATTTTATGCTATTTTTAACCCCACTTTATAATTATTTAGTTAGCCACCTAGCTACTAGAATTAATCATTTTCCGCTGATCAAATTAGCTATTTATGCATTAGATAAAACTATTTTCTATTTTTTGATTTTCGCTTTGTTGCGGATCATTTGGTTAATTGCCATTCGGCACAGACGTAGTTTAAAAAGTGAATTTTCGGTTTGGTTATTAGTTTTTTATCTTTTACTAGTGATGTTCGGGACCGTCTTTCGAGATGCATATTTTCCAACGCAAATGACTTGGTATTTCAATCGTCCACTGTCTGATATTAATTTCATTCCTTTTGAAATGACTGTTAAGCTATTTCATGGTGAAAGTTTAGTTGATTTTGTCTATAATTCCTTTGGAAATGTGCTGTGCTTTTTGCCATTGGGAATTTTGTTACCGATAACATTTAAGTATTATCGCAAGTTTAATCGGATTATCATCACTGGTATGCTTTTCAGTCTAATCATTGAAAGCTTGCAGTTTGTACTGATGACAGGTGTTAGTGATATCGATGACATCATTTTTAACACAATTGGTGCAGCTATAGGCTATGGCGTCTATAAAACTTTGCAATCGTTAATTAAGATTGATAAAATTAGAGAGTAATATTTTATTGAGAGTAAGGAAGCAATTATGAGTTTAATTAAATTTGATTCAAGTAAATTAACACCATTCGTTCATGAAAATGAACTATCTGAAATGCAAGCACTTGTAGATGCAGCTAACAAGCAATTAGTTGAAAAATCTGGTGCTGGATCAGATTTCTTAGGTTGGGTTGACTTGCCAGTTGACTACGACAAAGAAGAATTTGCTCGTATTAAGAAAGCAGCTAAGAAGATCCAATCTGATTCTGAAGTTTTAATCGGAATTGGTATCGGTGGATCATACTTAGGTGCACAAGCTGCTATCGAATTCTTAAAGCCTGCATTTCCTGCAGCCGGTGACAAGAAGTACCCAGAAGTAGTTTTCGCAGGTAACTCACTTTCAGGTTCATACTTATACGACTTGATCAACTGGTTAGGTGACAGAGACTTCTCTTTGAACGTCATTTCTAAGTCAGGTACTACCACTGAACCATCAGTTGCCTTCCGTGTATTGAAGGATCTTTTGATCAATAAATACGGTAAAGAAGAAGCTAACAAGCGTATTTACGCAACTACTGACCGTCAAAAGGGTGCTCTTAAGACTGAAGCAGATGCAGAAGGTTACGAAGAATTTGTTGTGCCAGATGACTTAGGTGGTCGTTTCTCAGTATTGTCAGCCGTAGGTTTATTACCAATTGCTGCAGCTGGTTGTGACATCGATGCTTTGATGAAGGGTGCAGCAGATGCTCGTGAAGCATACTTGAACAAGACTGATTTATCAGTAGATTCACCTTACCAATACGCTGCTTTACGTAACATTTTATACAGAAAAGGTTACACTACTGAATTGCTTGAAAACTATGAACCAACTATCAGAATGTTCGCTGAATGGTGGAAGCAATTAATGGGTGAATCAGAAGGTAAGGACCAAAAAGGTATTTACCCATCAAGTGCAAACTTTACCACTGACTTACACTCATTAGGTCAATATATCCAAGAAGGTCGTCGTAACTTAATGGAAACTGTTGTTAGAGTTGTTGACCCAACTCACGACGTAACTATTCCAGACGATGAAAAGAACCTTGACGGTTTGAACTTCTTGAGTGGCAAGACTATGAACTACGTAAATGAACGTGCTTACGAAGGTGTAGTTTTAGCCCACACTGATGGTGGTGTTCCAGTTATGACAGTTAACATTCCTGATCAAACTGAACACACATTAGGTTACATGATTTACTTCTTTGAAGTAGCAGTTGCTATTTCAGGTTACTTGAACGGTATTAACCCATTCAACCAACCGGGTGTTGAAGAATACAAGCGTAACATGTTCGGTTTATTGAACAAGCCAGGTTACGAAGATCTTCACGCAGACTTGAAGAAGCGTCTTTAATCTTAATAAAAAGCTCATGGCAAATTGCCTGAGCTTTTTTATTTATCAAATAATATATTTTTTAAAGAAAACGTTTACACATTTTTCGTATAGAACTATAATATGAATTGAGGGGGATAATGAAATGTGTACTAATAATCTTTATTTAAAAATTTTGTGGGTAGTTCTTTACGGAATCACTCTTTATGTAACTGTTTTTGGTGATATGATGCATGCAATGTACTGGATGGCAGGAACAATGTTTGTTCAAGCTGTTGTTGATGTAGTTGAATGCTTGATTCACAAAAACAAGTGCTAATTAGTTGAATGATAAAAACCTCAGCTTAGCTGAGGTTTTTATTTGTTTTCATCGATAAATTGTTGAATAATTTTGCTACGCATTGTTAAGAAAATTTGATTATGCACAGATGGATGAATGCGGTTGCTAAGTAAAACTAGGCCACTTTGATTGGCTGGATCCAATACTAATAGGGTACCTGTAAAACCAGTATGACAAATAGCATAATGATCACCATTTGGAATTAGATCCCATACCCAGCTTCTGGCATGTTCAACTTTGCTAGAAGTATGGTCTTTGAATAGTTCTTGGCGCATTTTTTCGCTATAAGGATTTTGCTGATTAATGCCCAAGATACTTTTAGAAAAGTTCAACATATCATGCATAGTACTAAAAGCACCAGCACTACCGCAATCTTTACCAAGTTGTCTGGCTTTAATATCATGTACTATTCCTTGAAAAGCGTGTCCATTTTCAACTGCGGTTGGAATAGTTTCGGCAGGATCTGGATGGAAACAAGTTTGTGCAAAACCCATGCGCTTGAAGAGATCACTACCTAATTCTTGCACAGATTTTCCACAAATCTGTTTTAAAATCAAACCTAGCAGGATGAAATTAGTGTCACTATAACGCATAAAAGTATCAAATTCATCAGTGACTGGTAGATTAATAAGGGCATTGATTAACTCATCATGATTTAACTGATCACGGTTTGGAATCCAACCTCGAATGCCACTTGTGTGAGTGAGTAAATGTCGGATTTGAACACGATGGTCAGAAAATGCTGGTAAGTACTTGTTAATCGGATCATTGAAGTCCAAGTTTCCTAACTCTACTTGTTCAAGCACCAATTGCGTAGTACAAACTACTTTAGTTAAGCTTGCTAAATCATAATAGGCAAATGGATCTAGTTGCTTAAGCTCTGGGTAGATTGCACTGTTACCAATAGTTGACGTGAAGACTTGTTCACGATTAAAAAAAGCATAATGAACGCCTGGTACAATTCCTTCTGTTACTAGGCTGTCAATAAGTTGTCCGGTTTTGTGAAATGTTAACATAGCAGGCATCCTTTCGTTAGACTTATTATACTATCTGTTCTTGACATTACTAGGCTAAAGTAGAATAATTACACATGTATCTTGCCCGTTGGTCAAATGGTTAAGACGTCACCCTCTCAAGGTGGAGTTGCGAGTTCGATTCTCGTACGGGCGATCTGACTGGGATATAGCCAAACTGGTAAGGCAGTGGACTCTGACTCCATAATTTTCCGGTTCGAGCCCGGATATCCCAATTGAAAAAGAAAAGGCGAAGCAAGTTGCTTCGTCTTTTTTATTTGAGATAGCCTTTTTCACGTAATTGCTTTCTTAAATCAAGCATGGCCGTGTAAGTTGATAAAATGTAAACTTTACCTTCAGGCAGTTCTTTAATTCGATCCGATAATTTGTTAAAGTCACTTTCAACCGTCATGGCTTTTTTATCAAAACCAGCAATTCGTAAGCGAAGAGCCATATCTTCATAACGCAATCCTCCAACAAGAGTTGCCTTGATATGTGTTTGATTCATTTGCTCAAATTGAGCATCCCAAATCCATGAAGTGTCGATTCCATCAGCGTGATTAGCGTTTAAGAGTGCGACTAATGAATATTGATCTGTTTCTGTATCAATCAAACGAATAACTTCATCTAATCCTACTGGATTTTTAACAAGGATCAAATTGATATCATGATTGCCAATTTTAATTAATTCTTGACGACCGAAGATGCGAAGATTGTTGTTAAAACTTTCATCAATTTCATCATCAGTTACGCCAAAAGTTCTAGCTGTAGCATATGCTGCGAGGGCATTATAAATATTAAAAGTCCCACCCAAAGCTAGTTGATAATTATGCTGACCAATTTCAAATTCCAAATGGTTAGGCTTTTCATCAATGATTTTTTCAACCCAATAATCAAGTTCAGGACGACTAAAATGACAGTTAGGGCAGATGAAACTTCCTAAGTTGGCATAAACACGACTCTTGAATTCTAAAATGTGTTGGCATTTAGGACAAAGTACACCGTCTGTGTTGACTGGAGCGTGAATAGCTTCACCTTCTGGTAATTTAAAGCCGTAAGTAACTTTTGGATTTGGTAAATCAACACTTGAAAAGATATTGGCATCAGCATTGAAAATGACAGTGGCTTCAGGTGATAATTTAATTCCATCAACGATCTTTTCATAAGTTGTATAAATTTCACCATAACGATCCATTTGATCACGAAAGATGTTGGTTAAAACGAACGCCTTGGGCTTCACCAATTGAGTAACTTTCTTAACGTTGGCTTCATCAACTTCTAGTACCGCGATTTTTCGCTTGCTTTTACTATTGTGGCCTGTAATAAAAGCGGTAGTGATTCCTTGTTGCATGTTTGAACCACTTGGGTTAGTTAAAATATGACCGTATTTTTTAGATAAGGCTTTAACAATTAATGAAGTTGTCATGGTTTTTCCATTAGTACCAGTGACAATGATAGTTTCATAATCTGCACTCAAGTGATCTAGAATTGCTGGATCAATTTTAGTAGCAATTTTTCCTGGAAAACTAGTACCACCATGAAAAATATTTTGTAAAACAAAATGTGATGATTGACCGGCTAATTTGGCAATCTTTGCTCTTAAGTTCATTAAAATTCTCCTAGTAAATATCCTTGTTTAATATTAGCATATTTTTTTACTTCTTTTTCTGCAGAAAATGTAATTTTCATCTATACTATTAAACAGTGATAATTAAAGGAGAGCAACAAAATGGCACAATTATTTTTTAGATATGGCGCTATGAGTAGCGGAAAGTCAATTGAAATCTTGAAAGTGGCCCATAATTATGAAGCCCAACATCGTAAAATTGTCTTATTAACTAGTAGTTTAGATACTCGTAGTGGTCAAGGAATTGTAGCCAGCCGAATTGGTTTGCGTAAGGAAGCAGTTTGTGTTGATGATCAAATGAACATTTTTGAATATGTTTCTAAGCTAAATCAAGAGGATATTGCTAACGGTGATGGTAAAATTGCTTGTGTATTGATTGATGAAGCTCAATTTTTGAAAAAACATCACGTTTTAGAATGTACTAAAATTGTTGATGAATTGGGTATTCCTGTCATGACCTTTGGTTTAAAGAATGATTTCCAAAATCACTTATTTGAAGGTAGTGAATATTTGCTAATTTATTCAGATAAAATTGAAGAAATGAAGACAATTTGTCATTATTGTGGACGTAAGGCCATGATGAACCTTAGAATTAATAATGGCGAACCTGTTTATGAAGGTGAACAAGTTCAAATAGGCGGAGACGAATCTTATTACCCAACTTGTCGTTTCCACTACTATCATCCAGGTGAAGAACGTAAATAATTTTTGAAGGAGTACTAATAAAACATGGATAAAGTGATGGCACAACTAGAATCACTAGTTGCTCATTATGAAGAATTACAAGAAATGATGGCTGACCCTGAAGTCATCAATGATACTAAGCGCTACATGGAAATCTCTAAAGAAGAAGCAGATTTGCGTGAAGTTGTTGGTAAGTATCGTAAATACAAGTCAGATAAGGAAGAATTGGCTAACTTAAAAGAATTGCTTGCCAGTGAAACAGACGCCGACTTAGTTGAAATGGCTAAAGCTGAACGAAGTGACTTAGAAGATGAAGTAGCTAAGTTGGAAGATGAAATCAAGATTTTGATGCTTCCTAAAGACCCTAATGATAATAAAGATATCATTATGGAAATTCGTGGTGCTGCTGGTGGGGATGAAGCTTCATTATTTGCTGGTGACTTACTCAGAATGTATGAAAAATACGCTGAAACTCAAGGCTGGAAAGTTTCAATGATCGACTCAGAACAAACTGAAGTTGGTGGTTACAAGCACGTTGCTGTGATGATTAATGGTGATAATGTTTACAGCAAGTTGAAGTTTGAAAATGGTGCCCACCGTGTCCAAAGAATTCCAGTAACTGAATCACAAGGACGGGTGCACACTTCAACTGCCACTGTAGCGGTTATGCCAGAGTATGAACAAGTTGACATTGATATCGATCCAAAGGATATTCGGGTTGATGTTTACCGTTCAAGTGGTGCTGGTGGACAACACATTAACAAAACTAGTTCAGCTGTTAGAATGACCCACTTGCCAACTGGTATTGTTGTTGCAATGCAAGATCAACGTAGTCAACAACAAAACCGTGAAAAGGCAATGGAAATTTTGAAGACACGTGTTTATGACTACTACGAAAGTCAAAACCAAGCCAGTTATGATGCTGAAAGAAAGAGTGCAGTAGGTACAGGGGATCGAAGCGAAAGAATTAGAACTTACAACTATCCTCAAAACCGAGTAACTGACCACCGAATTGGTTTAACTTTGAATAAGCTAGACCGCATTATGGAAGGTGATTTAGGTGAAGTTATTGACGCTCTTATCTTGTATAACCAAACTAAGCAATTAGAGGAGTTGGCAGATAATGCCTAAAATTACAGATTTTATCACGAAGAATTTGCAAGATTTTCCCAATATTAAACAGGATGACCTTGAATATGTGATAACTGAACGCATGGAATTAACTCCAAGCGAGTTCGAGATGAAAAAGTCAGAAGAACTAACTGATGACTTAGCTAAACAACTAAAAAAGGATCTCAAGAAATTAAATCGTGGTGTTTCTCCGCAATACATTATCGGTTACTCATGGTTTTATGGCATGAAAATCGAAGTGCAAAGAGGGGTACTAATTCCACGCTTTGAAACTGAAGAACTAGTGCATTGGGCTAGTGAAAATGTTAAAGCTGACGATCGTGTTTTGGATTTGGGAACAGGTTCAGGTTGCATTACAGTTGCTTTGCATAAATTAGCTAAGGAAAAGAACTTAGCTTATTATGCTAGCGATATTTCTGATACCGCCTTACGTGTAGCTGAAGAAAACTTTTTAACTTATGGGGTTGATGCAATTGTTCGCAAGGCCAATATTTTAATTGGACTAGAAAAATTCGATTGCATTATTTCAAATCCTCCATACATTAAAGAAACTGAAAAGGGCTATATGGATCAAAATGTTTTAGAAAATGAACCAAATGAAGCATTATTTGCTGGAGAAGATGGGTTAGCTTTTTATAAACGTTTTGCCAAACAGGTCACTGATCACTTGAATCCTGGTGGACAATTTTTCTTGGAATTCGGTTTTCAACAAAAAGAAGATTTGGAAAAACTATTGACTGAAGCTTTGCCAAACTTTGAATTTGAATTCAAAAAAGATATGGCAGGACATTGGCGGATGGTTCACGGAAAGATGATTAATAATGAAAACTAAAATTTTTAAACAAGCAGAAATCGATCAAGCGGTTGAGTTGTTGAAAAATGGTGAATTAGTTGCTTTTCCAACAGAAACTGTTTATGGCTTAGGAGCATTAGCTACTAATGAACAAGCAGTTAAAAATGTTTATTTGGCCAAGGGTAGACCAAGTGATAATCCACTCATTGTTACAGTGAATGGCTTAGAAATGGTTAAAGAATACGCCTTAGAAATTCCTGAAGATGCTCAAAAACTAGTTAAAAAGTTTTGGCCAGGTCCATTGACAATGCTATTAAAAGTTAAGCCAGGTACGTTGCCAAATGCGGTTACTGGTGGACTAAAGACAGTTGCTTTTAGAAATCCTGATGATCAATTAACGAATGAATTGATTACTAAATTAGGTAAGCCAATTGTTGGACCTTCTGCTAATACTTCAACTAAGCCGAGTCCAACTACTTGTGAACATGTTTATCATGATTTACAAGGGAAGATTGCTGGGATCATTGATGGCGGTGAAACCAAAGTGGGGTTGGAATCAACTATTATTGATTTGACGGTTGATCCTTATGTCGTCCTTCGTCCTGGAAGAATCACATCACATGAATTATCAGCTTGCTTAGGTAAGGATGTTTTGCTTAATCGTGGTAAGCCAGCTGACGGCGAGATTCCTAAGGCACCCGGTATGAAATATCGCCACTATGCTCCAAGCTGTCCAGTTTGGATTGTTGATAAGCCAGCTGATTTTGAAAAATTGCCATTATCAGCTGAAGTAGGGGTAGCTGCTTGTTCAGATATTCTGTCTAAGTTAGATTTGGCTGATAGTCAAATTTATGATTTAGGTAAAAACTTGGAATCAGCTGATCAACATTTATTTGCTAGTTTAAGATACTTTGATCAAAACAGTGAAATAAAGAAAATTTTTGTTCAGGGCTTTGATCAAGGAGAGGCTAGCTATGCCTATATGAACCGATTAAATAAGGCAGCTAGTGGACAACATTTTAAAAAATAAAGAAACGCGATAGGAAATCTTTAAACCTATCGCGTTTTAGATTAGAATAAAAAAGGACATTCGTTGTTATTGGAGGTTTTTATGGGAAAATTTACAGTTTTGAATCACCCATTGATTCAACACAAACTGACAATTATTAGAAGAAAAGAAACTGGAACTAACGAATTTCGTCGAGTAGTTGGCGAAATTGCTGGTTTGATGGTTTACGAAATGACAAGAGATTTACCACTCGAAACTGTGGAAATCGAGACACCAATTGGTAAGACCAAGCAAAAACAATTGGCAGGTAAGAAACAAGTTATTGTACCTATCTTGCGTGCTGGTTTAGGAATGGTTGATGGTGTTTTAACAATGTTACCTTCTGCTAGAGTAGGTCACATAGGTATGTATCGTGATGAAGAAACATTACAACCACATGAATATTTCTTTAAAATGCCCCCTGACATTGAAGATCGTGATGTAATCATCGTTGATCCAATGCTCGCTACTGGTGGTTCAGCAATCATGGCGATTGATGCTTTGAAAAAGCGTGGTGCTACTAAGATTAGATTAGCTGTTTTAGTAGCAGCTCCAGAAGGTATTAAGGCAGTCAGTGATGCTCATCCTGACGTTGATATCTACGCAGCAGCTGAAGATGAACGCTTGATGGAAAACGGTTATATTTTCCCAGGACTAGGGGATGCCGGTGACAGATTGTTCGGAACTAAATAGAAAATTGAAAATTGTAAGCATTTTCACATTACGAAAATGTTAAAAAAAGAGTTATAATGAGCTTTGTGTTAGAAATATTCAGCACAGGAAGGGAGGGTGCGAAGTAGTGGAGAAATCTTTCGTATTCCAGTTTCTAGGAATGAAATTTGAATTTGCTGGTTTAGTTGGATCAACACTTTGTGCTTTAGTAGTCTACTTTTTGTGTAAGTGGCTTGCTAAAAAAGTCGAAGTTCGGCCAAACAAGCGACAAAACGTTCTAGAAATGATACTGGACTTTACCAATGGGATTGTTAAAGGCAACGTTGAGGAAAGTAGTATGCACAAGCAACTTTCATTGTATGCTTTTACATTATTCCTATTCGTTTGGTTTATGAACCAGTTGGGATTGTTCCTGGAATTAAAAGTTGGTGAATACACATTAATTAAATCGCCAACAGCTGATCCAGTGACTACAATGACCCTTGCGATGATGACGATGCTTATCGCCTTTACGGCAGGAGTTAATAAGTTCGGATTTGGCGGATATTTAAAGAATTATGCTGGGGAAGTTATTTTCTTAGCACCTTTGAATGTCATTGAAGAATTGACTAATTTCTTGACACTGGCACTTCGTTTGTACGGTAACATTTTTGCCGGAGAAGTATTGTTAACGCTTATTGGTAATAGCTTAGCTCCAAGTTTAGGAATTACAACTTGGATCCTAGCAGCACCACTAGCAATCATTTGGCAAGGTTTCTCTGTCTTCATTGGCTCTATCCAAGCATATGTTTTTGTTACCCTATCAATGGTTTACATTGGTAAAAAGGTAGTCAAAGAATAATTACTGGAGGTATTTATTTATGCAACAAGGTTTAAAATTTCTTGCAGCTGCTGTAGCTGCTGGTTTAGCTGCTTTATCTGCAGCTATCGGTAACGGTCAAGTTATCAGCAAGACTATTGAAAGTATGGCTCGTCAACCTGAATTATCAGGACAACTACGTTCAACAATGTTTATCGGTGTTGGTTTGATCGAAGCTGTTCCTATCTTATCAATCGTTATTTCTTTCTTGATTCTTTTCTCATAAAAAGAGTTTTAGTCTGGAGAGAAGGAGCGAGATATTATGTTTCAGAGTTTAATTAAAATCTTTAGTTCAGGTGATCTATACTTGGGCAATGCGATTTGGTACTTAGTCTGTTTTGCTCTTTTATTAATTGGTATTAAAAAAGCTGCATGGGGACCAATTACCGACATGATGGAAAAGCGTCGCCAACAAGTATTAGATGATTTGGATTCTGCAGCAGAAAATCGCAAAAAAGCTGAAGTTTTAGCAAATCAACGAGAAGCTGCATTGAGTGACTCACGTAAAGAAGCAAGTAAAATTCTCTCTGATGCAAGAGCAAATGCTCAAGCAACTGGTGAACAAATTGTCAAAGATGCAAATGATGAAGCTAGTGCAATTAGAAAGCAAGCTAAGGTTGATGCTGATCAAGCAAGAACTGATGCTTTGAAGCACGCTCATGATGATGTTGCAGATATCTCAGTTGCCATCGCTGAAAAACTTATTTCTAAGAATTTATCAAGCGATGACCACGACGCTTTAGTAGATCAATTTATTAAGGGGTTGAATAAATAATGGCTTTAACAGAAGTTGAAATTGCTTCACGTTATGGCCATGCCTTATTCGACTACTTAACTGATAGCCAATGCTTAGAAGATGCTTTAAGCGAATTGAAAGAAGTCAAAAAAGCGTTAATCGAAAATCCAAAATTCATTGAATTGCTGGATAATCCTTTTGTAAAAGAGGATGAGAAGTTGACTATGTTAACCGCTGTGACTGAAAAAGTTCGTCCAGAAGTGAAGAACATCTTCAGTTTGCTATTAGAGTATGGTCGCATGGCTAATGTGGTTGCAATTATTGAAGAATTAGAAAAGCTTTCAAATCAAGCTCTTGGACAAGCTCAAGGAGTTGTTAAATCAGCAGTTCCTTTGACAGATGCACAAATTGCAGCTGTTTCTAAAGAACTTGCCCAAAAGTTAGATTTAAAGACGGTGAAGTTGAAGAATCAAGTTGACCAATCATTGATTGGTGGCTTGGTTGCTCAAGTTAATGACGTAGTGATTGATGGCTCAATTAAACATAAATTAGCCAAACTACGTCGACAATTATCAGATAAAAAGTAAAGAGGTGAAACCATTGAGCATTAAAGCGGAAGAAATTAGCTCATTAATTAAACAACAACTTGAACGCTACGATGACAAAATCGATATCGATGAAGTTGGTGTGATCACCTACGTTGGGGACGGTATTGCTCGTGCCCACGGTTTAAATGGTGTTTTGTCAAATGAACTTTTGGAATTTGCAAATGGTTCATATGGTATCGCTCAAAACTTGGAAGCAAATGATGTTGGTATCATCATTTTAGGTGATTTTGACAATATTCGTGAAGGTGACCAAGTAAAGAGAACTGGTCGGATTATGCAAGTTCCTGTTGGAGATGCATTGATCGGAAGAGTTGTTAACCCATTAGGTCAACCTGTTGATGGGTTAGGCGATATCAAGACAGATAAAACCCGTCCTATTGAAACACCAGCACCTGGTGTTATGGATCGTCAATCAGTTAAGGAACCACTTCAAACTGGTATTAAGGCTATCGATGCCTTAGTTCCAATTGGACGTGGACAACGTGAATTGATTATCGGTGACCGTAAAACTGGTAAAACTAGTTTGGCCATCGATACGATCTTGAATCAAAAGGGACAAGACGTAATTTGTATTTACGTAGCAATTGGACAAAAGGAATCTACTGTTAGAAACCAAGTGGAAACCTTGAAGCGTTTTGGAGCAATGGATTACACCATTGTTGTTCAAGCTGGTCCAGCTGAACCTGCTCCAATGCTTTACATCGCACCATATGCAGGTACTGCTATGGGTGAAGAGTTTATGTACAATGGTAAGAACGTATTGATCATCTTTGATGACCTATCTAAGCAAGCCGTTGCTTACCGTGAACTCTCATTGTTACTTCGTAGACCACCTGGTCGTGAAGCTTACCCTGGTGACGTTTTCTACTTGCACTCACGTTTGTTGGAAAGAAGTGCCAAGCTTTCAGATAAATTAGGTGGCGGTTCAATGACTGCTTTACCATTTATCCAAACTGAAGCTAGTGACATTTCTGCTTATATTCCTACTAACGTAATTTCTATCACCGACGGTCAAATTTTCTTACAATCTGACTTATTCTTCGCAGGAACAAGACCAGCCATCGATGCTGGTAACTCAGTTTCTCGTGTTGGTGGTAGTGCACAAATTAAAGCAATGAAGAAAGTTGCTGGTACTCTTCGTACTGACTTAGCAGCCTTTAGAGAATTGGAAAGCTTTGCTCAATTTGGTAGTGACTTGGATCAAGCCACTCAAGCTAAGTTGAACAGAGGTAGAAGAACTGTTGAAGTATTGAAACAACCTCTTCACCAACCAATTCCTGTTGAAAAGCAAGTTTTAATCTTATTTGCTTTGACACATGGTGTGTTAGATAGTATTCCAGTTGAAGATATTCAAGAATTTGAAGCAAGTCTCTACCAATACTTCGACAGCAGTCATGCTGACTTATTGAAGCACATTAAAGAAACTGGTGAATTGCCAGATGAAGATGAACTTCAAAAAGCCTTGGAAGAATTTGCTGAGACTTTTTCACCAAGTAAAAAATAGGAGGTAGATTATGCCTGCATCTTTACTTGAACTGAAGAAGAAAATTGCTTCAGTTAAGCAAACTGGTAAGATAACTGAAGCCATGAGAATGGTTTCAGCTGCCAAATTAGCTCAAACAGAAAAGTTAGACAAACGCTTTGCTGTCTACAACGATCAAATTCAACAAACTGTTTCTAGACTTGTTTCAAGTGCAGTAACTGATTTGGTTGATGATAATGGTGATAGCTTAGCAGAAGTTGACTTGAGAGCAGTATTTGGCTCTGGCCACGTAACTGATTTATTGCAAACAAGAAAAAATGTTAAGTCTACTGGATATTTAGTAATTACTGGGGACCGTGGATTAGTTGGTTCATATAACAGTAGTGCCATCAAGTCAGTGATGTCACTATTGGAAGACGCTAAGGCACAAAACCATGAAGCTAAAATTTTAGCAATTGGTAGTGTTGGAGCTAGCTTCTTTAAGAAGAACGACTGTAATATTGTTTATGAAAACAATGGTATTTCAGATGTTCCAACTTATGAAGAAGTTTTACCAATTATTTCTACTGCAATTCAAATGTATTTGAACGGTGTTTATGATGAATTGTACGTTTGTTACACTCACCACGTTAACTCACTTTCAAGTGCATTTAGAGTTGAAAAGATGTTGCCAATTGATAAGTTTGATCTTAACGTCAAGGAAGCAGAATCAACTGCTAAAGTTGATTATGAAATTCTTCCTGACCCAGCAACAGCTTTGAATACCATTTTGCCTCAATACGCTCGTTCAACTATTTATGGTGCAGTTTTAGATTCTAAAACCGCTGAACATGCTAGTTCAATGACAGCGATGCAAAATGCAACAGATAATGCTAAAGATTTAGTATCAACTTTAACTACACAATTAAACCGTGCAAGACAAGCACAAATAACAACCGAAATTACAGAAATTATCGGTGGTGCAAACGCATTAGAGTAATAGAAAAGGAGGTAGATGTTTTTGAGTAAAGGTGAGATCGTTCAAGTTATCGGCCCAGTTGTCGATGTAAAATTTCCTCTTGATAAAGATTTACCAGACATTAACAACGCTTTAAAAGTTGTTAAGTCTGCTGATGAATCAATTATGCTCGAAGTTACCCTTGAATTAGGTAACGGTGTTTTAAGAGCTATCTCAATGGAATCTACCGATGGTCTTCGTCGTGGTATGGAAGTTGAAGACACTGGTGCTCCAATTTCTGTTCCTGTCGGAAAGGACACATTAGGTCGTGTATTTAATGTTTTAGGTCAACCAATCGATGGTGGTCCTGAATTTAGTGCTGACCATGAACGCGAAGGCATTCACAAACCAGTACCTAAGTATGAAGATTTAACCACTAACCGTGAAATTCTTGAAACTGGTATTAAGGTTATCGACTTACTTGAACCATACATTCGTGGTGGTAAGGTTGGTTTGTTCGGTGGTGCTGGTGTTGGTAAGACAACAGTTATCCAAGAATTGATTCACAACATTGCACAAGAACACGGGGGTATTTCCGTTTTCACTGGTGTTGGTGAAAGAACACGTGAAGGTAATGACCTCTACTTTGAAATGAAGGAATCAGGAGTTCTAGAAAAGACTGCCATGGTCTTTGGTCAAATGAATGAGCCACCTGGAGCTCGTATGCGGGTTGCCTTAACAGGTTTAACCTTAGCTGAATACTTCCGTGATGTGGAAGGCCAAGATGTGTTGCTATTTATCGACAACATCTTCCGGTTCACTCAAGCTGGTTCAGAAGTTTCAGCCTTGTTGGGACGTATGCCAAGTGCCGTAGGTTACCAACCTACTTTGGCAACTGAAATGGGTCAATTGCAAGAAAGAATTACTTCAACTAAGAAGGGCTCAATTACTTCAATTCAAGCCGTTTATGTTCCAGCCGATGACTATACTGACCCAGCTCCAGCAACTACTTTTGCTCACTTGGACGCTACTACTAACTTGGAACGTTCATTAGTTGAACAAGGTATTTATCCTGCCGTTGACCCACTTGAATCTTCTTCAAGTGCGTTAGACCCAGAAGTTGTTGGTGAAGAACACTACGAAGTTGCTACTGAAGTTCAACATATTTTGCAACGCTACCATGAATTGCAAGATATCATTTCCGTTTTGGGTATGGATGAATTATCAGATGAAGAAAAGATGATCGTTGCTCGTGCACGTAAAGTTCAATTCTTCTTATCACAAAACTTCTTCGTTGCTGAAACATTTACTGGTGTTCCAGGTTCTTATGTTCCAATTAAGGAAACAATCAAAGGCTTTAAGATGATTTTGGAAGGTCACTTAGATGATATTCCAGAAGATGCCTTCAGAGCAGTTGGTCCTATTGAAGACGTACTTGCTAAGGCTAAGAAATTAGGTGTAACTCCTAGTGATCCTAAGGCACAAGCACTTCTAGAAAAGTAGGGTGATTGAATGGCTCAAGCAGAACACTTATTAAATGTCAAAGTTGTAACGAGTAATGGCATTGTTTATGATCACATGGCTAAGATGGTCGACGTAAGAGCAGTTGATGGTAAACTTTCAATTATGTTTAATCACACGCCTTTATTAACACCATTAGCGATTGATGATGTGATGGTAACTAGAAGTACTGAAATGGATGATCGTGTTGATCACATTGCGGTAAACGGTGGTTACCTAGAATTTTCAAACAATGTTTTGACAATTATTTCTGATACTGCTGAAAGAGCTCGAAACATCGACCTCGATCGGGCGGAAGCTGCTCGATTGCGTGCTGAAAAGCGGATTGAAAACGCTGATCAAGAACACGACGAATCGAAGAAGGCTAGAGCAGAAATAGCATTACGTAGGGCTGTTAACCGGATTACGGTTTACAATCGTTACAAACACTAATCTAATTAAAAAGACTTTCTCGCAAAAAAGTGTAAGAAAGTCTTTTTTTATGGAGTGCTTAATTTAGTATATGGTAGAATAGAGACTGTATTAATAGGAGGTTTCAACGTGGCAACAAATATTGGAATTGATTTGGGAACCGCAAATGTACTGATTAATGTATCAGATAAAGGTGTAGTTATTAACGAACCATCAGTGGTCGCAATAAATACTCATACTAAAGAAGTTTTAGCAGTTGGATCTAAGGCATATGAAATGGTGGGTAGAACCCCAGAAAATGTTGAAGTTATTAGACCATTAAAGAATGGTGTAATTGCTGACTTCGACATTACCGAAGCAATGCTTTCATATTTCATTAACAAATTAAATGTTAAAGGCTTCATGGCAAAGCCAAACATTTTAATTTGTGCCCCAACCGGTATTACCTCAATTGAACAAAAGGCAATTATTCAAGCTGCAGAAAAGTCTGCTGGTGGTAAAGTATATTTAGATTTTGAACCAAAGGTTGCAGCCGTTGGTGCTGGATTAGACATCTTTAAGCCACAAGGTAACATGGTAATTGATATTGGTGGTGGTACTACTGATATTGCTGTTTTATCATTAGGTGAAATTGTTAATTCACAATCTATTCACTTCGCTGGTGATAAGATGAACTTAGCTGTAGCTAATTATGTGAAGCGTAAGCATAATTTGCTTATCGGTGTCAGAACCGCTGAAGAATTAAAGAAAACCATTGGTTGTGCTTTTGAACCCGATCCTAACGACACCATGGCTGTAAGAGGTCGTGACACAGTAACTGGTTTACCTCGTGAAGCCACAATTTCTGCTCCTGAAATTCAAGAAGCTTTACACAGTGGCTTGATGTCAATTGTGCGTGCAACCCGTGAAGTTTTGGAACAAACATCACCTGAATTGTCAGCTGATATTATTGACCATGGTATTATGCTTACCGGTGGTGGAGCACTTTTGAAGAACTTGGATAAGCTTTTGTCATACTACTTACAAGTTCCAGTGTTAATCGCTGACTATCCACTTGAAGTTGTGGCATTAGGTACAGGAATTCTATTGAAGAATATTGAAAAACACAATCATTAAGAGAGGCTTAATTAAGCTTTTAAAACTCTATAAAAAAGGAATTTCGCCATTATTGCCAGATGCTTGTAGGTACTGGCCAACTTGTTCAGTCTACATGATGCAGGCCATTGAAAAGCATGGTGTGATCAAGGGTATAATCATGGGAACAGCTCGAATTTTTCGATGCAATCCTTTTGTTAAGGGTGGAGTAGATCCTGTGCCAGATAATTTTACCTTGAGACGTAATCGTCATCCTGAACGATATGAAGATCCAATAATTAGTGAGAAATTCCATAAAGGGGATAAAAATGAGTAAAAAACCTGCAAATATTCAAATTGAAGTCAATGAACTTAAAGGAAAGAAGCAACCTACTTGGGAAGTGGTAATTCCTGGAAAAGCAAGCATTGGAATTATCGAAGAAATTGAAGGTAGATTTCGTGCAACTTCAACAAAGTCTACTACGCAATTATTTGATAAAACCTTAGAAGCAAGTTTAAATAGCTTGCTTGCACATTATGCATTACATGAAAAATAGGCGAGTATATGGCTAAAGTAGAAAATGAACGAAAACTTTCTGAGCGAATTGCTTGGAACATCATTTTGCCAGTCGTCGCTTTATTGCTAATTGGTGTTTATGCCATTTACGTGGCTTATGCCAATGATGAAAGTCACTTAGGCTCACCAACACGAGCAATGTTCATGCAATTCGCGTGGGTTATTGTGTCCTGCATCGTAATTGGTTTTATTGTGCAGTTTGATTCGGAACAATTATATAAGATTGCACCATATGCCTACGGAGTAGGGATTTTTCTGCTGATTGCAGTTTTAATTTTCTACGATCGTAGTGCAGCTGCCGCCAATGGGGCTAAAAGTTGGTTTAAACTAGGGCCACTTAGTTTCCAACCTTCCGAGGTAATGAAGCCGGCCTATATTTTGATGATGGCGAGAGTAATCAACAAGCATAATGATGAAATTCCACATACGATCCATAATGACTGGATTTTATTAGGAAAAATCTTTGCGTGGCTGGTACCAATTGCAATTTTACTTAAATTCCAAAATGACTTTGGTACTATGCTAGTTTTCATCGCTATTACCGGTGGGCTAATCCTAGTATCAGGAATTACTTGGAAAATCATTTTGCCATTTGTAATTGCTGGAG
Organism: Lactobacillus sp.; assembly: GCA_030530865.1. Classification (GTDB taxonomy): domain Bacteria; phylum Bacillota; class Bacilli; order Lactobacillales; family Lactobacillaceae; genus Lactobacillus. The sequence continues at coordinate 198,956 of JAUMUC010000001.1, forward strand.
CAGTGATTGGTACGACTGTCATTTTGATGGTAACAACTGACTGGGGACAACATTTTTTGAGTCGCTGGTTTGCGAGCTACCAATTTGCCAGAATTAATTCATGGCTTGATCCTTCAGGTGACACTTCATCTAACGCTTACCAATTGTGGCAAAGTATGAAGGCGATTGGTTCAGGACAAATTTTGGGTAACGGAATCGGTAAGATTTCGGTCTATGTACCAGTTCGTGGTAGTGATATGATTTTCTCAGTAATCGGAGAAAACTTCGGATTTGTAGGATCAGTTGCAGTAATTCTGATCTATTTATACTTAATTATTCAAATGGTTAGAAATGCCTTTGCAACTAAGAATGCTTTTTATTCTTATATTTCAACTGGAATTATCATGATGATTTTATTCCACGTGTTTGAAAATATCGGAATGAGTATCGACTTATTACCATTGACTGGTATTCCATTACCATTTATCTCTCAAGGGGGATCCGCTTTGATTGGTAATATGATTGGTATTGGATTCGTCCTTTCAATGAAATATCACAATAAAGATTACATGTTTAGTACAGCAGGTGACTTCTAGACAAAAAAAGGAAGAGCAATTAGCTCTTCCTTTTTATTATTTATTTGAATTATTTTCTGGTGATTAAAACATCACATTTGGCTGTTCTACTTACGTATTCAGTAACACTACCAACGAGTAAACGTTCAACAGCATTTAGTCCTGTGGCACCAAGCACGATCAAATCAATATCATGCTTCTTGGGATATTCTTCACCAATCACAAATTTAGGTGAACCATACTCGATAGAGTATTCTACGTCTTTAACGCCACTTTCTTCAGCGTTTTTGTAGTATTTCTTGATTTTTTCCTTAGCTTCATCTGCCACTGCTTCGACTAACTTAGAGTCAAAACTTGATACCTTTTGGAAAGCACGGGTATCAATAACGTTTAAGATATGTAATGTAGCATCATTGTTCTTAGCAGCTTCAACTGCTTTCTTGAAAGCTAAGTCAGCTTGTGATGAACCGTCAATCGCAACTAAAATTTTCTTATATTGTTTGAACATGATCAGCACCCCTTTCACTCTTATTTTACCATTAGAATTAATTGTTTGTGCTATTTATTTAATTGTTTTGTCAAAATTGTGACAGTAATAGCAGCAACCAAAATAGGGTAGACAACATTTTGGATTGGCATTGTTAAGCCAACAAATAAGATGGCAATCCCGATTAAGAAAAAGCAAATTGAATAAATAGTTAGTGCTTTTTCAGTGATTTTTGGGTAGTTGCTTCTAAACGTTGATTTATTAAATAAAATGAAAAAAGACAGTGCCCAAAGGACAAGTACTAAAATTGCTGCAAAAATTTTGATAAGCATAAATAACCTCTCTAAAGTGAAAAGCGACATTCCATAGAATGCCGCTTTTTTTATAGCTTAAATCCGAGCTGACTGACAAGATAAAATGACGCTTGTTGAACCCGCAATGCTCAATTATTCGGCTGATATCGCAGTGAATATGGATCCTAGTCTAGCTAGTTTTCCGATTCAGTAGTTATTTACCAGCCACCACGTCTTCTCTTTTGATCGGTCAACTTTATACATTTGCTTGTTGCCCATCTCGGATCATCTTTATATTAAGATAAATTCAAGCAAATGTCAACCAAAAATGTTAACGCTTTCACAAATTTTCTCTTTGTAATTTTTTAAGGCGTAAATACTGTTCTAGATATGCTTTTTCGGTCTTGGAATTACCCTTAGCTTTAAAATAATTTACGTTTTTTAATGGGGCGGGTAAGTATTGTTGAGCTACCCAGTCATTTGGATAATCATGAGCATATAGATAATGCTGACCGCGACCTAATTTTTTTGCACCACGATAATGAGCATCTTGCAAATCTGCTGGAATTTTCCCAGTATTCTTAGTTTTGACATCAGTGATCGCTTCGTTGATGGCCATATAAGCACTATTACTCTTAGGTGAAAGAGTTAAATCGATTACTGCGTTTGCTAGGGGAATTCTGGCTTCAGGAAAACCCAATTGATTAGCTGCTTGTACTGCTAGGACAGTTCGCATGCAGGCATTAGGATTTGCTAGACCCACATCTTCATAGGCAATTACTTGCAATCGCCGGCAGATAGAAATTAAATCGCCACTTTCAATTAATTTTGCTAAGTAGTGAAGACTAGCATCAGTATCAGAGCCACGAATTGACTTTTGAAAAGCAGACAGAAGATCATAGTGACTATCGCCTTTTTTATCAAATGCATGTTGACGCATTTGAATTGAATTAGCAATGTCATCGGCAGTAATGTGCTCTTCTGGAGTAGATTTGACCGCCAATTCTAAGCCGTTTAGCATGGCTCTAAGATCTCCATTACCTTTTTCAAGTAATAAATCAAGTGCATCACTGTCTAGGTAATCTTTAGGTTTTCCTAGTCCTTTATCTGGATCGGTTAGAGCTCTTAAGATTGCTTGTCTAGCATCGCTCTCAGTCAATGGCTTTAATTCGAAAATTTGGCAACGCGATCTAATTGCGGGAGTTACTGAGATATATGGATTTTCAGTGGTTGCACCGATTAAAATGATCGCACCAGATTCCAGTAGGGGAAGCAAAAAGTCCTGCTTTACTTTATCTAGTCGATGAATTTCATCCAGCATCAAAATGACATTCCCAGACATTTTGGCTTCTAAAGCAACTTGTTGCAGTTCTTTTTTACCGTCGGTAGCTGCGTTTAATTTTCGAAAAGCATATTTAGTTGTTCCAGCAATGGCATTAGCAATACTTGTTTTACCAATACCAGGTGGTCCATAAAGAATCATTGAAGAAAGCATTTTGGCATCTACCATACGACGAATGATTTTTCCAGGACCGATTAAATGTTGCTGACCAACTACTTCGTCTAGATTAGTAGGCCGCATTCGATAAGCTAATGGTTTCATGCTAATCCTTTCCAAATAATTTTTTCCAAAAGCCGACTTTTTTAGGCTCAGCTAATTTTTCAGTCGGAAATTCAGGTGGGTAAACTTGGGTGAGGGCGATTCTTGGCCGATTGATTGCTTCATTAGAAACAACCAAAATGGCAGGTTCGTCTGCACCAGTGAGGGCATTCTCATTATTTACCAAGGTGAATTGAATATCATGTTGACTAGCTTCTTTCATCACAAGTGAAACGAAGGGGTGAGTGCTATCATTGCCATTGATTAACAAATGATATGGTTGATAATCATCTAGGTGTTTCATAAAGATATCTTGTAAATCTTTGTTGAGAATCTCTTGATTAGAAAGTTTCAAATAAACTCTTTCTCGCAGTGAACCAAGAAAATGACGTCGTTGATCTGGTAAAGTTTCGTGTTTAACGCCGTTGGCAGCATTTTGCACTCTTTGAGATAAATCTTCAGTCATTTATGTGTCCTCCTTATTGTTTCTATTGTACGAAAAAAAGCTTTCTCTTGGTAGAGAAAGCTTTTGAAATCCAAAAATTAGATTAACTTGTTGTAGTATTCAACAACTAAAGCTTCGTTGATTTCTGGTTCCATTTCGTCACGTTCTGGTAAACGAACTAAGCTACCTTCCATCTTGTTTTCATCAAATGAAACAAATGATGGACGAGCAACAGCTGCTTCCAAAGCGTCCTTAACTTGTTGCAAGTTACGTGATTTTTCCCGTAAGCCGATTGTTTGACCAATCTTAACTTCGTATGAAGGGATATCAACACGCTTACCATCAACAGTAATGTGACCGTGGTTTACCAATTGACGAGCTTGTTCACGAGTAGTAGCAAGACCTAAACGGTAAACAACGTTGTCCAAACGACGTTCAAGTAAAGCCATGAAGTTAACACCGTGTTGACCTTCACGAATCTTACCTGCACGAACGAACAAAGTTCTAAATTGACGTTCGTTCAAACCGAACATCCAACGTAACTTTTGCTTTTCGTGTAATTGTTCACCGTATTCTGAAAGGCGTGAACGGTTGTTAGGACCGTGTTGACCTGGTGCATAGTTACGGCGAGCGATTTCCTTACCAGTACCTGATAATGAAATACCTAAACGTCTTGAACGTTTCCATGATGGACCTGTGTATCTTGACATAAATATCCTCCAATAAATAAAAACAATTAATTTGGAGTAAAATATTAAGAATAGGTTCGACATTCGTGCATCTTAAATTGCATGTTCACCCAATGCAGCCGGGGTTACTAATTCACTAAACGTATTAAGATGTTGACGAGCTTGCCACCTATTGCTGCAAATATTTTACACGAAGAAAATTATAACAATTTTTTTGGATGAAAACAAGTTAGAAAAATTGCTTAGTTAGTATTTACTAGCCTTTTTCTTTGGTATAATTAGACTAGATTTGGAGGAATAATATGTCACAGCCACATACTTATTTATTTATATTACTCATTATTCTAGTTTTGGCACTAGTTGGCTTCATTTTTTACACAAAGCGTAAGCAAATCAATTTAGTTGATGAAATTGAACAAAAATTGATTATGATTAGCAATTTGCGTTTGAACAAAGATATTAAGAAAATTGAAAAAATGGAGTTGGCTGGCGAAAGCTTGGAAACTTTGAACATTTGGAAGAAGCGATTACACGATTTGCACAATCGAGACATTCCTGAAATTAATCGCTTATTAAGTGTTGCCACTGATCTAAATGCTAAATACCGCTTATACGGTGCTAATAAAGAACTTGATCAAGCTAGTGAAAAGATGGATAAAGCAATCGAAGCGGCCAAAAATATTCGTGACATTTTTACTCAACTGCTTGAATCTAATAAAGAAAATCAAGCTCAATACGAAAAGTTAAATAAGCTTTATGTTGACTTAAGAAAGAATGTTTTAGCTCATTCATACAAATATGGTGTTGCTGAAGAACAATTAGAAGATAATTTGAGCACAATGGAAGTTGATTTTGCTGAATCACGCTCACTTAGTTCACAAGGTGACCATGCTGAAGCTAAGCATACACTCGATTCTTTGCAAGTTAAGATTAGTGAAATGCAAAAACAATTGCCTCAAATCGAAGAAGCTCAAAGACAATTGCATCAAGTTTTCCAAGATCAATTACGTGAATTGAAGCGGACATTAATTGGTATGCAAGATCAAGGTTACGCTTTTTCTGAAGATGACCTTAATGATCAAATTGAAAAATTATATGATGAACTTGACCAAATTGATGAATTACTTCGTAAGTTGCAATTGGTCGAAGCTAATAAGCGAATTGAAAATGTCAAAACGCAAATTAATACCTTATATGACACTTTGGCTGTAGAATATAAGGCACGACCATTTGTTGAAAAGAACCAAGATAAGATGTTGCAACTTTTGAATGAAGCTAAAGAAAAATCTGACGCTTTGCTTGAAAAAGTACAACATATCGATGAAAGTTATGAATTAACTCATGGTGAATTAGACGATTGTAAGCAATTTGTGCAAACAGTAATTGATATGCAAGCTGAATATCAAGCTGATCTACAAAAAATTGCTGACAAGACTGCGGTTTATTCTAAGATCAAAGCTGCTTGGACAGAAAATATTGAAGACTTGAAGCATATTGATGAAAATGAAAAAGCGATGCTTGATGATCTTTCTGGCTTATACGCTTCAGAAAACATTGCTAATGATTCAATTGCTTCATTTAAGCAAGAAGTTTCCTTAGTATACCGTAGAATGGAACGTCGTAATTTGCCTGGTAAACCAGACGGATTTTTACAAATGTACACTTTGGTAGTTAATGAAATTGCTAAAGTTAGTCAAGAATTAGATCAAGTCAGATTGAATATGGAAAAGATTTCTGAAGAGCTAATTCAAATTTCAGATGATGTTGAACGGTTGAAGCGAGAAGCAGATGAAATTATTAATGCTGCTAACTTAGTCGAATTAACGTTACAATATTCAAATAAGTTCTCTGATCGGGAAAGTATGCAAACTGCACAACAAGAAGCATTGGATTTATATCAAAATAAATATGATTACAAGAATGCTCTTGATGTCATTGCAGTAGCATTAGAAAAAGCCGAACCTGGCAGTTATCAGAGACTTGAACAAACATACTATACAGAACACAATAACAATTAATGCAAATTAATTGTTATTATTTTGCTTTAGGAGAATTAGATTGATCTATTTTGATAACAGTGCTACGACAAAAATTAATCCAGAAGTTTTAGCAACTTATAACAAGGTTGCAACTGATATCTGGGGCAATCCTTCCAGCCTACATGCATTAGGGGACCGGGCACATCAACTATTAGAAAGTGCACGCGAGCAAGTTGCCAAATTATTAGGCGTAAAAGCTTCGGAAATCTTTTTTACTTCAGGTGGTACTGAATCAAATAATACGGCAATCAAAGGAGCAGCTTATAGTAAGCAAACCTTTGGTAAACACATTATTACCACGCAAATTGAGCATGCTTCGGTTGGACAAGCATTTTCTGAACTAGAAGATGATGGCTTTGAAGTTACTAGATTGCCAGTTGATAAGGATGGATTTGTTTCTCCTGAATCTTTAAAAAAGGCCATTCGAAAAGATACCATTTTAGTTTCTATTATGGCTGTTAATAATGAAATTGGTTCGATTCAACCAATTCATGAGTTTAGCAAGATTTTGGCTGATCACCCAAATATCCTATTTCATGTGGATACTGTGCAAGCAATTGGTAAGGGGATCTGGGATCAAGTTATGGATCCTCGAGTTGACATGTTCAGCTTATCTTCTCACAAGTTTCATGGCCCTCGTGGTGTTGGGATCCTTTATAAAAAAGTTTCTAAACAAATTTGGCCATTGCATAATGGCGGAGGTCAAGAAACTGGCTTGCGGTCAGGTACAGAAAATTTACCAGCAATTGCAGCCATGGCTAAAGCGTTACGCTTAACACTTGAAAATGAACTAGCTGACAGTCAACGTGAAAGAGCGGTCAAAGAACACATCTTGGAAGGTGTTCGTGACTTGCCAGGAATTACGATTTTTTCACCAGCAAATGACCACTTCGCACCACACATTTTGTGTTTAGCACTGAAAGGCATTCGTGGTGAAACCTTAGTTCATACGCTTGAACAAGATGAAATATATGTTTCAACTACATCAGCATGCCATTCCAAGACTTTTAAAGAAGCAGGAACACTCATGGCGATGAATATTCCGGAAGCAATCGCAACTGGAGCAATTCGCTTGAGTTTTGATGCAGAAAATACGCTGGCTGAAGCTGATCAGTTCTTGGTAGCATTTAAAAAACTATACGATCATTTTGCAAAAATAAATCACTTAGGAGACAAATAGATGAATTATACAGAAGTGATGGTTCGTTACGGTGAGCTTTCAACTAAAGGTAAAAACCGTAAGGACTTCATTAATCGCTTATCAAACAATATTCAAAAGGTTTTATATGATTTTCCAGATTTGGAATTTCACCCTCGTCATGACAGAATGCACATTGTTTTGCATGGCACACCTTTTGAAGAAGTTGATGAACGCCTTTCTAAGGTATTTGGAATTCAAACTTATTCACCAGTAGTTAAGTGTGAACGAACTTTAGAAAAAATCGAAGAAACTGCTTTGGAAGTTATGAAAGCAACTTTTAAGACTGGAATGACTTTTAAAGTAAATTGTCGTCGAAGCGATCATAAATTCACTTACGATACCAACGAAATCAACCAAAAGGTTGCCGCATATTTATATGAAAATATGGACAATTTAAAGGCAGAAATGAAACACCCAGATCTTGTCTTAAGAATTGAAGTTAGACTTGATGCAATCTATATTTCTAGCGTTTTGATTAAAGGTGCTGGAGGAATGCCAGTTGGTACAGCAGGTAAGGCTGTGATGATGCTTTCTGGTGGGATTGATTCTCCAGTTGCTTCATACTTAGCTCTAAAACGTGGAATTGATATTGAGATGGTGCACTTCTTTAGTCCACCATACACTTCAGATAAGGCTTTAAGTAAGGCTAAAGAATTAGCAGGAATTTTGGCAAACTATTCTGGAAAAATTAATTTTATTGCAGTGCCATTTTCTGAAATTCAAGAAACTATTAAAGAAAAACTGCCAGAAGGATATTTGATGACTATCCAACGTCGTTTTATGCTTCATTTGGCAGATAAGGTTCGTGAAAAACGTGGTGGATTAGCCATTATCAATGGTGAAAGTGTCGGACAAGTAGCTAGTCAAACTTTGGAATCAATGGTAGCAATCAATGATGTCACAGCGACACCAGTTTTGCGTCCAGTGGTAACCATGGATAAGACAGAAATTATCGATTTAGCTCAAAAAATTGGTACTTTTGATCTTTCAATTAAGCCTTTTGAAGATTGTTGTACGATTTTTGCACCACAACGTCCAAAGACTAAACCACATTTAGATAAAGCTAGAAAATACGAAGCTGAATTGGATATTGATGGCTTGATTGATCGGGCTATGGCGGGAATTCAAGTAACGCCAATTTTGCCAGATCAAAAGTTTTTGCAGAATAAATCTGCTGAAGATGCAGAATTACTTTAAAAAGCATGGTATAATACTTTGCATATGAGTCTAAGAGGAAAAAGCTCACCAACAGAGAGATGTGTTTGCTGAGAAACATCAGAGCTTATAAGTAGCTTAGAGTAATTGTTAACTGAACTAACAGTAGGTTAATACGGTTGGCACCGTTACCGCCATTCAAGCGAAGTGATTTACACTTAAAATAGGTGGTACCGCGGTTAATAATCGTCCTAGACTAATTAGTCTAGGACTTTTTTTATGGAGGACAGCATGAAAAAAGATTTAGCACCAAAATATGATCCCCAAGCGATTGAAGAGGGTCGTTACCAAACTTGGTTAGATGAAGATGTTTTCAAACCTTCTGGCGATAAGAAGGCTCACAAGTATTCAATCGTTATTCCCCCACCAAATGTAACTGGTAAGTTGCACTTGGGTCACGCATGGGATACAGCAATTCAAGATACTTTAATCAGATTTAAGAGAATGCAAGGTTACGATACTTTGTATCTTCCTGGTATGGACCATGCCGGTATTGCTACCCAAGCTAAAGTTGAAGAAAAGCTTCGTAAGCAAGGTAAAGACCGTCATGAAATGGGTCGTGAAGCTTTCTTAGAACAAGTTTGGGCTTGGAAAGATGAATATGCTGCAACCATTAAGAGTCAATGGGCTAAGTTAGGTTTATCACTTGATTACAGTCGTGAACGTTTTACTTTAGATGATGGATTAAGCAAAGCCGTTAAGAAAGTTTTCGTACAATTGTACAAAGAAGGCTTGATTTACCGTGGTGAATACATCATCAACTGGGATCCAAAATTAGAAACTGCTTTGTCAGATATCGAAGTTATTCACAAGGATGACCAAGGTGCTTTCTACCATATTAAGTATCCATTTGCTGATGGTGATGGCTTTGTAGAAATTGCGACTACTCGTCCTGAAACCATGTTCGGTGATACTGCAGTAGCAGTGGCACCAGGGGATGAACGCTACAAAGATTTAGTTGGTAAAGAACTTGTTTTACCAATCGTTGGTCGGAAGATTCCAATTATCGAAGATCAACACGTTGATCCAGAATTTGGTACAGGTTTAGTAAAAATTACGCCAGCTCACGATCCTAATGACTTCTTAGTAGGTAATCGTCACAACTTGAAGCGGATCAACGTTATGAACAGTAACGGTACTATGAATAAGGAAGCTGGCAAATACGAAGGTATGGATCGTTTTGATTGCCGTAAGCAATTAGTTGACGATTTAAAGGAAGCTGGTTACTTAATCAAAGTTGAACCAATCGTTCACTCAGTTGGACACTCAGAAAGAAGTGGGGTTCAAGTTGAACCTCGTCTTTCAACTCAATGGTTTGTAAAGATGGCTCCACTTGCTAAAAAAGCTTTAGAAAATCAATCAACTGATGATGCAGTTAACTTTGTACCAGATAGATTTGCTCACACGTTTGAACAATGGATGACCAATGTTCATGACTGGGTTATTTCTCGTCAATTATGGTGGGGTCACCGAATTCCAGCATGGTACAACAAAGAAACTGGCGAAATGTACGTTGGTGAAGAAGCACCTAAGGATATTGAAAATTGGGATCAAGATGAAGATGTGCTTGATACTTGGTTCTCAAGTGCTTTATGGCCATTTTCAACCATGGGCTGGCCAGATGAAGAAAGTTCTGACTTTAAGAACTACTTCCCAACTAATACTTTAGTTACTGGTTACGACATCATCTTCTTCTGGGTATCAAGAATGATTTTCCAAAGTTTGCACTTTACTGAAAAGCGTCCATTTGAAAATGTTGTGCTTCACGGTTTAATTCGTGATGAACAAGGACGCAAGATGAGTAAGTCTCTTGGAAATGGTATCGATCCAATGGACGTGATCGATAAATATGGTGCCGATTCACTTCGTTGGTTCTTGTTAAACGGTACAGCTCCTGGCCAAGATACAAGATTTAGCTACACCAAGATGGATGCTAGTTGGAACTTTATTAACAAGATTTGGAATGCCAGCCGTTTTGTAATCATGAACTTGCCAGAAGATGGCGTAGATAAGATTGATCCAAGCTCATTTGATTTAAGTGATAAGTGGATTTTTGCTCACTTGAACAATACTGTTAAAGAAGTAACTCGTTTATTCGATGAATTCCAATTTGGTGAAGCTGGTAGAAATCTTTACAACTTTATTTGGAATGACTTCTGTGACTGGTACATTGAAATTTCAAAGGTTGCTTTGAATGGTGATGATGAAGCTCTTAAGAAGCAAAAGCAAGCTAACTTGGCCTACATTTTGGACCAAATTTTACGTTTGATTCACCCAATCATGCCATTTGTTTCTGAAAAATTATGGCTTTCAATGCCACATGAAGGTAAGAGTATTTCATTAGCAGCATACCCAGTTGCACATGCTGAATTTGAAAATCAAACTGCTGATGATGAAATGAGTTTCTTAATCGAAACTATCAAGGCTGTTCGTAACATCAGAATGGAAGTTAACGCACCATTATCAAGTGCAATTGACATTATGATTCAAATCGATGATGTGAAGAGTAAAGCAATTTTGACTGAAAACTCAAGTTACATTGAAAACTTCTTACATCCAAAAGACTTAGTTGTTGATACAAAAGTTGTGGCACCTAAGTTAGCTAAGACAGCTGTAATCAATGGTGCTACTATCTTTGTACCACTTAACGATTTGATTGATTTGGATGATGAAATTGCTAAGATGGAAAAGGAAGCTGAACGTTTAACTGGTGAAGTTGCACGTGCTCAAAAGAAGCTTGCTAATGAAGGATTTGTTAGTCATGCACCTGCTGCAGTAATTGAAAAAGAAAAGGCAAAAGCTGCTGATTACGAAAATCAATTACAATCAGTTAAGGATAGAATTAAGGAACTGAAGGAAAGTAAATAAGTTGAACTTTACCGATTTAGATGAATTTTTAAACTATTTATATGCACTACCAAGGCTTCATCAAAGGGGAGATTTATCCAAAATTAAGCAAGTGCTAAATTTGCTAGGTAACCCCCAAAATAAAATGAAGACAGTACATATCACAGGGACCAATGGTAAAGGATCAACTGCATACTACATCAGTAATCTACTAACAAAGACTGGTCATCAGACCGGTCTTTTTGTTTCACCATACATTCGGCAATTTAACGAACGAATTCAGTTAAACGGTCAAGCAATTTCAGATCATGATTTATTAACTGAAGTGACTAAAGTCGAAAAAGTTTTAGCTCAGATTCGACAAGAAGAGCCTGATTTTCAATTAGTCGTTTTTGAATATGAAGTTGTCTTAGCTTTTCTCTATTTTTATGATCAACGAGTAGATTATGCTGTGATTGAAGTCGGAATTGGTGGGGAACATGATAAGACGAATGTCATTATCCCTGAGTTATCTGTCATCACAACGGTGGCAATGGATCATGAGCAAATTATTGGACCTACTTTAGCTGATATTGCGATTGAGAAAAGTGGCATTATTAAACAAAAGCGACCAGTCATCATTGGAAAAATGCCAGCAAGTGTTAAAAATATTTTACTTAAAAAAGCTAAGGGACTTGAGGCTCCAATTTTTGAACTAGGGCAAGACTTTCAATTATTAGCTGAATTTGCTGACAAGCCATTGGTAGAACAATACGATGTAGCAATGGCAATTGAAGCGACTAAGCTATTGAAAATTGCTTTGTCTGAACAACAAGAAGTGGAAATAATTCGAACCACCAAAATCCCAGGTAGATATCAAGTTGTGCAGACTGATCCTTTGATTGTGCTTGATGGTGGACATAATCCACAAGCAATTGCTGCTTTGATGACGGAATTAAGGCAAAAGCATCCAAGTAAGATCAAGGTCTTATTGGGGATGATGAAGGATAAAAAGATTGAGCAAGTTTTGCAAGTCTTTTCACCTCAAGAGGAAATTTATCTCACTAGAATTGACTATCATCGAGCTGCTGAAAAAACAGATTTTCCAACTGAATTGCAGTCAAAATTTGACCCTGATTATTGGCACGCATATTCTCAGTTGAAGGCAAGCTTGAAAGTTGACGAGATCTTAGTAGTTACTGGTTCATTTTATTTGGTGAGTGCAATTTTACAAGGAGAAGAAGATGCACATTGACGGAATTGATGCAGATATCAAGGGTGCCATTTTTGATATGGATGGACTACTGATTGATAGCGAACATTTATATTGGAAAGCAAATATTCAGGCAAGTAATGAAGAAAAGCTTGGCTTACCAGATGACAGCTATCTTAAATTAGCTGGTTTGTCATTAGATCAATTACATGCTTTTTATAAAAAATATTTTCCATCTGAAGCTAAAAGAGATGAGTTCATCAAGCGGACTGATGATCTAGTTGATCAGTGGATTGCTGAAGGTAAGTTGCAAGCTAAGCCTGGAAGTCATGATCTTTTAGAATTATTGAAGAAAAATAAGATTAAGTTGGGGATTGCCTCAAGTAATCATGCTGACTTTATTGAAAGAGCATTAAAAGAAGTTAAGCTAGATCATTACTTTGATTTTGTTCTTAGCTATGATGATGTTGTTGCCAATAATTTACAAGCAAAGCCCGCTCCAGATATCTATTTAGCAGCAGCTAAAGAAATGCAGTTACCAAAGGAAAACTTGGTAGCTTTTGAAGATTCTCGAGCTGGCTGTACTGCAATTTATCAAGCTGGCATTCATGGAATTGTGGTTCCAGATTTATTAGAAATGCGACCTCAAGAAGAAAAGCAAGCAGATTTAATTTGTGATTCTTTGGAAGAAGTCGTAAAAAGAATAAAAATTTAAGAAGAAAAAAGCTCCTTTTGCGTAAATAAAAGTGGAAGGAGTTTTTTATATGGATTATCCAATTTATGAAAAGGCGTTAATTAGTACTGATCAAGAATTATTTACTTGGTTTAAAGAAGCTTTGTTTGATCAAGGTATTTATGATTTTGAAGATTTGGCAGTGTTTTTACAGAAAAATCAAATCGAAAGTTTTGAGCAATTTTTCAAATATATCAAGGGACCATATTGCCCTAAAGATTTAGCAGTGACCACAGAATCTTTAATTGAACGCATTCACGAAGTTATTCCCAAAGAATTGCCAGAAGTCTTAAGTCTTGAATCTCTTGGAAAATATTTTTCAAAGCAATTATCCTACTTGCAACATGAAGAATTCTGGGGGATTTATGTCAATCGCTCTGGTAGGGTAGTAGCTAAGAAAAAGTTATTTGTTGGTACTTTTGATCGGACAGTAGTTCATCCGCGAGAAATAATTAGCTGGGCATGTTTATACGGAGCTAAGGGAGTTTTCATTTGCCATAATCATCCATCTGGCAATTTGACACCATCACAAGCTGATATGAAAACAACTGAAAGATTGTCCAAAACTTTAAAATTGGTCGATCTCCAATTATTAGACCATTTTATTGTTGGCCAGGGAAAATACATGAGCTTTGTTGAACAACATTTATTAGAATTAGTTTAATCATAGAATTGATAGCCTTTATATTTATCATGTGGTATAATTTTAATCGATTTAGACCACAATTTTTAAGGAGAGATATTCGTGCTTGGATTAGGATCAAAAAATATCGGAATCGACCTTGGTACAGCAAACACTTTAGTGTACATGGAAGGTAAGGGGATCGTTTTACGCGAACCTTCTGTTGTTGCCAAGAATACGCAAACTGGAGAAGTTATTGCTGTAGGTTCAGAAGCTCGTGAAATGATTGGACGTACTCCTGGAACTATTAGAGCTATCCGTCCTATGAAGGATGGAGTTATTGCAGATTATGATACTACTGCAGCTATGCTTAAGTACTTTATGGAAAAGACTAGTGGCGGAACTAAGCCATCAGTTATGATTTGTGTTCCTTCTGGAGTTACTGAAGTTGAAAAGCGTGCTGTTATTGATGCAGCTCGTGTCGCAGGTGCTAGAGAAGCATTTGTTATCGAAGAACCATTTGCTGCTGCAATTGGTGCCGGACTTCCAGTTATGGATCCAACAGGTTCAATGGTTGTTGATATCGGTGGTGGTACTACTGATGTTGCTACTATTTCACTTGGTGGTATTGTAAGTTCAACTTCTATTCGCCAAGCTGGTGATAAGTTCAACGCAGCAATTGTTAACTACATTCATGCTAAATACAACATGTTGATTGGTGAAAGAACTGCTGAAGATATTAAGATCCAAATCGGATCAGCTTCACTTGAAGGTGCTAAGGAATTAGGTAGCATCAGCATTAGAGGTCGTGATTTAGTTTCAGGACTTCCACGTTCATTAGAAGTAGAAGCAGTTAACATTGCTGAAGCTATTCAAGATGTCGTTCAAGATATTATTGTTGCAATTAAAGAAACATTGGAACAAACATCTCCAGAAATCGCTGCCGATGTTATCGACCATGGTATCGTTTTAACAGGTGGTGGTGCATTACTTAAGCACTTACCAGAAGTTATTTCAGATTCAACTAAGGTGCCTGTATTTATTGCTCCAGAACCATTAGATTGTGTGGCAATTGGTACTGGTGAATCACTTAAGAATATCGAAGTTATGCGACGCACTCGTCGTTAATAAAAACCGGCGTTTGGCCGGTTTTTGATTAGGAAGATTTTTAATGAAAAACTTTTTCGAAAATAAACGATTACTCTCAATCTTCGGAACTGTCTTATTAGTTTTAGTTATCATTTTTAGCTCAGTTGGACTTAGAAACAATCGAAAAGCTCCATTGATCATTCAATCATTAGGTAACGATATTGTTGCCATTGGAGCTAATGTGGTTAATGTTCCCGTTAATTTGATTACTGGTGGTGCGACTAGCGTCAACAATCTTTTAAAGGTTCAAGAAGAAAATGACAAATTAAAGGCAAGAATTGATGAATTAGATCAAACGGAAGCCAGAAATTCAGTTCTTGAAGAAGAAAATAGACAACTCAAAAAAGCGTTAAAGCTTGATTCAACTTTGAGCGATTATACTAAAATTGATGCATCAGTAATATCTCGTTCTCCAGATACTTGGTCAGACATTATTACTATTAATAAAGGATCAGCTTCTGGTATTAAAAAGAACATGGCCGTAATGAGTGGCGGGGGAGTTATTGGTAGAATTTTAGAAGTTAATGCGGTAACTAGCAAGGTTGAATTGATTACTACCACTGACCAATCAGCCAACAGATTTGCAGTCCAAGCTACTACCAAAAATGGCAAGTCTGTTCACGGAATTTTATCTGTAACTAGTTCAAATCAAGTTTCATTTACGCAAGTTGTTGACAGTAGCAAGCTAGCTAAAGGAACTAAGGTATACACTAGTGGATTAGGTGGAATTACTCCAAAAGGCTTATTGATCGGAACAATTTCTCAAACAACGAAGGACTCATTTGGTTTGTCTAACGTTATCTTGATTAATCTTGCAGGTAATATTAATGATCCTTCTGTAGTAACTGTAATCAGTAGAAAGGTCTAATCAATGCGGGTTATGAAAAAATGGTGGCCACTTGTAGCTGCGATTGTTGCTATCTTTTTAGATGGTATTTATGCTAAAGCATTATCTGGCATCATTGTTACTGGTTTTTGGCAGGCACCTGTGATGGGATTACCGATTTTTATCCTATTGATCAGCATTTTTGATGACATGAATTTCAATAATGTTTGGTTGGCACTAGCTGTTGGTATTATTGCAGATAGCTATTTTTGGGGCGTCTTTGGAATATATGCAGTTGCTCTTCCATTAGCAGTTGTTTACGGCAGATATCTTTCTAGAATTTTGCCTGAAAACTTTTTGGTAAGATGGATTATTGTGATAATTGGTACAAGCTTGATTATTGTTTATATCTGGTTAATCTTTAATTTTACTAAAATGGCTCAATTGACACTGGGGCAATTAGCATTACATTTGCTAGGTAATCTTTTCTTAACAACATTTATATTTGCAATTTATTACAATCCGACAAGAGCTTTAGTAGAAAATTATCCTTTCTTTGAAGATCTTGATCGTTATAGTTTGCATTAAAAAAAGACTGGATGAATTTCACCCAGTCTTTTTTTATGTAGACTTTTAGAATTACAAGTATGGAAGAATACCTACAACGATTGCTGCTAAAGTAACAAAAGCCATGAGGCCTAAAACAATCATTTGCATAATCTTAAATTTACTACGATGCTTTTTTCTAGCCATATGCATACCTCCCGATACTATTATTTTAGCCTGTTTGACTATTTTTTTCAAATTTATTGCTATATAATACTTGCAGGAGGTCGCTTATGACATTAGTATTTGGTTGGATTATTTTAGGATTAATTGTGACTTTTATATTAGGAAAATTTTTCCCAAAAGCTCAATTTAAAAAATATGACTTATTACCAATTTTTATGATCTTGGCAGTACATACTTTTTGCCAAGTTACAAAAATAACACCATTTCTACCGTTTGGTTTATTTTTCTATATTTTGGGTGCAATTTTTCTGATTATCTGGGCTAGTTTTCAGCAGAAAAACATATCATTAAAGGCAACACTTAGAATGTTATGGGATTTGTTAACTTTAACAAGTATCGTTTGGATAATAGGGTTATTCATTATTAACATTTAATCCCCACTTATCCACCACTTAAATTAAAAGGCTTGAAACATTGATTTCAAGCCTTTTTTCTTTTTCTCAAAAATAAAATTACAAAAAAAGTGGATTATTTGTGAAACTATGTGGCACAAAGTGGTGAAAAGTGGTAAATTATTATTTAGGAAGGAGGGCTTGGCTATGTTCATGGGTGAATATCAACATAAACTTGATGCAAAAGGCAGATTGATTATTCCTGCTAAATTGCGTGAACAAGTTGGTAAAAAAATGGTATTTACTCGCGGAATGGAAGGCTGTATCTTCGGATATTCCGAAGAGGAGTGGTCCATTATTGAAGCCAAACTTGCTAAACTTCCTTTAACCAAGAGAAATGCCCGTAATTTTACCCGGATGTTCTATTCTGGGGCTATGGAATCTGAGTTCGACAATCAAGGACGCGTTACATTGACCACAACGTTAAAACAACACGCCGGACTCGATAAAGATTGTGTCATAGTTGGTGTTTCAGATCGGATTGAAATTTGGTCTAAGGAACGTTGGGAAGACTTTTCTAATGTTGCTAGTGAAGATTACGATGAAATTGCAGAAGATTTGGAAGATATTGACTTATGACATTTAAGCATACAAGCGTTCTCTTAAAAGAAACAATTGATAATTTACAACCAACGGATGACGGTCTATATGTTGATGCGACATTTGGTGGTGGTGGCCATGCTGAGTATATGTTGAGCAAGTTGCCAACAGGTACTTTGATCGGGTTTGATCAAGATGAGTATGCAATATCTGAAGGAAAGAAAAAATTTGCTAAAGAAATTGCGGAAAAACGCTTGATTTTAGTTCATGACAACTTTAGTCATTTGGAGCAGAACTTGGTAAAGCTAGGTTTTACCGATGGCATTGATGGCATTTACTATGATTTAGGTGTTTCTTCACCTCAGTTCGATCAACCTGAACGCGGGTTTTCTTACCGATTTGAAGCACGGTTGGATATGCGCATGGATCAAAGCCAAGAAGTTGATGCGTATCAACTGGTAAATGAGCTAAGTCAAAAGGAATTAGCTGATTTGCTGTACAAATATGGAGATGAAAAGTTTTCACGCTCAATTGCAAAAAAGATAATTGAGCATAGAAAAGTCAAACCAGTAGTTACAACGACTGAATTAGTTGATATAATAAAGGAAGCAATACCTGCTAAAGCACGTCGCACTGGTGGGCACCCCGCTAAGAAAACCTTTCAAGCCTTACGTGTCGCGGTTAATCGCGAACTCGATGTCTTGGAAGAAACACTGGAAGAAGCAATTAAATTGCTGAAACCTGGTGCAAGAATTAGCGTTATTACTTTTCAATCGCAAGAAGATCGCCTCGTGAAACAAATATTTAAAAAATATTCTGAAGTAACTCTTCCTAAGGGGATGCCGGTTATTCCTGAAAATCTTAAACCGACTTTGAAGCTGGTTAATAGGAAACCGATTGTGGCTACCCAAGAGGAACTAGACGATAATAATCGCTCACATAGTGCAAAATTGCGCGTTGCAGAAAAAATATAGAGGTAGGATTTATGGCTGATAGCTCAGCAAGAAGATATGACTTTGCTTATGAACAAAGTTACGTAAATGATAATCAAAGTGAATTAGTTTTAAGTACTAGTAAGGTTAAGTATAGCTTATTTGAAAAAGCTTTACTCGCTACTGGTGTGGTAGTGAGTTTGTTGTTAGCTACTTTGTGCATTTCAACAAGCAATCTTGCTACAGCTACCCAGAGCGATTTATCTGAAATTCAACAAGCAATTACTACTAATCAAAATAAAGTAACTGATTTGAATCAACGAATCGGTGAATTAACTACCAGTTCTCGTTTAGCAAAGATTGCTAGAGAACAAGGCTTATCTTTAAATGAAAGTAATATTCGGACTATTCGCTAATGAATAATAATAGAAACAAACGCAACACAAACTTATTACAAACCAAAGCTTTCAAAAACCGGTTTACTATCGGAAGAGTAATCCAAATAGTGGTAGCTTTGGTTTTTGTCATTTTTGTATTCAGATTTTTATACTTAGGTGTCACCCAAAAGATTGATGGGGAAGACATTTCTGAACGTACAAAACTTTTATATGCAACTAATCGAACCATTTCTGCTAGTCGTGGTACTATCTACGACCGTAACGGTTTGGTAGTAGCAGAAGATTCACACCTCTATACTGTTTACGCAATTTTAGATAAATCATATATTGATTACGAAGGTAAAGCTGCTTATGTCACTAATAAAGAAGAGACTGCAGCTAAATTAAGTACTGTCTTAAAAATTAGTCAAGATAAGATATTTAAATACTTGAATCCAAGTACAGAAAGCTTCCAAGTGCAATTTGGTTCAGCTGGTTCTAATTTGACTTTGGCACAAAAGAAAGCCATCGAAAAAATGAACTTACCTGGAATCAAGTTTTACCAAACGCCATCAAGAATTTATCCAAACGGAATTTTTGCTTCCCATATTGTTGGTTTAGCAACTCCTACTTATGATAAGAAAACTGGTAAAGAAGTACTTACCGGTACGATGGGATTAGAAGCATGGTTCAATAAAGACTTGACTGGTACAGATGGTTACCAAATGACCAATTCTGCTTCAAAGAATAAGCGAAACAATATCTACAAAGCAGCACAAAATGGTAATAACTTATACTTGACCATTGACTCGCAAATTCAAAGCTTGTTGGAACAATATATGACACAAGTGATGACTAAATATCGTCCAGTTAAGTTGACTGGTGTGGTTGAAAATATCAAGACTGGTGAAGTTTTAGCAGCAAGTCAAAGACCAACTTTTAACCCTCAAACTAAGAGTGGTTTAACTGGCTCTTATCGTGATGTATTAGTTCAAGATACATATGAACCAGGTAGTGTTTTCAAGATCCTAACATTATCAGCTGCAGTAAATAGTGGTAATTATCATCCAAATTCTTACTACAACTCTGGTTCTGTCACAGTCGCTGGTTCAACAATTCACGACTGGCAAACAAGCGGTTGGGGTTCAATTCCATTCTCACAAGCCTTCCCAAGATCAAGTAACGTTGGTTTTACTTTGTTAGAACAAAAGATGGGTAAGAAAGTTTGGAAGTCATACTTGAATAAATTCCGTATCGGAAAGAAAACAGGAGTTACACTTCCTGGTGAGCAAGCTGGATTTATGCAATTTAGCTCTGTCGTTGATGCAGCTACTACTAGTTTTGGACAAGGTGTAAACGTCAATGTAATGCAAATGATGCAAGCCTTCAGTTCATTAGCTAATGATGGTCAAATGGTTAAGCCACAATTTATTTCAAAAGAAGTAAATGCTAATGGTAAAGTGGTGAAGACATACAAAGTCAAAAAGGTTGGTAGTCCAGTCTACAGTGCAGAAACAGCTAAAACTGTTTTGTCAAACATGAAACGAGTTTTGAATAAAAACTATGGTACTGGGTATGCATACCGAATCCCAGGTGTAAGCATTGGGGTTAAGACTGGTACTGCACAAATTGCCAACCCTAAGGGTGGCGGATATTTGACTGGTGATAGTAACTACATTTTCTCTGTAGTTGGTGTATATCCTGCAAATAAACCAAAATATGCGGTTTATATTACAATGCAACAACCTAGAAATATGTCTGATCCAGCCGAAACAATTTTGTCTCAAATCTTCAAACCTGTAATGAAGCAAGTTGCCGTGATGGACAGAAACAATACTTCAAGTATTGATTTACGACAAGTTCCAAATATTGTTGGTTTATCAACTGAAGAAGCTAAGAAATCCGTTAAGGAAAGTGGCTTACATCTTTTGGTTTTAGGAACTGGCAAGAAAGTTAAGGCTCAACAACAAGAGTCAGGTCATAATTTGCCAAGTGGTACTACTGTGATGGCCTACACTGGTGGAAAATTAAAGATGCCAGATATGACCGGATGGAATTCTACTTTAATAGAAGAATTTAGTGAATTAACCGGTATTAGAATTTCTCAATCTGGAAATGGTAAGGTTGAAAGTCAATCTATCCAAATAGGAAAAGAAATTAATCGTTCAAGTAAAATTAAATTAAAGCTTAAGGAGTAATTAGATGGGTATATTTCTAGCTGTCTTTATTAGTTCAATGGTATTAACTTCTTTGTTAATTCCATGGCTAATTATTTACATGCACATTCATCGTGAAGGACAAGAAATTAGAGATGAAGGTCCTAAGTGGCACCAAAAGAAGAGTGGGACTCCAACAATGGGAGGAGTTGTCTTTGTCTTAGTTGCTGCAATTATTCCAATGTTTTTTAGCGGATGGAACGATTTAACATATTTGCTCATACTAATTAACTTTTTAGGCTACGGCTTAATTGGTTTTTCAGACGACTTTTTGAAGATTCACTTCAAACGTAATTTAGGTCTTAGAGCTTGGCAAAAAGCAAGTCTACAACTTTTGCTAGCAATTATTACCTTCGTGATTTTAGCGGTAGGTAAATTCAAAATTAGCTCACCAATTCCATTCTTTGGACCAGTTGTTGATATGATAATTGCATATCTATTCATCATCATTTGGATGGTCGGTTTCTCAAATGCAGTTAACCTTTCAGATGGGCTAGATGGATTAGCCAGTGGATTGTCTGTTATTTCATTTGGTTTTTATGCTTGGCTTGCATATCTCCAAGATGAAATTCAAATCATGTATTTCTGCATCAGCGTCATGGGTGCTTTAATTGGTTTCCTATTCTACAACCACAAGCCTGCCAAAATTTTTATGGGTGATGCTGGTTCGCTAGCTTTAGGTGGTGTCTTAGCCGTTATTTCCATTTTGCTTGGACATCCACTTTCACTTTTATTGATTGGAATTGTATTTGTATTGGAAACTGCAAGTGTTATTTTGCAAGTTATCTCATTCAAGACAACTGGAAAAAGAATTTTTAAAATGTCTCCAATCCACCACCACTTTGAAATGTGTGGTTGGAGCGAATGGAAGGTTGATATAGTCTTCTGGATTGTTCAACTTATTGGTGGATTAATTTATTTGCAAATTTGGGGTTAATAAATAATGAAAGATATTGACACATATCGTGGTAAAAAGGTTTTAGTTTTAGGTTTAGGAAAAAGTGGTTTTGCGGTTACTAAGTTGTTGTTGAAACTTGGAGCAACAGTTACTTTGAACGATAAATCAGATTTATCAACTAATGAACATGCTCAAGAATTGCAAAAACTTGGCGTAACGGTCATTGGTGGTAAGCATCCTGTGGATTTGTTTGAACAAAAAAAATTTGATTTCATGGTTAAAAATCCTGGGATTCCTTATGAAAACCCAATGGTTGTGGCAGCTGAAAAAGCTAAATTACCAATTTTAACTGAACCTGAAATTGCCTTGAATGTGTCAAGTGCTCCATATGTTGCTGTAACTGGTTCAAATGGTAAAACTACCACTGTAATGTTGACGCAACAAATTATGGATCATCATTTGCAAAAGACTGGTCATCACGCATATGCTGTGGGTAATATCGGTTATCCAATTAGTGAAGCAGTTCTAAAAGCAGATGAAAACGACTTATTAGTAGTCGAACTTTCAAGTTTTCAACTATTAGGAACTTATACAATTAAGCCAAAAGTTGCTGCGATTGTTGATATTTACCCAAATGTGCACTTAGATTATCACAAGACTTTTGAAAACTATCGTGATGCCAAGTTACTAATTACTCAAAAGCAAGATGAAAATGACTTGTTCTTAGCTAACAAAGATCAAGCTGAAATTTTAGAAAGAGAATTAGCTACAACAAAAGCTAAGGTAAAAACTTTCTCAATTAAAACTGATCAAGCTGATTACTATTTTAAAGATCAAGCATTATATCATGGTGATCAAGAAATCATTAAGACAAGTGATGTCTTGTTACCTGGCTTACACAATATGCAAAACAGTTTAATTGCAATTGCAATTAGTCAACATATGGGTGCAGAACTAGATGATATCAAGGCTACATTGACAACATTTACTGGTGCAAAACACCGCTTACAATATGTGATGACTTTAGATGGTAGAAAAGTATATAATGATTCTAAATCTACTAATATTGAAGCAGCTAGTGTTGCATTGCCTGCATTTAATGAACCAGAAATTTGGATTGCTGGTGGATTGGATCGAGGATTCGTTTTTGATGATTTGGTTCCATTCATTAAAGGTCATGTCAAAGCAGCTGTCTTGTATGGTGAATCAAAATATCTACTAGCAGATGCTTGTCGCAAAGCTGGTGTTGAAACAATTAAAATTGTTGATACTTTGCAAATGGCTGTGCCAGTTGCTTATAGCTTATCTGAAGCAGGCAACGTTATTCTGCTATCTCCAGCATGTGCTTCATGGGATCAATTTAGAACTTTTGAAGAACGTGGAGATTATTTCGTAAGCTTTATCAAAGAATTGAAGACAAAATAATGAGAATTATATTTACTGGTGGCGGTACAGGTGGCCACATTTACCCAATTTTAGCAATTATAGAACGATTAAAAGAAAGAAATTTGGTTACTGATGATCAAGTTTTATTTGTTGGTACTGCCAAAGGCTTAGAATCACGGATTGTGCCAAATGCTGGTGTACCGTTTAAGACTTTGACAATCCAAGGTTTTAATCGTAAGAATCCATTGAAAAACTTCAAAACAATTAAAATGTTCATGGATGCAACTAAGGAAGCCAAAGCAATCATTGAAGACTTTAAGCCTGATCTAGTTTTCGGGACTGGTGGATACGCTAGTGGTGCGATGGTATATCAAGCAGCTAAGATGAAAATTCCAACCATGATTCATGAATCAAATAGTGTCGTTGGTTTGACTAACAAGTTTTTAGGCCACTTTGTTGATCGAATTTGTTACAGTTTTGATGATGCTCGCAAGCATTTCCCAGAAAAAAGTAAGCTAGTTAAGACTGGTAATCCACGTAGTCAACAAGTGTTGAGCGATATGGGTGAAGCTGTCGACATTTCAGAATGGGGTCTTAACCCAAATGCCGAAACTGTCTTAGTTTTCGGTGGAAGCCGTGGTGCTTTAGCCATTAATCGAGTTATGCTCGAATCTATCAAGGAACTTGAACAAAAGCCTTATCAAGTTATCTGGGCAACAGGTACTTTCTATTATGATAAGATTCAAGAAAAACTTGAAAATCATGAATTAGCTAAAAACATTGTGATTTTGCCATATATTAAAAATATGCCAGGCTTATTGCCTCAAATGACTACTGTTGTTGCACGTTCAGGTGCTACAAGTATTGCAGAATTTACTGCTTTAGGTGTACCTGCAATTTTGATTCCAAGTCCAAATGTCACTCATAACCACCAATATAAAAATGCAGTTGACTTGGAAGATAAGGGTGCCGCAATTGTCTTGCCAGAACATGATTTAAATCCAAATTGCTTATTATCATCGATTGATCACTTGTTATTAGATCAAAAAGTGGCTCATGAAATGGCAGAAGCTAGCCGTAATTTAGGAATTACTGATTCATCTGATCAGATTATCGATCAAATGTTAGAACTTATTCAATCACATTTATAAAGGAAGGAGGATTCGCTAAGTGAGTAAAAAGCGAGTAACTAAGCTTGATCCACGCAAACAATTATCCAATTATCTTGACCACCGAGATCGGACTCAAGCACCAAAAACTGAAAAAGTATCAAAGCAGCTTTCTGGTCTGAAAGCCATTAGAAAAAGATCATTTAGACGGATCCTTTTACCATTAATGCTGTTGTTTATTATCCTATTGATTGCGTTAGGATATTACGTTTCACCATTATCTTTTGTCTCAAAAGTAAGTTTTACTGGAGCTAATGATATTGTTTCTGATTCATTAGTTAAAGCTTTAAACATCAAATCTACCTCAAAGATTCCAGATTTAATTTTGCACGAAGGTAAGCAATCCAAGGAAATTAACAAAAAATATCCTGAGATTGATCGAGTTAAATATCATTTTGATGGTTTAAGTGGAATTAAAGTTCAAATTTTTGAAGCAAAAACTTTGGCTTATGTTCGAGAATCAGATGGTTATCAAAAAGTCTTAGCTAATGGCAAGATGGGTAAGTTTATCTTAGATAAGAGCATGATTAATTCAAAATATGCAGTGCTTTTAGGTAAATCGAACGAAGAAAAAACTAATACAATCTTGAAGCTCTACAATAAATTACCTGAATCATTCAGAAATGATGTAAAAATCATTGATACTAGAGAAAAGCGTGCATCAAAGCTAATCTTTGTGATGAAAAATGGCAATTTAGTGATTGCAAATACCAACAACTTTTTAAAACAAGTTAAGTATTATGACGCAATTGCCAGTCAAACTGCTAAGAAGAGTGTCATCGACATGGAAGTGGGTGCGTTTACAAGAGCCCTTACTTCAGCAGAAAAACAGAAATATGATATTAGATAACATGTGAATTCAAAAAGAATTATGTTACAATTTTATATATGTACAAATAAAATTGGGGGCTAGATTGTGGAAAACCAAAACTTATTAGTTGGCTTAGATATTGGGACAAGCACAATTAAAGCTGTAGTTTCAGATAACGGAAAAGTTATCGGGGCAGCAATGAGCCATAATGAAGGTATGAGTCATGGACAAATAGTCGACATTGACGAAACAGCAGCTGCGATTAAAAAAGCCATAAATGAATTAAGTGAAAAAGCAGGATCAAGAATTAATCGTGTAGTTACGAGTATTCCAGTTACCATGTTACAACTGGAAACTGCTTCTGGTGTACTTAGTGTTTCAGATACCGGAAGAGAAGTAACTAATGACGATGTCAAGCACGTTTTGAATTCAGCAATTAAATCTGCTGAACATCAAGGTCGTAGTGCTATCAGTTACTTGCCAAGTCGTTTTGTGATTGATGGTAGGACTGACGTTAAAGATCCTAGAAAGATGATCGCTCATTCTTTAGCGGTTACTGGAATTTTGTTAACAGCACCAGATAGTCTGTTGCATAACTTAAATAAGGCAATGGAAAAGGCACAAGTTTATAATTCTTTCTTTGTACCAGCTCCATTAGCTGTTTCAAGCGTTGCATTGAGTGAAGGCGAAAGAACCTTCGGCTCAATCTTACTTGACTTAGGTGGCGGAACTACTAGTGCGACTGTCATTCACCAAGGAAAAATCAAATATGCCAACGTTGTTTTAAATGGTGGAATTGACGTAACTAAAGATATTTCAGTTGTCTTGGCGACTAGCCAAAAAGAAGCTGAAAGCTTGAAACATGATTATGGTTTTGCCGATCCAGAATTAGCCTCATCTGAAAGCAAATTTGTAGTCCCAACAGTAGGTGCTTCTGATCAACAAACGGTTGATGAAAAGTATTTGAGTGAAATTATTAATGCACGGATCGAGCAAATTTTAACTAAGATTGCTAAAGGTCTTGCAAAGCATGATATGCTCGACTTGCCTGGCGGTATCATTATTACTGGGGGAGCAAGTGCAATTCAAGGAATTGGCGAACTTGTCAGCCAAGGATTAGGGGTTAAGACGAGAGTTTATAAGCCTGATCAATTAGGTATGAGAAATAGTGCTTATTCAGTTGCTTACGGAATCGTCAATTATGTTTCAAAGATGACAGATATTGAATTTTTAGCAACAGATGTCATTTATCAAACTAAATTGATCCAACCTGAGGAAGATGTTCAAAAGCCAACAATTCAAGAACAATCTCGACCTGTAGGTGAAAAATTATCCGAAGAAGCTTATAATAAAAACAGTAAATTAAATATACTAGCTTCAAAAGATAAGAATAAGCAAGATAAAAAAGAAAATAAGAAGAATTTTAAAGACTTCATCAAGAAGTTCTTTGATTAAAAGGTGGTTTAAAGATGGATTTTACGTTCGATGCAGAAGACAACAAGAACGCAGTTATTAAAGTAATTGGTGTAGGTGGTGCCGGTGGTAACGCTGTTAATCGAATGATCGATGATGGTGTGCAAGGTGTATCATTTATTGCAGCCAATACCGATGTTCAAGCTTTAAATAGTAATAAGGCTGAAACCAAAATTCAAATTGGTCCTAAATTGACTAGAGGTTTGGGAGCAGGTTCACACCCAGAAGTTGGACAAAAAGCAGCTGAAGAAAGTGAAGAAACTTTATCAGAAGCACTTAAAGGTGCAGATATGATTTTCATCACTGCCGGAATGGGAGGCGGTACTGGTACTGGTGCAGCTCCTGTTGTAGCAAAGATTGCTCGTGAAACTGGTGCTCTTACCGTTGGTGTTGTTACCCGTCCATTTAGTTTTGAAGGACCACGCCGTTCAAAGAACGCAGCAGCCGGTATTGCTGAATTGAAGCAATATGTTGATACTTTGGTTATCATTGCTAATAACCGTTTGCTTGAAATGGTTGACAAGAAGACACCTATGATGGATGCCTTTAAGGAAGCTGATAACGTTCTTAAGCAAGGTGTTCAAGGTATTTCAGATTTGATTACTTCAACTGACTACGTTAACTTGGACTTTGCCGATGTTAAGACAGTTATGGAAAAACAAGGTGCTGCCTTAATGGGTATTGGTAGAGCAAATGGTGAAAACAGAACTGTTGAAGCAACTAAGTTAGCTATTTCATCACCATTACTTGAAGTCTCAATCGATGGTGCTAAGCAAGTGCTTTTGAACATCACTGGTGGACCAGACTTAACTTTGTTTGAAGCACAAGACGCTTCAGAAATTGTTTCTCAAGCAGCTGGTGAAGATGTCAACATTATCTTTGGTACTGCAATTAACCCTAACTTAGGTGATGAAGTAGTTGTTACTGTAATTGCTACTGGTATTGATTCAGAATTAGAATCACGTGCTTCAGATGCATTGCCTGGTAGAGGTAAGCAAGTACAAGCTCCAATTTTAGATTCTAAGCCTGAAGTAGCTTCTTCACCAGTTGAAGAAGCACCAGTTGAAAGTGCAGAAGCAACTAAAAATAATGAAAATGAAGCTGAAAAGCAAAAGATGATGGATCCAACTTCAGTATGGGGTGTAGGTAGTTCAAGCCGTCACTCAGAAGTTAAGGAAGAACCTGATAAGGAATCTTCAGCTATGGATTTATTTGCTGATGATAATTCAAATGTCTCACAAATCGAAACTAGTTTCGATGATCATGATGATGACAATGACATTCCATTTTTTAAGCACCGTTCAGATAAATAGGAGGTAGAATTATGGCTTTACAAAACAAGTTATCACGCTTCTTTGGTCTTGATGACGAAACAGAAGAATACGAAGAACCTGAAGTAAACGTTGAAGATCAAGCAAGCAACAACAGCAAGATGATCAACATTGATAAGGCAAGAAATTCAAGTTTGGCAAATCAAACTAGTGAAATCACTTTATACGAACCTCGTGTCTTCTCAGATGCTAAAGAAGTTGGCGACAAGTTACTTGATAACCAAGCAGTTATTGTTAACTTCAGCAGAATGGATGACGAATCGGCTCGTAGAATTGTTGATTTCTTGACAGGTACTGTTTATGCCTTAGATGGTGAAATTCAACGTGTTGGCGATAAGATTTTCTTAGTAACCCCACCTAAGTTTCAAACTACAGGTACCATTAGCGACCTTGTAGATAAATCTGATTCAATTAACTAAAATGATTTTTAAGATTATTTTTGGAATAGATTGGATTTTGTGGATTTATAGCATTATTATCGTAATCGATGCTATTTTGAGTTGGGTTCCAATACTTGCACAATCTTTCGTTGGAAGATTGATTCATGCAATTGTTGAACCATATCTCTCCCTGTTTCGTGTGGGGCCCATTGCGAAATTTACAATGTCAACGGGAGTAGATTTCTCATCCATGATCGGATTATTCGTAATCTATATTGCACAAAAATTAATTACAGATATTCTATTAAGATTAAGCTAATGGAAAAAATACAAGCGAATAAGTATTATAAGCATTTTGATGATAGTGAAAGACCGACAATTGAGTATTTTGTCGGTCTTTTTAATCAGATGCAATTTAAACATCAACGTATATTAACAGATTTTCTCGATCCACGAGAATTCCAAATTCTGAAAACTATTGTGGGCAATCAAGCTGGTTTATTTTCTTTTGGTGGTATTAATAATGCAGAAAAAGTACGGGCGATTTTAGATCCTGATTGGATGCCAGCAATTAAGTCTGATTTTGAAATTAGTCTCTTTGAAATTCATTATCCAAGTAAGTTTTATCAGCTTAGACATAGTGATGTTTTAGGCGCAATTGCTAACTTAGGAATAGATCTCTCAATTTTTGGAGATATTTTGAATTTTGAAGATCGTTGGCAATTTTTTGTAAAAAAGGATTTTGCCAGCTATATTCAGGATAATTTACCCCAAATTGGTCGGGCAACAATCTCACTAGAAGAGTTGTCACTTGAAAAAGTTATTATTCCAGAAGATAATTCGCTTGAACAAACTGAGATTGTTACTAGTTTACGGCTGGATACATTAGTCTCTGCTTTGACTCATAAAAGTCGAAATCAAGCTCAAGAGCTAATTAGTCAAGGAGAAGCTAAATTAAATTGGCATTCTGTCACTGATTTTAATATAATATTAAATATTGAGGATCTCTTAAGTGTTCGCCATTTTGGTCGAGCAAAAATTACACAAATTATGGGGACTCGCAAGGGAAAATACAAGGTGGTGTTTCAGCTTTGGAAAAGTCAGAAGATAAGAAAAAATTAACTCCAATGGACATTCACGATAAAGAATTTAAGCATCGTGGAGCCAAGGGTTACGATGCATATGACGTTGATTTATTCTTAGATAGAATCATCGATGATTATGCAGATACTTTGGATGAAAATGTGGATTTGAGAAACCGAATTGTTGAATTAGAAAGTCAACAAGAACAGGTAGAAAAGGAACGTCAAGCTATTATTGATCGTGCCAATGAACAAGCTCAAAGCATCGTAAATAATGCTTCTAGTGAAGAAAATAGCGAATTAGAAAATAGATTTAATGTTTTGAAGAGCGAATACCTTAAATTAAAGGCTGACCTTCAAGCTATTTCTAACCGACCTGATCCAGATGTCTTACTTGACAAGACGGTCAGAGATGCCTTAAACTCAATTAATACAGAAAATAAACCAGATAAAAATTTAGAAATTGTATTTCCAGATAATTATCGAGATCATGATTAAATCTGGCAGTAAAACCCAATACGAATCAGCGAGTTAATGATGGTGAGAGATTAACATAATTGTGGCGGGTTGATCAGCTGTCGATATTGATTTAACGCTAACTACACGATACGTAGTATTTGAGTGGGATAATTTATTTATCCAACTTAGGTGGTACCACGATGACTTCGTCCTAAGATAGGACGGAGTTTTTTTATTAGAGAGGAAAAACATGAGAGTTAAAGATACACTTAATCTTGGTAAAACAGCTTTCAAAATGAGAGGTAATTTACCAGTTCGAGAAGCCGAATGGCAAAAAGAATGGGATGAAAATCATCTTTACGAAGAAAGACTAAAAATCAATGAAGGTCATCCACGTTTTGACTTACACGATGGTCCTCCATTCGCTAATGGTAATATCCATATGGGTCACTCTTTAAACAAGATTTCTAAGGATATTATTGTTCGCTTTAAGAACATGAGTGGTTTTTATGCTCCTTACATTCCTGGTTGGGATACTCACGGCTTGCCAGTTGAACAACAATTGGCTAAAAAGGGCGTTGATCGTAAAAAGATGGATCGTGCGGAATATCGTGAACTTTGCCGTCAATTTGCTGTAGAACAAATTGAAAAGCAAAAGGCAGACTTCCGTCGTCTTGGTGTTAGTGCAGATTGGGCTCACCCATACATTACTTTACAACCAGAATTTGAAGCTGAAGAAGTTCGTTTATTCGGTGAAATGTATGACAAGGGCTTAATTTACAAGGGTCTTAAGCCAGTTTACTGGTCACCATCTAGTGAATCAACTTTGGCAGAAGCAGAAGTTGAATATCACGATGTGAAGGCTCCTGCAATTTACGTTGCGTTCAAGATTGCTAAGGCAAATCCAGAAGTTCCTGAAGATGCAGAATTAGTAATTTGGACTACTACCCCTTGGACTATTCCAGCTAACGTCGGTATTACTTTAAATCCTAAGTTTAAGTACGATGTAGTTAAGGTTGGC
This sequence comes from Lactobacillus sp., assembly GCA_030530865.1. GTDB lineage: Bacteria > Bacillota > Bacilli > Lactobacillales > Lactobacillaceae > Lactobacillus. The sequence continues at coordinate 230,107 of JAUMUC010000001.1, forward strand.
GACCGTAAGTTTGTTATCGGTAATAGTCGACTTGAAGCTGTGGCTAGTGATCTTGGTTGGGAAAATTACGAAGTACTTACTGAATTGCCAGGTACTGCCTTTGACAGAATGGAAGTACAACACCCACTTTACGATCGTACCAGCTTAGTAATGAACGACGCTTATGTAACTGATTCAGATGGTACTGGTTTAGTTCACAACGCTACTGGTTTTGGTGAAGATGACTACAACGTTGGTCGTAAATACGGTATTCCTGTCTTTAGTCCATTAGACAATCAAGGTCGTTTTACTAAAGAAGTTAAGGATCCTGAACTTGAAGGACTTTTCTACGACGATGCTAACAAGATTGTTACTAAGCGTTTGGAAGAAAATGGCTCACTCCTTAAGTTGAGTTTCTTCACTCACTCATACCCACACGATTGGCGTACTAAAAAGCCTGTTATCTACCGTGCAACTACCCAATGGTTTGCTTCAATTGATAAAATTCGTGATAACATTTTGTCAGAAATTGATAAAGTTGATTTCAAGCCAAGCTGGGGTAAAATTCGTTTGCATAACATGATCAAGGATCGTGGTGACTGGGTAATTTCTCGTCAACGTGCTTGGGGTGTGCCATTGCCAATTTTCTACGCAGAAGATGATACTCCAATTGTTAATAAAGAAATTATCGACCACGTGGCTGATATCTTTGCAAAAGAAGGATCAAATGCTTGGTACACTAAGAGTGCAACTGAATTATTGCCAGAAGGCTTTACTTCAGAACACTCACCAAATGGAAAGTTTAGAAAAGAAACTGACATTTTGGACGTATGGTTTGACTCAGGTTCAAGTCACCGTGCAGTAATGTCAGCTAGAAATGAAACTAGTTTCCCAGCTGACTTATATCTTGAAGGTAGTGACCAATATCGTGGATGGTTTAACTCTAGTTTGATTACTAGTGTTGCCACTACTGGTAAGTCACCATACCGTGCCGTTTTATCACAAGGATTTGTTTTAGATGAAAATGGCCACAAGATGAGTAAGTCTCTTGGTAATGTTATTTCACCAAACGACGTTATTAAGAAAATGGGTGCTGAAATTATCAGATTATGGGTTGCTTCAGCTGATACCACAAGTGATGTGGCAGTAAGTCAAGACATTTTGAAGCAAGCCTCAGATAGCTACCGGAAGATCAGAAACACATTCCGTTACATGTTAGCTAATACTAGTGACTTTGATCCTAAGAAGGATAAGGTTGCTTACAATGATTTAAGCTCAGTTGATAAGTATATTGAAGTTAAATTGAATGATTTAGTTAAGTTATGTTTAGATGCATACAATGCTTATGACTTCACAACTGTTTACAAAGAAATTTTCAAGTTCTTGTCAGTTGACTTGTCATCATTCTACTTAGACTTTGCCAAAGATATTCTTTACATTGATGCCAAAGATAGTCATGCACGTCGTTCAATGCAAACTGTTATTTACGACGCAACTGTTAAATTAGCTAAGGTTTTGACTCCAATTATGCCTCACACTATGGAAGAAATTTGGGGCTTCTTGAAGGAACCTGAAAAGTATGTCCAACTTGCAGAAATGCCAGAAGTAGAAACTTTTCCTGACCACGATGAATTATTAGCTGATTGGCAAGCATTTATGAAGTTACGTGACGACGTTCTTAAGTCTTTAGAAAATGCTCGTAACGAAAAATTGATTGGTAAATCATTCGAAGCTAAGGTGACGATTGCACCAAATGCAGAACTCAAAGCAGTTCTTGATCGCTTAGATATTAACTTGGCACAAATTTTAATTGTTTCTGACCTTGCTTTGACTGATGAAGTTGCTGGTGAAAAATTACAAGTTTCAACTGTACTTGTTGAAAAAGCAGCTGGTGAAGTATGTGAACGTTGTCGGATGATTAAAGAAGATGTTGGTTCTAATACTAAATTACCAACTCTTTGTGCTAGATGTGCTAAACTAGTTTCAGAAAACTTCCCAGAAGTTTTAGACGAAGGATTTGAAGAATAATGCGTCACGGAACAGTTAATCAATTCGATAAAGGCAGTGCCTTTGGCTTTATCAAAGATGATCTCACCGAAAAATTGTACTTTGTTTTTTATAAAAGTATCAAAGAAGATGGGTATAGAGAATTGCGAGTAGGGCAAAGAGTTTCATACCAACTTGCCCAAGGAAAAAATGGCTTGCAATGTGTGAATGTGTATTTAGACAACGCGAATAACGGGGAAATTACACTATGAACTTAAGAGAAGAAGAACTTTCATCAGAAAAAGTTTTTGAAGGTAAAATTATCGATGTTGAAGTGAGAGAAATTACACTTCCAAATGATCAAACTGCAACTAGAGAAGTAGTTTTACATCGACCTTTTTCTGCTGTAATTGCAATTAATGACAAACAACAGATGTTATTAGTTGAACAATGGAGAGAACCTATCAAGCAAATTTCATTTGAAATTCCAGCTGGAATGATTGATGAAACTGATGCAAGTCCTTTAGATGCAATGAAGCGTGAATTGAACGAAGAAGGTGGCTATCGAGCTGATTTCTGGGAAGAATTAGCTCAATACTACATTTCACCTGGATTTACTAACGAATATTGTCATCTTTTCTATTGTGATACTTTAACTAAACTTGAAGAGAAAAAATCATTAGATGAAGATGAATTTTTAGAAACTCATTGGTTTAACCTTGAAGAATTGAAGCAAATGATTGCTGAAGGTAAAATTAATGATGGTAAGACTTTATATGCGATTACCTTATGGGAAAACATGTTACATTCAGGAAAATAGGCTAATTCATGGCAGAAAAAAGAGCTGATTATCGCAAAAAACATCAAAGAGGTAATTTGTTAGGAAAAGTGAAAGATGCTTTTTCTAATGAAGACAGTCATGGCGACGAACCACTTGATGTTGTAGATGATTTTAGAAACGAAAAACCTAGAAGACGTCGTCAAGTTAATGAAGACGTATCTGAAGATGAAGTCCTTAGACGTCCAGTGACAACTGAAGAAACTAAGGTAAAGCGTTATAAACGCAGATTAAATACCGCGATAATTGTAGAAATCGTGTTAATTATTCTGGTCTTATTGATATTATTTAAACTATAGAGAAAAATAGGTGTACAGATGAAGATAGCAATTATTGTCCCAATGGAAATAGAAGCTAAATTTTATCGTGAAGCACTGAACTTTGATAGAAAAGAAATGTTCGGATCAACAGTATTCGAGCATTTTTCTGTTAACGGACATGATGTTTATCTTGGTCTGAGTGGAATTGGCAAAGTTAATGCAGCGATGAATTTGGCTAGTTTGTTAGCAAAAGAAAAAATCGATTTAGTCTTAATGACTGGTTCAGCTGGAAGTTTGCAAAGAGATTTGCGACAAGGTGATTTAATTTTGGCCAATGAATTTAAATATCACGATGCTGATAATCGACAAGCTGGTAACTATGTTTATGGTCAAATTCCACAAGAGCCTGCTGCTTATGTCCTAGGTTCAGATGCTAGAAGACAATTTTTAAGCTTTATTTCCGAAAAAAAGGTAAAATATAAAGAAGGTTTGATTGTAACAGGTGACAGCTTTATTGCTAGCTCGGAACAAAAACAAACAATTTTGACTCATTTTCCTGATGCCTTAGGAGTTGAAATGGAAGGAGCCGCTTTTGCACAAGTAGCAGAACATTTTAAAGTTCCGTTGATTGCTTTAAGAGCGATTAGTGACAATGGGGACGAGTCAGCAAATGAAGATTTCGAAGAATTTGTAGCCAAAGCTGGTAAAAACGCTGCAGAAATTTTAATTGACTATTTAAAGGCGATGTAAATGACAGAAATTTATCTAGATAACGCAGCCACTACGCCAATGCTTGATAGCGTAATTGACGTAATGACTGATGCTATGAAAAATACATTTGGTAATGCATCAGCGACTAATCGGTTGGGACAAGATGCCAGAAAGTTGGTTGATGATGCCAGACATGAAATAGCTACTTTTATTGGTGCCAAAGATGGTGAAATTATTTTTACTTCTGGTGCGACCGAAGGAAATAACACCGTAATCAAAGGAATTAGTAACTTAAATCCAGGCAAAAAGATCATTACCACCGCCATCGAACATCCCAGTGTTTTGCGTCCAATGGAAGAAGCAGCTGCAAATGGCCATGAAATAATTTATCTTTCAGTTGATCAAGCTGGCTGTATTAATTTTGATGAACTTCGTGAAAAATTAACAGATGATGTTGCTTTAGTTTCAGTCATGGCTGTTAACAATGAAGTTGGCTCGGTGAATCCGTTAAAAGAAATTGGCCAAATAGTGCATGAATCCAATGCGCTATTTCATGTTGATGCAGTCCAAGGAATTGGAAATCTAAAACTTGATGTTAATGATTTACAAGTAGATTTTATGACTACAAGTGCTCACAAGATTAATGGCCCCAAGTTTCTTGGTTTCCTATATGTGAGAGATGGTGTTAAATTGCCGGCATTAATTTTAGGCGGAGAACAAGAAAATAAGCGTCGAGCTGGTACAGAAAATGTGCCTGCAATTGCTGGCTTTGGTCAAGCTATTAAGGAACTTAAAAAAGTAGATTTTGATCAAGAACAAAAGATGTACGCTAGCTTTCAAGATATTATTTTAAATAAATTGAAAAATGATAAAATTGAATATGAAGTTAATGGCGGTAAGGGATCAAACCATGTTTTGAATTTATGGATTAAAAGTGTGGCTACTAGTCTTTTACAAACAAGATTAGATCTTGAAGGCTTTGCCGTTTCAGCAGGTTCTGCATGTACTGCTGGTGCGGTAACACCATCACATGTTTTAACCGCAATGTTTGGAGATTCAGCTCGAGTTAGAGAATCAATCAGAATTTCTTTTGGTAGATTAACGACCACTGAAGAAGTCACTACTTTTGCTGAAGAATTGGCAAACTTATCAAAAAAGTTTCAAATTAAGGAGTAATTATGTCTAACACAGTTTCAATCAACGGAGATAAACGTAAATTTTCTTTAAACGATAATTTAAAGCTCTACGCACTTATTGATGCTGGCTTTACTAAATCACCTAAGGGTAACTACAACTACGCTCACCCTTTGTATGAAGATTCACCATATGATGCTACAGCATTGTTGAAGATGACTATTAACAAAGATATGTCTCAATTAACAATGGTCATTACTGATAAGTCAGGTTTGAAAAAAATTGATATTTTCAAGCAAAATAATTTATCTGGAATGGTTGAATTGTTAAACTATATTCTCAAGGATTTAGAAGAAAGAAATATTATTTCAGAAGTAAAGGATTGATCTGCATGTCAGAAAAGAAAAAGCCACGTGTTGTTGTCGGAATGAGTGGAGGGGTAGACTCTTCAGTTTCTGCTTGGCTTTTGAAACAACAAGGTTATGATGTTGTTGGAGTTTTCATGAAAAACTGGGATGAAAGCGATGATTCCGGTGTATGTACAGCTACAGAAGACTTTGAAGATGTTAAACGAGTAGCTGAAAAAATCGGCATCCCATATTATTCAATCAATTTTGAAAAAGAATATTGGGAAAGAGTTTTTGAATACTTTTTAAGTGAATACAAAAAAGGACGTACTCCAAATCCTGATATCATGTGCAATAGTCAGATTAAATTTAAGTCATTTCTTGAGTTTGCCATGAACTTAGATGCTGATTACATTGCAATGGGTCACTATGCCAAGACTACGCGTGATGAAAATGGCGTTGTCCACATGGTTAGACCTAAAGATGGAAATAAAGATCAAACTTATTTCTTAAGTCAGTTATCACAAGAACAAATTCAAAAAGTAATTTTCCCATTGCAAGATTTAACCAAGCCACAAGTGCGTGAAATTGCTAAATCTGCGGGCTTAATTACTGCTGGAAAGAAGGATTCTACTGGTATTTGCTTTATCGGTGAAAGAAACTTCAAGAAGTTTTTAAGTGAATTTTTACCAGCAAAAGCCGGAAATATGGTTACTCCAGATGGTAACATCGTTGGTCAGCATGCTGGACTAATGTATTACACCATTGGTCAAAGACAAGGGTTAGGACTCGGTTCAACTAAGGAATCTACTGCACCATGGTTTGTGGTCGGTAAGGACTTAAATAAGAACGAGCTAATCGTTGAACAGGGATATGATTCAGATTTATTATATGCAACTAGTTTGAAGGCTAGTCAAATGTCCTTCTTTACTATCAAGCCAGATCACGATTTTGACATCAAGTGTTCAGCTAAGTTCAGATATCGTCAACCAGATGTTGGTGTGACTGTTCATTACAAGAGTGCTGATAACACTTGCATCGTTGAATTTGACGAACCTGCTAGAGCAGTGACTCCAGGTCAAGCTTTGGTTTTGTATGATGGTGAAGAATGCTTAGGTGGCGGTAACATTGATGCTGCTTATCAAGGTCAAACACAATTGCAACTAATTTAGGCCCAATGAAATATGGTTTCATGGGCCTTTTTCATGTTTAATGGTAAAATGAAACTTGTAAGAAAAAATGAAAGGACGCAAAGATGCAGATTTATTTTGTAAGACACGGAAAAACTGAATGGAATTTAGCTAGTCGTTTTCAAGGCGGACATGGGAATTCACCATTGTTGCCACAAAGCTTGCAAGATATTAAAAAGTTAGGTGAATACTTAAAAGGTACTCATTTTAGAGCGTTTTATGCTAGTCCTTTACGCAGAGCTTTTGATACCGCTCAAGGCATTAATGAAATTGTTAATAACCGCTTGCCGGTTAATGTCGATGAACGTCTTAGAGAGTTTAATCTTGGAAAACTTGAAGGGATGAACTTTGATGAAGCTGCCAAAAAGTATCCAGTAATTATTGATAATTTTTGGAATCATCCTGATTTATATGACCCAACTGAAATTGATGGTGAAACTTATGAGTCAGTTTTAAAGCGGGGAAAAGATTTCATTGCAGAAAAAGTAAAGCAATTTCCAAAAGACGATGACAAAATTTTAGTTGTTAGCCATGGTGCGTACTTATGTGCACTGATGAATAGCTTAATCGGTATTCCTTTGGCAGATCTGAGAAAACATGGTGGACTAAGTAATACTAGCCTGACTGTACTAGAAACCAATGATAATGGTGAAAGTTTCCATAAGGTCTTATGGAATGAGACTAGTTTTTTAGGCAGAGAATTATCAGAAACGGATTCATTATGAAAAAAGAAAACGAGCAAGTTCAACAACGCGTAAAAGAATTAATTAAAAAGATTGATCAAGCTCCCAAACAGACTGATAATTATTTGGAATTAGCGACAGTTTTGATAGAGCAAGGCGAAATTGATCAAGCATTTGAGCTCTTAAAGAAAGCTACTCAAGTGGTGGCAAATCCTGAAGAATTATATTACGACTTGGCAGTTTGTCACTACTTAGAAGGTGAATTTGAAGAAGCTTTAGGCTTATTAAATAAATTGCCAAATGATGATCTTACTCTTTACCAAAAAGCATTAACTTTTCTTAAATTGGGTTTAGGTGCAAAAGCTTTAGCTTATGCTTTATCAATCAAGCAAGTGGATGATAAAGTCAATGAGCTGTTGGCTGATTGCTGGATTGCGGTTGGTGACTTAAAGAGTGCAAAGTCTTGTTTATTAAAGATCAAGCAGGCAACTAGTAAAGTGAATTTTTTGTTGGGAATTGTCACACTGCCAGAAGATCAAGCAGAAGGACAAAAGTATTTTGCTAAAAGTAAAGCCCAAGATAAAAAATATTACGAGTCAGCTAGCAGCCAATATGGATCATTGATGCAACTATTAAGCAAGCAGGAGGGTGTTGATGATTGATTTTACTGGTGTTTACCAATCATTGATTTTCAGTAATGATCAAAACATGTTCAAGATCATTAGCGTTGCCATCGATGGGGTTTTACCTAAATATTATGAAGACGAGATTGTGGTAACTGGCTCCTTTGGAAAATTGGAATTAGGGGAGACTTATCACTTTCAAGGTGAACTAGTTCAGCACCCAAAATTTGGGATGCAGTTTAAATGCGAAAGCTACAAACAAATTCTGCCTAATGAAGAAAATAGTATCGTTAAATATTTGAGTAGTGACAAATTCCCAGGCATTGGTAAAAAGACTGCCGAAAAGATTGTGGACGGGCTTGGTGCTAATGCACTGGATATTTTGCAAGAAAATCCCGATAAACTTGATACTCTGGCTTTAAATCCCAAGCAAATTAGTACCATTAAAGAAGGTATTTCAAAAATTGATCATTACAACCAAGTGGCAATTTCTTTAGCAAAACTTGGCTTGAATAAACGGGTTATCAATAAGGTTTATAGTATTTACAAGAGTGAAGCTGAAAAAAGAATCTATGATGATCCTTATGAATTAATTGCGACTGTTCCTGGTTATGCTTTTAAAACAGCAGACATGATTGGACGGAGCTTAAAGATTGCGCTTGATGACGAGCGTAGAATTCGTGGGTCAATTATCTATTATACATTGCAAAATTTGGATAATTTCGGTAATACTTATTGTCCAAAGCAATATTTGTTTGATAAGTTGCATGGAGATTTGAAAAATATCGATGATGACTTAATTGATCAACAAATTCAAAAGTTGGTACAGGACAAAAAGCTCTATGTTGATAAAGATAAAATTTATTGGCAAAAAGCTTTCCAAATTGAACAAGAAATTGTTGATCATCTTAAACGCCTGCAAGGTCGAAAACTCAAAGCAGAATTTACTGAAGCAGATGTCAGAAAGATTTTGCCTGATATTGAGAAAGAACTCAAAATTAGCTATGATCAAACGCAAAAAGATGCTTTAGTTCAAGCACTGACTAATCCAATTAGTCTATTGACTGGTGGACCTGGTACTGGTAAGACCACTATTGTTAATGGAATAATTACCGCTCTAAAAATTCTCAAAGAATACCCAGAAGCCACGATAAATGGTAAATCGGGTCCAATTATGCTAGCGGCACCAACTGGACGTGCAGCTAAACGCATGGGTGAAGTGACTGGCATTAACGCTAAAACAATTCACCGCCTTTTAGGGATTGGGACTGCTAGCGATTTAAATACGCTTAATGGTCAGTTGCTGATCGTTGATGAATGTTCAATGATCGACATGTATCTCTTTAATCAGTTGCTGGATTGCACTGATAAAACACGTCATATTGTTTTTGTTGGAGATAAAGATCAATTACCATCTGTTGGTCCAGGTAACGTTTTCGGTAATTTAATTGAATCAGGTCAAATTCCAACTACTAAATTAACGGAAATTCACCGACAGGGTGATAGTTCGTCAATTATTCCGCTAGCTCACACAGTTAATGAAGGAATTGTTGATCAGACAATTTTCGATCATACCAAGGATTATTCATTCATTGCAGCCAATACCGATATCATTGATTTAAAGATTGAAAAAATAGTGCAAGCAGCGATCAAAAAGGGCTTTGAACCAGACGATATACAGGTTTTAACTCCAATGTATAATGGTAATGGTGGTGTTAGAAACTTAAATCGAGTTTTATCCGCGACCTTAAATCCTAAAAAAGATAATTCGAAAAAAATTGAAGCTAATACCGAAGAGTTTCATATTGGTGACCGAATTTTACAATTGCAAAATAATCCAGAAAAGGATATTTACAATGGCCAGCAAGGAAAAATAACCTCGATTGATATGCAATCAAAAACAATTTTTGCTGATTTCGATGGTCGAGAAGTCAAATTAAAAGCTAATGATTTTCAAGACATTACTTTAGGATATGCTATGACAATTCATAAGTCGCAAGGTTCAGAATATCCGTTGGTTATTTTGGCTCTTACCATGCAAAACCATCTCATGCTGCAAAGAAATTTGCTTTATACTGCAATCACACGGGCGGCTAGATCGCTGGTGTTGGTAGGGGATGCAAGAGCATATCAAATGGCGATCAAAACACCAGGTAACGACCGCTTAACGGGGTTAGTTGATAAGCTTTCTCCTAAGCAAACTGTAAATACTGAAAAATCTGAGATGATTTTGACTCCAAAAATGGTTGAAGAAAATGCTGTTGATCCAATGATTGGGATGGATGGCATTACACCACAGGATTAAAAAAGAAGCCAATTCAAATTGAATTGACTTCTTTTTACTTTGGGGAAATATAGAATGAAAAATATGAAATTTAAAGTTTATATACAATGTAAGTTTATTATTCAATAAATGGGAGTAATATGAGTGAGTTTATGAAATAGATTTGTTCACCTCCTTAACTTTGATTATTATCATAAAGAATAAATGTGAAAAAATCTTGATCATAAACTTTAATAAGGTTAAAGATTGAAGCCTATTAAGGCAGCAACAATTCCTCCAGCATAACTAGCAAGGCCGTAGATTAGTAGGTTTTTGTAGTCTTTTTGCTTGTAATAGCTAACTAATTCCCAATTCAAAGTTGAAAAAGTAGTGAATCCACCTAAAATTCCCGTAGTCAAAAAGGCTGGGGTAATACCATGTTTAGTTAATAGAGCTAGTAGAAAAGCACCAACGATATTAATCCAGATTGTCTTTTTTAGATACATTCTTAAAACTGCACCAATTGCTGCACCTAAGCCGATTAATAACATGCTACTTCACCACTTTTCTAGCAAAATATAAGCCACAAAGGGCACAAGCAAAACCACCTAAGATTGACGCAAATAAATATAGCCAGTTTTGCTTCGTAATAAATTCGACAGTAAATGAAGAAAAGGTAGTAAAGGCACCTAAAAAGCCTGTTTTAACCCCGACTACCAACCATTCTGGATAGGTCTTTTTGATAAAGATTTCTGCTAAAAAAGCTAGGACAAAGGCACCTAATAAATTAACTAATAAGGTATTTGCCAGACTTGCTCTTAAAATACCGCCTAAAAAAGCAAAGAGCATGACACTAATGATTTTTTTCATAATTATCTCCACATAAAAAGCAGCAAAATGATTGCTGCTTTTTGATTATTTCTTTTCGACGATCATTGGTAAAATCAATGGACGACGTTCAGTCTTTGAATATAAGAAATCAGACAAACTATCAATGATGGCTTTTCTAATTTCGCTATCTTTTGGACGATTCTTCTTATTTAATTGATATTTCAAAATATGGTAGACATGCTTTTGAGCTGCTGAAATCAATTCTGTTGATTCACGCATATAAACAAATCCACGACTTAAAATATCAGGTCCAGCAAGAACACGCTTATTCTTGAAGTCTACTGTGGCAACTGCTACAACTAGACCTTCTTCTGAAAGAACTTGACGGTCATGAACAACTACGTTGCCGACATCAGCAGTACCAGAAGTATCAACATAAACGTCACCAGCAGGGATTTTGCCAGCAATTCTTGAACCATCAGGACCAAGACAAAGGACTTCACCATTTTCGAGTACAAAAGTATTTTCTTTTGGAACGCCAGCTTTTTGTGCCAATTCTGTATGGATCACTTGCATGCGGTATTCACCGTGAACAGGGACCATGTATTTTGGCTTAGCTAAACGAATCATCATCTTCAATTCTTCTTGACCACCGTGACCAGAAGTGTGGACATTGTTAACACGACCGTGGATAACAGTTGCTCCACCTTCCATCAATTGGTTAATCAAATGGTTAACACTTAAAGTGTTACCTGGAATTGGGTTAGATGAGAAAATTACTGTATCGTTTGGTTGCAAAGTGATTTGGCGGTGAGTACCTGAAGCAATTCTTGAAAGAGCAGCTAAAGGTTCACCTTGTGATCCAGTACATAGGATCATTGCCTTGTCAGGATCAAGACGATTGATTTCATCTGCATCAACGATCAGGTCTTTAGGAATATCTAGGTATCCTAAATCGATCCCATTTTGCACACCGTTTTCCATGCTTCGACCAAAAATAGCAACTTTTCTACCAGTATCAATAGCTGCTTGAATGGCAGTTGATACACGGTATAAGTTAGATGCAAAAGTGGCGAAGATAATTCTGCCTTTAATTCCAGTGATGATATTGTGTAATGAATCCGCTACGAACTGTTCAGATTTTGTAAAAGCCGAAACTTCAGCGTTAGTTGAGTCTGAAAGCAATGCTAAGACACCATCATGGCCAATTTTTGCCATCTTTTGGAAGTCTGGAGCAGGTTGATTCATTACTGGAGTCAAGTCAAACTTGAAGTCACCAGTGAAGACAACGGCACCAAGTGGAGTATGAACGGCAATTCCCAATGTGTCTGGAATTGAGTGGGTAGTTCTGAAGAATGAAACTGATAATTTATCAAACTCCAAAACAGTTGATTCATGTTCTTCGTGCAATTCAGTAGTTTTGCTTAAACCATGTTCTTCGAGTTTTCCTCGAATTAATGCTAAGGCAAAAGGTGTGGCATAGACAGGAATTTCTGGAATTTCCTTAAGTAAAAATGGAATACCACCAATGTGATCTTCGTGTCCGTGGCTAACAACCAAAGCCTTAATTTTGTCACGATTTTTAACTAAATAGCTGTAATCACTAATAACATAGTTAATACCAAGAAGTTCATCTTCTGGAAACTTAATTCCGCAGTCCATAATGATAATTTCATCTTGATATTGGACACAGTACATGTTTTTTCCGATTTCATGCAAGCCCCCAATTGCATAAATCGCAACTTCATTATTTTTGATTTTCACTTTAAGCCTTTCCGTCAAACTTAGTTAGTTTGAAGTCAGCATGTTCTTGTTCGTAAACTAATGAGTTTCCGTTTAATTCTTGGATTAATTCAATGTTGTAGGGGGTGTTGTCTTCTACTAATGCACGTGCTTCTACAAGGTTGTCAGCTTCTAAATAAAGGGTTTGCGTGGTTTCACGACGTGGGTTCACAATCTTGTCTTTTTGATATAAAACTTTGTAGATCATAGATATGATTCTCCTTATTTTTTAAGTTTATAAAAGATCTGATATGAATATAAAAATATTCAAAATGCTACTAAAATTCTACCATAAAAGGAACTTTAAGTATATAAAAAAGCAGACATAAAAGTCTGCTTTTTTTAACCAATGACTACTGTATTTTCATCCAACTTGAATGGATCTTGCTTATTGATACGGTCGTAGAATAGGTGACCGTTTAAGTGATCAATTTCGTGAGAAGCTACGATAGCAGGGTAGCCCTTTAGGCGAATTGTTTTTTCTTCACCATCAAGTGTGTAGTAATGAATTTTAGTTCTGTATGGTCGAGGAACATAACCTTCAATCACTTCATCAACACTTAAGCAACCTTCACCTTCGCTCAAGCAAGTTCTTTGAACAGATTCACTAATCACCTTTGGATTAACAAAAATGTCTTTGAAAATGATGTTTCCTTCATCATCAGGAACCAATAGAGCGGCCATCTTAACACCTTCGCCAACCTGAGGTGCAGCTAAACCAACACCAGCACGTAATTGATGTTTCTTGGCAATTTCTGGATCTTGAGAATTGATTAGATATTCCATCATATCGTCAGCCAGTTTACGATAGTGATCGCTAAGTGGAAAAGTTAAGTCATCAGCCACTCTTCTTAAGACAGGATTACCGTCTCTAGTGATATCTTTCATTAAAATCATAGTAGTTTGCTCCTTAAAATACTCGTTAATATATTTTTACCATAAATTTTGAAAAAGGCGAAGTTAATTATTTTAGCAAATTGTCTTGGCTCACATTGACCAAGAACATTCCAAGTGGTAAAATCATTCAAGTTAAAGTAGAAAAAACTACGCTAAAAGCTGTGATAGCGATCACGGTTTTTTTATAGGTAGACGGGGAGGATTTCTTTTGGCTGAACAAAGAAGAGAATCTATCAGAAATATTGCCATTATTGCGCACGTTGACCACGGTAAAACAACTTTGGTTAACCAATTATTGAAGCAATCAGATACTTTGCCAGAGCACTTAAACCTTGAAGACCGTGCAATGGACTCAAACGCAATTGAACGTGAACGTGGTATCACTATCTTGTCAAAGAACACTGCAGTTAAGTACCATGATACAACTATCAACATCTTGGATACTCCAGGACACGCCGACTTTGGTGGGGAAGTAGAACGTATCATGCACATGGTTGACGGTTGTTTGCTTTTGGTTGATGCTTACGAAGGTACTATGCCACAAACTCGTTTCGTGCTTAAGAAGGCTTTGGAAGCTGGTGTTAAGCCAATCGTTGTTATTAACAAGATTGACCGTCCAGGTGCTCGTCCAGCAGAAGTTTTAGACGAAGTATTGGAATTGTTCATCGAATTGGGTGCCAATGATGATCAATTAGAATTCCCAGTTGTCTACGCTTCAGCATTGAATGGTACTTCTTCATACGACGAAGATTTATCAACTCAAAAAGAAACTATGGATCCAATCTTCGATACTATTTTGAAGACTATTCCAGCACCACTTGATAATGAAGATGAACCTCTTCAATTCCAAATCACTATGCTTGACTGGGACGACTACGTAGGTAGAATCGGTGTCGGTCGTGTATACCGTGGTAAGGTTAAGGTTGGGGACAACATCACTGTTATGAAACGTGATGGCTCAACTCAAAACTTCCGTGTAACTAAATTGTTTGGTTACTTCGGACTTAAGAGAAACGAAATTCAAGAAGCTAAAGCTGGTGACATTATTGCCATTTCAGGTATTAACGACATCTTTGTTGGTGAAACTATTGCTTCAGCTGAAAATCCAGAAGCATTGCCAGTTTTATCAATTGACCCACCAACACTTCAAATGGACTTTATTGCTAACGATTCACCATTTGCTGGTCGTGAAGGTGATCACGTTACTCCTAAGAAACTTGAAGATCGTTTAATTCGTCAAACTAGAACCGACGTTTCACTTAAGGTTGAACAAACTGACAGAACTAACGCTTGGACTGTATCAGGTCGTGGGGAACTTCACTTATCAATCTTAGTTGAAGAAATGCGTCGTGAAGGTTTCGAACTTCAACTTTCTCGTCCTAAGGTTATCTACCGTGAAATTGATGGACAAATGTGTGAACCATTCGAAGCTGTTCAAGTTGACGTTCCAGATGAATACGTAGGTTCAGTTATCGATGGTTTATCACAACGTAAAGGTGAAATGCAAAACATGGAATCTAACGGTAACGGTCAAACTCGTTTGGAATTCCTTGTACCTTCAAGAGGTTTGATCGGTTACAACAACGAATTCATGTCACAAACTGCTGGTTACGGAATTATGAACCATACTTTCGACCAATACAAGCCAGTTGTTAAGGATTGGCAACCAGGTCGTCGTAACGGTGCCTTAGTTTCAATCAACCAAGGACAATCAACTACTTACTCATTACAATCTGTTGAACAAAGAGGTATGTTGTTCATTGGTGCCGGTGTTGAAGTTTATGAAGGTATGATCGTTGGTCAATCATCACGTGACCGTGATATCGCCGTAAACGTAACTAAGGGTAAGAACTTGACTAACACTCGTGCTGCAGGTAAGGACCACGCAGCTGCAATCAAGACTCCAAAGAAGATGACTTTGGAAGAAGCTATCGAATTCTTGAACGATGATGAATACTGTGAAGTAACACCTGAATCAGTTCGTTTACGTAAGAAGATTTTGAACACTAACGAACGTCAAAAATTTGATAAGAAACGTAATCGTGCTTAATCATGAGCACCTCTCCTCGGAGAGGTGTTTTTTTGTTATAATAATTATTGATATTGTAACAATGAGGTTTTTTGTGTATGAATGATCAAAAACGCATCAAAAAGAATAGCTATTTAAATTATCAAATTTTGATTCCTTATTTCATTTTATTGTTATTGGGATGCTTATTTGTCTATTCTGCCAGCTCAGATATTTTACTCTTAAACCATCTTAAAACGACCGCTTATTTGTTTAAGCAAATTGTTTATGATTTATTCGCAATTTTTGTATTATATGTGACTTACCGGGTAAAATTGCAATTATTCAGGTCGAAGAAATTTGTAAAAGCGATGATTTTGCTGAGTTTAGCATTACTTTTCTACTTAGTTCTTTTGAGAATTGTTAAGGGTAGTGCAGCAGCGGTTAACGGTGCAGTTGGTTGGATTAATTTAGGTCCAATTAACATTCAACCAGTCGAAATCGCTAAGTTGAGTTTGACAATTTATTTAGCATTTTTAGTTGATAAACGAATTGATAAAATTAATCAATTGAAAATTTTGGAAGCTTGGTCTAACCCCTTAGTAATTGTGATCTTGATGCTCTTTATGACTTTATTGCAGCCCGATATCGGTGGGGCCGCAATTTTAGGGATGGTTACTTTAATCCTATTTACAACCTCAGGTATTCCGGTCAGATTGGCATTAACATTAATTCTCATTACGGTATTTGGGGTCATTACCTTGTTATTCATTGCCGGAACAATTAATCCAGACCTTTTCCCTCATTCATACCAAATTCAACGTTTCTTGGCTTTTGCCCACCCATTCAAATTGGAAAAAACTAGTGGTGCACAATTAGTTAATTCATATTATGCGATTCACAATGGTGGATTGTTTGGTGTCGGAATTGGTAACAGTATGCAAAAGCAAGGCTATTTACCAGAACCTTATACTGACTTTATTTTGAGCATTATTGCTGAAGAAATTGGAGTTTTAGGGGCAATTATCATTATTTCATTGATCTTCTTTATTATTTGGAAGACACTTGAAATTGCCACTAGTGCGACTAACCAATTTAATGCTTTAATTTGTTTTGGTGTAGCAACAATGCTCTTTACTGAAACCTTGTTTAATGTTGGGGCCTTACTTGGACTTTTACCAATTACTGGGGTGACCTTGCCATTTATTTCATACGGTGGTTCCAGTGTAATCGTCTTATCATTCGGTTTAGGTTTGGTCTTAAATATCTCAGCTTATGAACAAATTAAGAAGGATCGTGAAGCTCAAAAATTATGAGAGATCAAGAATTAAAGGATCGGCAAGCGATCATTGTCTTTTTAAAGAAGAAGCGTGATCATTACCGAATTAAGAAAATTGGCAATTTAGTCTATTTTTCTAAGAAAGATCATTATTGCATTGTCTATGTTAATCAAGATAAAGCTCTTGAAACTCTAGAAACATTGAAAAATAAGCCATATGTTTCTAAAGCATACTTATCAAAGGCTGAGACAATCAATCTTGATGGTGGTTATTTAGAAGGTCAATTAGCAGACTTGAAGGAAAAATATGAGGCTGAATTAGCCAAGAGAAAAGAAAAAGAGGAATTGCTGTGAGAATTATTTCAGGAAAATATGCTAAGCGGCAACTTTTTACGCTAAAAAGTCAAAAGACTAGACCTACTAGCGATAAAGCAAAAGAATCATTGTTTAACTCTTTAGGACAATTCTTTAATGGAGGAATTGTCCTTGATTTATATGGAGGCAGTGGTGCTTTAGGTATTGAAGCTGTTTCCAGAGGCTTTGATCGAGCAGTCTTGAATGATATGAATCGGCAAGCCACAGCCATCATCCGTAAAAATGTCGACCTAACTAAAGAAAGTGAAAAATTTGATATTTTTACCATGAGGGCAGATAATTGTTTAAAAGTTTTAGCTGAAAAATCCGAAAGCTTTGATTTGGTATTTTTAGATCCTCCATATGCTAAGCAACAAATTGCCAAAGATATGAAGAAAATGCTGGATCTCAATCTTTTGAATGATCAAAGTCGAATTGTAGCTGAGACTGATAGTGACACGGAATTAGGGGAACAAGCCGGTTTTTCATTGATTAAGCAATTGAAAATGGGTAAGACAATTGTGTGGATTTATCGAAAGGATTAATAATGAAAACAGCATTATTTCCAGGTAGTTTTGATCCAATAACGAAAGGGCATTTGAGCGTCTTAAAAGATGCTAGCCAGCTTTTCGACAAAGTTTATTTGGTGATCATGACTAATACTCACAAGCATTATTTGTTTACGCCAGAAGAACGAACAGCATTAGCAATGTCTTCAATAGAAGAATTAGGAATTGAAAATGTTGAAGTACTTTGTCGGCCCGCCAGCATTACGGCTACTTTAGCGGAACAATTACAGGTTAATGCTTTGATTCGTGGTGTTAGAAACGAAAAAGACTTTAACTATGAAAATGAAATTGCCAGTTTGAATCGCAAATTGGCCCCAGAAATTCCAACGATTTTACTTTTTACAGATGAAAATCAACGTCTGATTTCATCAAGCTTGCTTAAAGAAGTAGCAAAATTACAGGGTGAATTATCACCATTTTTGACAAAAACTGTTAGTGAAGCTCTTAAAGAAAAGATGAAAGACTATGAAGAATAAGAAAAAATTAGCACTCATTATTTCACCGATAGTTGTAATCCTTGGTATTATGGCAGTTTTGTTTTTTGGAAAAACAGACTACTATCTTGAGATGCCAGGGGATGTATACACCGTAAGTTCAATGATTAAAGGAAAAAAGATTCCTAATAATTTAGGAATGGTTACCGTTGAAATGACTAGTGAACCAGCCACTTATGGTCAGTATTTGTTAAGTTATTTCAATCAATTTACTGATCGGGTATCAGCTAAAGAAATGCTTGAAGGTCAAACTAGTGAACAATACGAAGAACTTCAAAACTGGTATATGCAAACAAGTGAACAAACTGCACTTTATGTAGCAGCCAAGTACAGTAAAAAGCCAACCAAGCTGAACTACAATGGTGTATATGTCATGTCAGTTCAAAAATCTTCGACTTTTTATGGCAAGTTGCATTTGGCTGACACAATTGTGGCAGTGAATGGTCATCATTTTAAATCAACTGAAGAAATGACGACTTATTTAGGAAAATTACCATTGGGCCAAAAGGTAGTCCTCGATATTCTTCGAAATGGCAAAGAGAAGAAGCTATCTGGAAAAATTGTGAAGATTGAATCTACTAAGCGTCATGGAATTGGCATTTCAATGGTTGAACGTTTGTCGGTTGAAACAAAGCCAAAATTGAAGATTGCTGCTGGAGATATCGGTGGTCCATCAGCAGGTTTAATGTTCACATTAGGTGCTTATCAAGCATTTACTGGCAAGAATTTAACTAATGGACAATTTATCGCTGGTACAGGTACGATTGAAAAAGATGGTACAGTAGGAATGATTGGTGGAGTAGATAAGAAAGTTGTTGCTGCCAGTCGTGTTGGTGCGAAAATCTTCTTTGCACCAACTGATCATCGAGGCATCAAAGCAAGTGAGTCTAACTATGCGGTTGCTAAAGCAACTGCTAAAAAGATTGGTACTAAAATGAAAATTGTTCCAGTTGCTAACTTCAAAGATGCATTAACTTATTTGCAAAAACATTTTAAATAAAAAATAAAGACTAAAATTTGTGAAGATTTTAGTCTTTTTTCGTAGTAAATAATGGAGGTTATTTACTATGAAAGAAGAATTTGTAAATTTGTTGTTAGATATTTGGAAAAAATATAAGGTTTATTTGATTATTGGTGGAATTTTGATTGGCATCTTGGTCGCCAATTTGACACCTAGCCAACAGCCAGAGGCAAAATCAATTGTTAGGCCAATCAGTCAAATCACGAGTACCAGCAGTCACGCTGATAAAATCACGGTCGATATTTCGGGTGCGGTTAAGCATGAAGGTGTTTATACTTTAGATTCTGATGCTAGATTGACTGATTTGCTTGAAGCTTGTGGCGGTTTAAAAAGCAACGCTCAAATCAAGGTAATTAATCGGGCACAATTATTGCACGACCAAGATAAAATTTATATTCCTAAAAATGGTGAAAAAGTTGCTTGTGCTAGCACAAATTCAAGTCAAACTGATGGTTCTAGCGATGACAACAATCAGGACAAAGTTAATTTAAACAAGGCCGATGTGAAAGATTTGCAGAAGTTAACCGGAATTGGTGAAAAACGAGCAGAACAAATCATTGCCTTTCGTGAACAAAACGTTGGCTTTAAAACAATTGAAGACCTGATGAAGGTTTCGGGCATTGGGGAAAAGACTTTTGCTACGCTCAAGGATCAACTTACTATTTAGTGCAGGTTATCTTTTCTTATTATCGCTTGAATTATTAAGTTTTACGCCAATTATTTGGCTGCAAGATCAGCAATTTTTCTGGAAATTATTGGCTTTTTATCCTTTGGTCTTATTGTTGCAAAAATTTCCTAAGTTGCGGTTAGTTACGCTGTTATTGGTAGCTAGTTATGTTTTTTTAGCTTATAAAAGTCAGCCAGTAGAAATTAAGAATGCTAATCAAAAGACCATCATTATTCAACCTGAGGACTTGAAAATAAAAGATGATTGGTTTTCGGCAGTTGCCAAGATTGACGGTCATCCCGTTTTAGTTGCAGGAAAATACGAAAAATTTCCTCAGGATCAAGAAATTCACTTGAAAGTTAATGAGGCAGATTGTGCTAAAGTGGATGGTCCAACCAATTTTGGGCAAACTGACTATCGAAGTTATTATTTGAGTAAAAATATTAAAAGCAAGATTACGCTGAAAAGCTATCAAGTCACTTGGAAAAAACCGACTTGGATTCATGCTATCAGGCTATTTTTTATCAAGCTTTGTCAGAAATTACCCAAAAATCTTGGCTTTTTTACGAGTGAACTTTTGCTTGCTAGAAGCGATGACGAAGGGAAGGATATTTTAAATAATTATCAAAGTCTTGGTGTTATTCACTTATTAAGTATTTCCGGGCAACACGTTGCTTTATATGCGTTAGTGATTTCAACTATTTGCTACAGTTTATTCATTACGGAAGAAAAAACGCTGTTTATTTGTAGTGGAATTTTGCTTTTTAATGCGATACTAGCCAGTTTTCAAGCTGGTTTTGTTAGAGCAAGTTTGAGTTATTTTTTAGGGCATGCTTTAAAATTAAAGCGATTTAGGCTAAATAGTTGGGATCTTTTGGTGCTAACTTTAGTCATTCACCTGTTTTTAAAACCAAATTTGATGCTGAATTTGGGAGCCCAGTTGAGCTATTTAGCAGCTTTTGGGTTAAAACTGGTGGCAAATACGCATGGATTAAAGCAAAGTTTTTGTATCAATATTTTGCTATTACCCTTGTTGCTACAAACTTTTTACCAACTGAATGTCTTGACGCTTTTCTTCAATTTGCTGATTGTGCCGTATTTTGAAATGCTAGTTATGCCACTGGTATATTTGAATTTAGCATGCTTAGTTGTCCACGTTAATTTAGTGGGAATTTTTGAAAAAATTTTGAATACTACCGAGAGTTGGGTTAATTTTTTAGCTCACAATAGTTGTTTAGCGCTAGCTTTTGGAAAAATCAATTGGCTTTGGACAATTATTTTAATCTTACTGAGCTGCTTTTATATAGAAAAATTAAATCGACAGAAATTTTTTGTTCATAAACGATTGTTGTTAATTTATGTGGTGATTTTTCTCTCGATTCATTTTCCCTTGACTGGCCAGGTTACTTTCATTGATGTGGGGCAGGGCGATAGCATATTGATTACGACGCCGATTTTTCGCAAGGTTTACTTGATTGATGTTGGTGGAAAGGTTTCGTTTACTGGAAAAAAGACTACGCCACAGATTTATTACTTAACATTGCCAGCTCTAAGAGCGATGGGAATTAGCAAAATTGATGCAGTCTTTCTTTCGCACCAAGATGCTGATCATATCGGTGACTTGCGTCCACTGTTACAGAGTATTCCCGTTGAAAAAATGTATGTTGGAGCGGGGTTACCAGATAATCAATCTTTTCAAAAGCGAATTAGGGGAGTTTTTAATAAGCCGTTAATAGAATGTTTAGCTGGCGATCATGCCGGCCCGTTTGATGTGGTTTCGCCTTTTCAAAAGGGACTAGGAAAGAATGAAGATTCGCTTTGTTTACGAGGAACTTTTGGTACTAAAAGCTGGCTCTTTACTGGAGATTTACCTAAGGAAGGCGAGCTGGAGATAATTAAGTATTTTAATCTTAAAGTTGATTATTTTAAATTAGGACACCATGGTAGTAAAACATCAAGTGATAAAACCTTTTTAGAAACAATTTCGCCTCGTCAGGTTTTCATTTCAGCAGGACGACACAATCGTTATGGGCATCCGAACCAAGAAACTTTGGATACCTTGAAAGAGCTAGGGATTCCGTGGGAATAAACGCAAGATTGTGGTATGATAAGTTGGTATTACGGACCGTTTGTTAAGGAACATTTTAGTTCTTTTTTGAAGGAGTGAAAGCATGAGTTTACTTGATATTTTTAAAGTCACCAATAATGATGCCACTCCCATTTTGGTGAGCGGTCCAGATCAGTTTTTAAATGATTATTTGATCTCGTCATACACGGCAACACTTGATTTAGAAAAAGAAACTCTCGATTGTCAAAATGGTGATTTGAATGAATTGATTGCCACGTTGAGTGAGGCGAGTTTGTTTGCAGTGCAAAAGATCGTGATTATCAAAAATCCATTGTTTTTGACTAGCAAAAGCGGACAAATTCCCAAGAGACAATTGGAGCAATTAGAAAAGATTTTTGAACATGTTGCTGAATTGACGGATTACGTGATTATTAATGCATCATATGAAAAGCTTGATAAGCGTAAGAAATTAACGAAACTTGTGCTCGACAACTTTAAAGTAGTCGAAACGGCAATTAAGCCATATGAAGTAGGAGATTACTTTAAGAAAATTGTAGCCGAAGAAAAATATCATATTAGTCCAAAAGGATTTGAAATGCTTTTGTCAAGAAGCGATCAAGTCATGGAATATCTGTTAAGCAACTATCTTAAATTAAAAGATATTACGGATTCACATGATTTAAGTGATGAATTAATAGATCAAAATATTGATTTGTCTTTAGCTCAAAATGTGTTTGCTATATTAGAAGCGGCCTATAGTAGAAAATTCAAAGAAGCAGAATTGCGACTAGACGATCAAATTAGATATGGTTCAAATCCAATTCAACTTGTGGCTGTCTTTGAGAGTCAATTAGAATTAATTATGTTGACTAAGTTACTAGCAGAAAAGGGTTATCGTGAAGCTGATATTGCAAAAGAAATTGGGGTTCACCCATATCGAATTAAATTAGCCAATCGAATTCGTCTGAACTTTAGGCAAGTTAAAAAGTTATATCGAGAAGTAGTCGAATTAGAATATGGCTACAAAAATGGTACTTATCAAGAAGATACTTATTTGAAACTCTTCTTATTGAAATTTTAGGCATGAAAAAAGAGAGCCGGAATTCCGACTCTCTTTTGTTTGCTTAAATTACTTAGCGAACTTAGCTAAACGGCTCTTATCACGAGCAGCCTTGTTCTTGTGGATTAAGCCCTTTGATGCAGCCTTGTCTAATGCGCGCATAGCTGCAACTTGTAAATCAGAGGTGTTGTCCGCACCAGCTTCAGCAGCAAGCTTGAAATTCTTAACTGCAGTTCTCATTTGGCTTAATTGTGCACTGTTACGTTCACGACGAACAGATTGAGTCTTAACACGTTTAATTGCTGATTTAATTTGTGGCATCGAATTCACCTCCAATAAAGTTGATTTGAAATAATACTATCTTATTATACCAAATGTTTTAGGACTTGCAAGATAAAATCAACTTGCAATTTTGTGATTACTTTTGTATTATATAGAAGTTGTTGAACCATTAACGCTGTTTACTCGCACCACCAGCGGTTTACGTTGTTAATGGCAATTATTGTAATGAAAGGTGAATAAATTATGGCAATTTCAAAAGCAAGAAAAGACGAATTAATCAAGGAATACGCAACTCACGAAGGTGACACTGGTTCTGTAGAAGTTCAAGTTGCAGTTTTAACTGAAGACATCAACAACTTGACTGATCACATGAAGGAACACAAGCACGATCACCACTCATACGTTGGTTTGCTTAAGAAGATTGGTCACCGTCGTAACTTATTACGTTACTTACAAAACAATGATTTAGCTCGTTACCGTGCTTTGATCGAAAAGTTAGGTTTACGTCGTTAATTCCAAAAGTCAACTTCGGTTGGCTTTTTTTATTTACTTTTTTCTACTATATAAATCCGCATTGTGCTAAAATTGAAAGGACGACTACGTTGTGATTGAAAAATCCTTAAACAATTGAAAATAAACAAGGGAATTGATAAAGAATGACAGATCAAATTAAAGTTATGTTCCTGAGTGGTGTTCGTGAACAAGGCAAGAACATGTATGCCGTTCAGGTTAATGATGAAATTTTTGTGCTTGATGCTGGTTTGAAATATCCTGATTCTTCTTTATTCGGAATTGATGTTGTAATTCCTGATTTAGAATTTTTTGATAAATACAGTGATCAAGTAGCCGGAATTTTCTTAACACATGGCCACGCTGATTCTATTGGAGCATTGCCATACATTTTAAGAAAATACAATTTGCCAGTTTTTGGTTCTAAATTAACCATTGAATTAGCGAAAATTGCCGTTAGAAGAGAAAACAAGAAATGTAATGATGGCCTCTTCAATGTGGTTGACGCTGATACAGAAATCGAATTTAAAAATGCGGTAATTTCATTCTTCCACACAACTCACTCTATTCCAGGATCATTTGGGATTGATGTGCATACTAGTGAAGGTGAAATTATCTATACCGGTGACTTTAAGCTCGACCCTACAGCTACAGATGAATATCGTACAGATATGGATCGCTTGGCTGAAATTGAAACTAAGGGTGTCTTGGCTTTAATCGCCGACTCAAATAATGCGGAAGCTTCTCAAGCAAATGCTTCAGAACAAGACGTTGCAGAATATGTAACTAAAGTTTTTAGAGCAGCTAAGGGTAGAATTATTGCTGCTGCGAAAGCTTCAAACTTAAGTCGTGTTCAAGAAATCTTTGATGCAGCTCATGCAACTGGCCGTAAAGTCTTATTAACAGGCCGAGATGTTAACAAAATTGTTAGAACTGCGATGGAATTGAATTACCTTAAAGTTCCTAAGAATCTTTTGATCAAGATCAAGGAATTGAAGGAAATTCCAAAGGATAAAGTTGTTATTTTGGAAACTGGTCGCATGGGTGAACCTTTGCAATCACTACAAAAGATGGCTAATAACCGTCATAGTGTTACTAGCATCGAGGAAGGTGACTTAGTTTTCATTGCAACTACACCATCTCATTCAGTCGAAACAATGGTTGCTCAAACAAGTGACATGATCTATAAAGCTGGAGGCCGAGTTGCTCAATTAGGCTATGGCATTCATACTAGCGGACATGCGACTGGTAGAGACTTGCAAATGTTGATTTCAACTTTGAAGCCAAAATATGTCATGCCAGCAATTGGTGAATATCGTTTAATGGAAATTCAAAAGGAATTGGCTATTAGAACTGGTATCTCACCAAAGAATGTCATTGTGCCAAAGAAGGGTGATGTTTACGAATATCACCATAAGAAAGGTATTTTCCACATTACCAATGCTGCTCCAAGTGAAGACATTATGATCGATGGATCTGGTATTGGGGATGTTGGTAACATTGTGCTTCGTGATAGAGAAATTTTGTCAGATGATGGGATCTTTATCGCAGTTGTTACAATTGACCGTAAGAAGAAGCGAATTATTTCTGAACCACTTGTAACAAGTAGAGGTTTTGTTTACATTAAGGAAAATCATCAATTGATGCTTGATGCAATTGAAGTGATTAAGACTGCAATTGCAAATAACTTCAAGCATAAGAAGTTTGACTGGTCAGAATTGAAAAATGATGTTCGAGGCGATTTGGAAAAATTCCTATACAAGCAAACTAACCGACGTCCAGTTGTTTTGCCAGTTGTCATGGAAGTAAATCAAAATCGTCACCGGGCAATCCAAAGCCGTAATAATGATGCTAAGGCTGATACTCACAAAAAGACTAATCCTAAGAAGAGTCATAAAAAGCCAATGAAGCATAAGAAAATAATTACAAAGGACTAAAATGACAACAATTTCTCAAAAAAATTTGTTGAAATTAGCCTTAGAAGCTAAAGAAAAAGAGCAAACAGAACAAGCAATTAGCTTATTAGAAGAAGCAATTATGCTTGGGCCTGATACTACAATTGCATTGAATTTGAGCCAACTTTATCAAGAAGTTGGCCTCTTTTATAATGCTTATGAATTGTTGAAAAATCAGGATAATTACTTAACTGAGCCGATATTTACAGAATATTTGCATGTGTTAAAAGCTCTTAACTTACGAATTGAATTTCTACAATTAAAAGAACTGTTGCAAGGTGCAGCTAGAAATCAATTAGAAAAAATCGAGGTTAAGGCCACCGATGATCCATTGTCAGTAATGAAACTTAAAAAGATTCAAGTTGATAATTATTGGAAAATTTTAACGCTCGATTTACCGCAATTCGAATTGTTTGTCCAAGAAAAATTAGCTTCAACCGAAACTGATTTAGCACTGCACATTTCTTTAATAGAAGAATGCGTTAAATTGCAGTTAACAACACCGCTAAATACACTAGTTTTAGATAAATTAGTACAATTTGTTCCGAAAGAAGTAGGGCTATTTCAAACAAATAATTTCGTAACAGAAGTAAACAATTTTGGATTTGAACTTGTTGAAAAAGCAAAATCACCATCTTTGTCACCACTATTTTTTGCAATGACAAGAATCATTTTGGGATCACTATATCCAATAATTGATCAATATTTAGATGATCCAAAATCTTTTGCTCAAGAAATATTTGATTATATAACTGGGCAAACTAATGTTGAACATAGTGAGTTAATAACTAAAATTTTGCAAAAAAATCAGCAATAATTTTAAGCAAAAATATTTACACAGATAATTAATTAGGTATAATAGAAAAAGGATATTTTCATAGAGCACAGCCATAGCACTTTTTTACTAGGCATTTGCATATGAAAGTAGTACAATAAGCAACAGAGGATTATCCGTTTATCTCAACGGACTTCTTGCAAAAATTACAGGAGGGTCATTTAATGGCAGAAAAAGAACATTACGTTAGAACTAAGCCACACGTTAACATTGGTACTATCGGTCACGTTGACCACGGTAAGACCACTTTAACTGCAGCTATTACTACTGTTTTATCAAAAAAGGGATTGGCAGAAGCTAAGGATTACGCTGGTATCGATGCTGCCCCTGAAGAAAAGGAACGTGGAATCACTATTAACACTGCCCACGTTGAATACGAAACTGAAAAGCGTCACTACGCTCACATGGACGCACCTGGACACGCTGACTACATCAAGAACATGATCACTGGTGCTGCTCAAATGGATGGTGCTATCTTAGTTGTTGCCGCAACTGATGGTCCTATGCCACAAACTCGTGAACACATCTTGCTTGCTCGTCAAGTTGGTGTTGAATACATCGTTGTATTCTTGAACAAGTGTGACCTTGTTGACGATCCAGAATTGATCGACTTGGTTGAAATGGAAGTTCGTGACTTGCTTTCAGAATACGGTTACCCTGGTGACGATACTCCAGTTATCCGTGGTTCAGCTTTGAAGGCACTTGAAGGTGACGAAGAAGCTCAAAAGGCTATCATGGAATTGATGGATACTGTTGATGAATACATCCCAACTCCACAACGTCCAACTGACAAGCCATTCTTGATGCCAGTAGAAGACGTATTTACTATTACTGGTCGTGGTACTGTTGCCTCAGGTCGTATCGATCGTGGTATGATCAAGGTTTCAGACGAAGTTGAAATCGTTGGTTTGGTAGACAAGGTTCTTAAGTCAGTTGTTACTGGTTTGGAAATGTTCCACAAGACTCTTGACCAAGGTGAAGCCGGAGACAACGTTGGTGTGCTTCTTCGTGGTGTTGACCGTGATCAAATCGTTCGTGGTCAAGTTTTAGCAGCACCTGGCTCAATCCAAACTCACAAGAAGTTTAAGGGTCAAGTCTACGTATTGAGCAAGGATGAAGGTGGTCGTCACACTCCATTCTTCTCAGACTACCGTCCACAATTCTACTTCCACACTACTGATATTACTGGTGAAATTGAATTACCAGATGGTACTGAAATGGTTATGCCTGGTGACAACACTGAATTTACAGTTGAATTGATCAAGCCAGCTGCCATCGAAGCAGGTACTAAGTTCACTATCCGTGAAGGTGGTAGAACTGTTGGTGCCGGTCAAGTTACTGAAATCCTTGACTAATCAATAGCTTAATAGAAAAAACCAATCATTTTGATTGGTTTTTTTCTTTTTTCCTAGAAATTTCTTTAATTATTTGAGTTTTACGCCTCTTTAAGGTAAGATAAACTAGTATGCAAGAGCAACTCAAATTATGACATTGGAGGTATTTAATTAATGTCAGTTAAATGGGAAAAAACTGGTAAGAGTACCGGTGAACTTACTTTTGAAATTTCACAAGATGAAATTAAAGCTAATTTAGATGCAGCATTTAATCGTGTAAAGAAGAACGTTCGTGTACCTGGATTCCGTAAAGGTCACGTTTCAAGAGTTGTTTTCAACCAATACTATGGTGAAGAAGCTCTTTACGAAGAAGCTTTGAACTTAGCTCTTCCAAAAGCTTACTCAGCAGCTATTAAGGAAGCTGATGTTAAGGTTGTTGGTCAACCACAAATTACTCCAGTTTCAATGGAAAAGGGTAAGTCATGGACTTTAAAGGCTGTTGTTGCAGTTCAACCAGAAGTTAGGTTAGGCGAATACAAGGGAATCGAAGTTCCAAAGCAAAACACTCGTGTTTACGTTAAGGATATCGATGAAGAACTTGCTAAGCGTCGTGAAAAGTTAGCTGAATTAGTTGTTAAAGACGGTAAATCAGCTAAGGGTGATACTGTAGTTATCGACTACACTGGTACTATCGACGGTAAGAAGTTTGATGGTGGTTCAGCACAAAACTACTCACTTGAATTAGGTTCAGGTACTTTCATTCCTGGATTTGAAGATCAATTAATCGGTCACGAAGCTGGTGAAGACGTTGATGTAGTTGTTAGCTTCCCAGAAGATTACGGTGCAAAAGACTTAGCTGGTAAGGAAGCTCACTTTGCTACTAAGATCCACGAAGTTAAGGTTAAGGAAGTTCCAGAACTTGACGACGAATTTGCTAAGGATGTTGACGACTCAGTTGACACTCTTGACGATTTGAAGGAAAAGATCAAGGCTGAAATCAAGGAACAAAAGACTGACGCTGTAGAAGCTGCTGTACGAGAAGCTGCTATCAAGACTGCAGTTGAAAACGCAACTATTGACGAAATTCCTGAAGCTATGATCAAGGAAGACGTTGATACTCAGGTAAACCAATACTTGGCAAACATGCAAAACCAAGGTATTGATCCACAAACTTACTTCAAGTTGACTAATACTACTGAAGATCAACTTCGTCAACAAATGTCAGCAAATTCTGAACAAAGAATTAAGACTAACCTTGTTTTGGAAGCAATTGCTAAGGCTGAAAAGTTCACTGCTTCTGATGACGAAAAGGCTCAAGAAATCAAAGACTTGGCTTCAGAATACAACTTGGACGAAAAGATGGTAAGAAAGTCATTGTCTGACGAAATGTTAGAACACGACATCGTTGTACGTAAAGCTATCGAATTAGTTACTGACAAGGCTAAGCAAGTAGCTAAGAGCAAGTCAAAGGACTAATTTAGTTCTAC
Source organism: Lactobacillus sp. (assembly GCA_030530865.1). GTDB lineage: Bacteria > Bacillota > Bacilli > Lactobacillales > Lactobacillaceae > Lactobacillus. The sequence goes on from JAUMUC010000001.1 coordinate 259,554, forward strand.
AAAAAAGACCAGATTTCTGGTCTTTTTTTATTTAATAATGTGCGTTATGTAAGAATTTTTAGCCATTTTATGGTACTCTTGTATCATGAATTAAGGAGGGCATTATGGCTAATAATCCAAATGATATTAAATGTTCTTTTTGTGGCAAAAGCCAGAATGAAGTAAAGAAGATTATTGCTGGTGATAAGGTTTTTATTTGCAACGAATGTATTGATTTATCGAAGCAAATTATTGATCAAGAACTACGGTTAGATTCTGTTAACCGATTTAATAGTTTACCAAAGCCTAAAGAAATTAAAGCTCAACTTGATCAATACGTAATTGGCCAAGAAAGAGCTAAAAAGTTTTTGTCTGTTGCCGTTTATAATCACTATAAGCGTGTCAATCAGATGGATGTTGATGATTCAACTGAATTAAAGAAATCAAATATTGCATTAATTGGTCCTACTGGTTCTGGTAAGACTTATTTAGCGCAAACTCTTGCTCACATTTTAAATGTACCTTTTGCAATTGCTGATGCAACCACTTTAACCGAAGCTGGTTATGTTGGTGAAGACGTTGAAAATATCTTATTGAAGTTATTGCAAAATGCTGATTACGATATTGAACGTGCAGAACGAGGCATCATTTACATTGACGAAATCGATAAGATTTCTAAGAAGTCTGAGAATGTTTCAATTACTAGAGATGTGTCTGGTGAAGGTGTTCAACAAGCTTTGTTGAAGATTCTTGAAGGTACCATTGCTTCTGTACCACCTCAAGGTGGACGTAAGCATCCTCAACAAGAAATGATCAAAATTGATACTACTAATATTTTGTTCATTGTTGGTGGGGCTTTTGATGGAATCGAAAATATTGTTAAAACTCGTCTTGGTAAGAAAACCATTGGTTTTGGCTCTGAAGAATTTAACAAGAAAAAAGATGAAGCTTGGACTCATAATTTAACTACTGAAGACCTTGTTAAGTTTGGTTTAATTCCAGAATTCATTGGTAGAATTCCGGTTATTTCAACTTTGGAAAAATTAGACGAAGCTGATTTAATTCGTATTTTGACTGAACCAAAGAATGCTTTAGTAAAACAATATCAAAAGTTATTAGACCTCGATAATGTTAAATTGACCTTTACCAAAGATGCATTAAAGGCAATTGCTGGAGAAGCAATTGACCGAAATATGGGTGCTCGTGGACTTAGAACCATTATTGAAGGTGCTATGATGAACACCATGTACGAAACTCCAAGTGATGAAACAATTGATAGTGTAGAAATCACCAAAGGTGTCATTTTAAGAGGCGAAGAACCAAAGATAGTTCGCAAATCTAATGAATCAGAAGTAGAAAAGACTGAGGAAAAAGCAGATGCAAATTAAAAGCTCTGAATATGCACTAAGTGCTGTTTGGGAGAAGCAATTTCCTAAAGACGACCTGCCAGAAATAGCTTTGGCAGGCCGTTCTAATGTGGGAAAGTCTAGTTTGATCAATAGTTTTTTAGACAGAAAGAACTTGGCTAGAACTTCTTCTCAACCCGGTAAGACGCAAACTTTAAATTTTTATCTGATTAATAAAGAATTCTATTTAGTCGACGTGCCTGGCTATGGCTATGCCAAAGTTTCGCAAGTACAAAGACAAAAGTTTGGAGAAATGATTCAAGATTATTTAGAAACTAGAAGTAATCTTGAAGGGCTTATCATTTTGATTGATGCTCGCCATGAACCAACCAAAGATGATATTGCCATGTATGAATATGCTCAATATTTGAACTTACCGATTTTAGTTGTATGTACTAAGATTGACAAGCTGAAAAAGAATCAAGTTAACCAAGTTATCAGTAGACTAAGGAAGAGCATTGATTTGAATTACGATCATGTGGAAGTGATAACTTATTCATCAGTAACAAAAGTCAATAAAGATAAGCTTTCAGCATGGATCGAAGAAAAAATTTACGAAAATTTTTAAACTTTTTTATAAAATAGCTTGTAATTTAATTTAAACATAATATAATAATCAATATACAAAAGAAATAAATCGGAGGAATGTATATTATGAAGAAAGAACTTAAAGTTTCATTAACTGCTGTTGTTGCTGCTGCATTGTTGTCAGTTGGTGTTGTTGCTGTAAACGCAGACTCAAACGCAACTGCTGCTGATGGTTCATCAACTACTCTTGTATCAAGCACTGTTAAGTCAAGCACTAAGGCTGCTGACAAGGATGCTGCTGCTAAGGAAGCTGCAAAGAAAGCTGCTGCAAAGAAGGCTGCTGAAGCTGCTAAGGCTGCAGAAGCTGCTAAAGCTGGTCGTTTACCACAAACTGGTGAAGTTGTTGGTATCTTCGCATTGATCGGTGCGGCTTTAGTATCAGTTGCTGCTTACTTAGGCTTGAAGAAGAACAACTAATTAATCGAAATTAAATAATAAAAGGCTAGGTCTTTCGAGACTCAGACTTTTTTTGTTACTTAACTATAAATAAAAAGGATAAGCTTTATTGCTTATCCTTTTTTGATGAACTTTTCTCTTCTTCTTGATCATCATCTTTTGGCTTTTGCTTTGCCTTTTTCTTTGGATCATCAGGAAGAACTGCAAATTTTCTTAGAATATCATCTAAGTTATCTTCGCGATTAAATGTTAATCCCATAGCTTATCCTTTACTTTCTTTTCAAAATTTCGTCTACTTTTTGGAAGAATAGATCTTTGTGGGCACTAGTAACTAAAGTGATTTCACGACCATTCGGATCTTCTTCAAGACGTCCTGCAGCCAATCCAGTAGTAATTACTTTAGCTTTTACTTGTTTTGCTTCAACTGTTTCAGGGTAGAGTGCTGAAACGGTTGTTAAAACATCCCAAAGGTATAATTCTGCCATTGGTACAGACACGATAAGTGAATATCCCATACCAACTAAATCCATTGCTGGATACTTTCTATTTTTAGCCCAGTGCATTCTTAATTCGTCACTTAATGGAATTTCTTCCGTTGATTCCAAGCCAACGACTTGAATATCTAAATTACTCTTGAAGACGCGTTCAATTGCCATTGGATCCCAAAAAGCATTCCATTCTTGGGTTCCATCAGCATTAACTTGGGCAACATTTCCGTGTCCATCTAATGAACCACCCATCCAATATAATTTAGCAATCTTATCTTGAATTGAAGGATCTTCATCCAAAGCACGAGCTAAGTCAGTTAATGGACCAGTCATTACAAGTGTTACTGGTTCAGTGGCATTCTTTAATTTTTCAACCATATCTAAGTGTGCAGGTAACTTAGCTTCTTTTGTCTTAATTTCACCAGCTTCATTTAAAATTGGTAGGTAGTTAAATGAATAAGTGGCCATTCTCCATTCATGTGGAAATTGATTTACTGCTCTAGAATTTGAACGAGCAATTTCTAACTCATCATGACGTAGATTGAATAAATCGGTCATCTTACGACAAGCTTCAACAGAAGGGTCGATATAACCATCGGCATCAACTGCACCAACACCAAGTAATTTGATATCTGGAGCTTGCAAAAGTAGTATGTATGACACTAAATCATCAATATTACCATCGTGGTTAAAATAAATTTGCTTCATGAATTAATCCTTTCCAAAAATACACTTCGAGTTAATTTTACCAGTTAGGCCAAATTTTTAGTAGAAAAATAAATTGGTCTAAAATTGGTAGATTTATGAAAATGCTTGAAAACAAAGAATTTAAAATACTAAAAATTTTGCTTTACGTAAAAATGTAAAAATGGTATAACTTTATTTATAGATTTTTTCAAAAGGAGAAATTAATGAAATCTAGATCAAAATTTACTGTCGGGGTAATTCTCTCAGCCGTTGCTTCTTTAAGTTGGGGTATTTCTGGAACAACTTTACAATTAATCTCTCAAGATTTAAAAATTCCAGGACCATGGATGCTCTCTTTTAGAACTTTTGCAGTAGGAGCAATTTTATTGATTATTGCTGCTTGCTTATACGGAAAGAGAATTTTTAATGTGTTCAAGAGCAAAGAAAGCATTATTTCAATTATCAGTTATGGTGTCATCGGTTTGGCATTGAACCTATTAACTTTCTACTACGCAGTGCAAACCGGTAATGCTACAACAGCAACTATCTTGCAATATTTAGCACCTATTTTTATTATGCTAGGTAACGTTTTCTACAAGAAAGAAAAGCCAGTGATTAAAGATGCAATTTCATTCTTTGTTGCTTTGATCGGTGTTATTCTCGTATCTACTCAAGGTGACTTTACGCACTTATCAATTCCAATGGTTTCATTACTGTTAGGTATCGGATCAGGAATTACTGCAGCTGGTTACGTTGTTTTGCCTAAAAAGGCTGGGGAAGATAACTCACCAATCGTTGTGTTAGGTTGGGGAACATTAATTGCGGCAGTGCTTTTCAATGTAATGCACCCATTCTGGGTTGGCGTACCAACAATTACACCAACTTTTGTTGCTACAGTTTCAACTGTTTGCTTATTAGGTACCATTGTTCCATTTTCAATGTTATTGGTTGCAAACCGTTACGCACCAAGTGATGTAATTAGTATCATGGATGCGATTCAACCTATTTCAACCACCATTTTATCAATGATTTTCTTCAAGTCTGAAGTAACTATTGTTGAATGGATCGGAATTATTATCGTAATTATCGGTATTTATATTTTGCAATTTAACGGCAAATCAAAAGCATAAAGTTCTAGGTAATCAGCCTAGAGCTTTTTATTTTACGCATCTAATTGTCATTTAAGCTATGAATGCTTTATTATTATTTTAGAGAGAAAAACAGCTTTACATAATAATATTTATGAAAAGAGAATAATGAATGGCAACAGAATTAGTTGAAAATAAGCTAAAACTTTTACCAGAAAAACCTGGCTGCTATTTGATGAAAGATATCAACGGTAAGGTTATTTATGTTGGAAAGTCTAAAAATCTCAAAAATCGGGTTCGATCATACTTCAAGAGTAAGCAAGTAGGTAGAAGGTACGAACTTGTACAAGAAATTAGGGATTTTGACATCATCACGGTGGCAAGTGATAAGGAATCTTTCTTGTTAGAAATAACTTTAATTCAAAAATATCAGCCTTATTACAATGTGAAACTAAAAACTGGTACAGGTTACCCATATATTGAAATCACTCGTGAAAAAGATCCGCAAATCAAATTGACGAGTGTTGTTAAACGTGATCATGGCTATTATTTTGGCCCATATCCAAATGTGTATGCGGCTCAAAGTACTTTGCATTTTATTCAAAAAGTGTTTCCGTTACGGCGATGCAAAGGATATCAAGGAAGACCGTGCCTTTACTATCACATGGGGCAATGTTTAGGTGCATGCTTCAAGGAGGTTCCACAGGCGGAATATCAGGCACAGATAGATAAAATTAAGAAATTTTTAAATGGACAAATTGGTCCAGTTAAGGAAGAATTAAATAGTAAGATGCAAAATGCTTCTGCGGAACTTAAATTTGAGCGTGCCGCTGAAATTCGTGATCAGATTAAATACATCGAAGAAACGGTTGAAAAGCAAAAAATTATCTCAAACGATCATGTGCAAAGAGATATTTTTAATTATTATGCAGATCATTCATGGATTTCCATTCAAGTTTTATTTTTACGACAAGCTAAGTTGTTAAGACGGGAATCTAAGTTATTCCCATTAACTGATGAAAAGCCAGAAGACGCATTAGCTCAATTTATTGCTCAATTTTATATACAAAAAAATCGAGTAGTTCCTAAGGAAATATTAGTTCCTGACAAAGTTGATCCTGATGAGTTGAAACAGTTTGTTAAAATTCCTGTCAGAGTTCCACAGAGGGGAAGCAAGAAAGCCTTACTTAATATGGCCTACGAAAATGCCAAGCTTAAGCTCGAGCAAAAGTTTCGCTTGCTCGAACTGGATCATCGACAAACAAAAGGAGCGCAAAAAGAGATTTTTGATGCACTTAACTTACCATATGGGCATGTGATTGAAAGTTTTGACCACTCACACATTCAAGGTGCAGATCCTGTCAGTGCTTTGGTTGTCTTTAGAGACGGTAAACCTGATAAACATGCATATCGAAAATTTATTTTAACTGGTAAAGTTGAACATCAAAATATGGCTGATGAAGTCAAAAATACTCGTGAGGTTGTTAGACGACGCTATAGCAGGCTTTTAAAAGAAAAAGCAGACATCCCAGACTTAATTCTGATGGATGGTGGGCAAATTCAAATGGAAGCTTGCCAAGATGTTTTGCGAAATGAACTAGGTTTAATGATTCCGGTTGCAGGTATGGTAAAGGATGATCATCACCGAACAAATCACTTATTAACTGGGGATGAAACGCAAGGAATTCCTTATAAAACCATTGATTTGGATCCTAAGTCAGAAGGCTTTTATCTGATGACTAGAATTCAAGATGAGGTGCATAGATTTGCGATTACTTTTCACCGGCAAAAACATGCTAAGCATGCTTTATCAAGTCGTTTAGATCAAATTAAGGGAATTGGTCCAAAGACTAGAAATAAGCTGTTAAAGCAATTTGGATCATTAACTAAAATCAAGGAAGCATCAATTGAAGAATTGCAAAAAGCGGGTTTAACTTTGCCACAAGCTCAAGCTGTTAAAATAACGCTCTAATCACTACTGACATAAGGCTTACAGTATGTTATGATATTTGTTGTTTATTTAGAATGGACGGGAGCTAAAAATGCCAACTTTTGTTGATCAAACTAAAATTGAAGTACAAGCCGGAAAAGGCGGAGACGGAATGGTAGCTTTTCGTCGTGAAAAATATGTTCCTAATGGTGGACCTGCTGGAGGCGATGGTGGCCGAGGCGGTAGCATAATATTTGTTGCTGACGCGGGACTTAGAACGTTGATGGATTTTCGTTATAGACGGAAGTTCAAGGCGCAAAATGGTGAAAACGGTCGCATCAAATCTCAATATGGTCGAGGTGCTGATGATTTACGCTTAAAGGTGCCTATAGGGACAGTTGTTTACGATGATAAGACTGGTGCCTTGATTGGCGATTTAGTTGAAAATAAGCAAGAATTGGTTGTCGCAAAAGGTGGCCGCGGTGGCCGTGGAAATATCCACTTTAAGACTAGCGTTAATACAGCTCCAGAAATTGCTGAAAATGGTGAGCCGGGCGAAGATCGAATTCTGAGATTAGAGCTTAAAATGCTGGCTGACGTAGGATTAGTCGGATTTCCATCTGTTGGGAAGTCGACACTTTTGTCTGTTACAACTAAGGCTAAGCCGAAGATCGCTGCTTACGAATTTACGACTTTGAAACCTAATTTAGGTATGGTCTTATTAGCAGATGGTCGAGATTTTTCTATGGCTGATTTACCAGGATTAATTGAAGGTGCGAGTCAAGGTGTTGGTTTGGGGATGCAATTCCTGCGCCATATCGAACGGACAAAGGTTATTTTACATTTAGTATCCATGGATCCAGAAAATGGAAGAGATGCATATCATGACTATGTTGCAATTAGAAAAGAGTTAGCACAATATACAACTGACTTAACTGCAAAGCGTGAATTAATTGTTCCTTCCCAAATGGATATTCCAGGAGCAGAAGATAAGTTAGCAGAATTCAAGCAGGACTTGGCAAAGAACCATGTCGATGAAGAAATTTTCCCAATTTCTAGTGTTGCTCACCAAGGATTAGATCTTTTGTTGAACAAGACCGCTGATATTTTGGCAGAAATTGGTGATCAAGTAATTACTGAGGAACCTGAAGAAGTTAAGGAATACACTTATCAAGCTAAGAAAGAAATCGAATTTTCTATTAATCGTTTGGATGAACATACTTTTGAAATCGTTGGAGATGATCTCATCAGAATGGTTCAAAGAATCAACTTGGATCACCAAGATGGTGTGATGTTGATGGCCAGAAGATTAAATAAACTCGGTGTTGATGATGCCTTAAGAGAAAAGGGTGCTCAAGATGGTGACGATGTCATCATCGGCAATTTCTCATTCGAATTTGTTCAATAACTCCTGCTAGGGAGAAAAATTATGAAAGCAAAAAAGCGTTTTATTAAGGGCTTTTCTGGATTACGTGCAATTGCAGTCATCGGCGTAATTCTTTATCACCTAAACCCAAATACTTTTGTTGGTGGGTATTTAGGTGTTCCAATCTTTTTTGCATTAAGCGGTTATTTAGTAACTGATCATATTATGGAGACCATTCTTACAACGGGTGGATTTTCAATCAAGGATTATTATAAAAAGCGTTTTTTGAGGTTATATCCACAGTTGTTGTCAATGCTGTTTGTGACATCAGCTTATATATTTCTGTTTCAAAGGCAATTATTAGCTAATTTGTGGAAAATAATCGTTTCCAACATTTTGAACGTTTATAACTTCTACCAAATTTTAAATGGACAAAGTTATTTTGAACGGTTTGCTGGAAATGAATCACCATTTACACATTTATGGACAATGTCAATTAATGGTCAATTCTATCTGTTATGGCCATTACTAATTTTGCTTTTGTGCAGACTTGTTAATAAAAAGAGTACTGTTTTTTGGGCATTCTTTGCTTTAACAGTGTTATCAATTGTAGATATGAGCATTTTGTTCCATAGTGGTGCTGACATTAATCGCTTGTATTATGGTACGGATACTAGACTTTTCTCATTATCAATGGGTGCTTGCTTGGCAATTGTTTGGCCAGCAGAACATTTAAGTACCAAGATGAGCCTTAGAGATGGTTTACTCTTAGATGCAATTGGTGCGGTGAGTTTAATCGCCGTTTTATGGTTCTTCTTTACACCAAAGATGAATCCACAAACTGCCTTTCCTTATGTGGGTGGTATGGCTTTATTCTCATTAGCAGTAGTTGTTTTGATTGGAATTATTGCTCATCCTGGTGCACATTTTGATCAAATTTTTACTAACCGATTATTTGATTGGCTTGGTTCAAGAAGTTATGCAATTTACTTATACCAATTCCCAGTAATGATTTTCTTTGAAAACTCAGTTAATGATTTTGCTAACCATGTTTTGTTATACAGAACGTTGGAAGTTATCATTATTCTAATTTTGAGTGAAGTTTCTTACCAATTGGTTGAAAGCCGAGATGCGATAATTTCTTGGAAGCAGATTAAAGAAGCTTGGCCAGCATTATGGTCTCAAAAGTTGCCAATTTACCAATATGTCATTTATTTGGTTGCAATTGTCATTACTTTGACTGGTTTGAGTGGTATGGTTAACTCAGTTTCTATTAAACCTGTTAACTACAACAAGACAAAGATGGCTAAGCAAATCAAACGGAATGAGGCTAAGCAAAAAGAATTTCGTAAGCAACAAGAAGAAAAAGTTAAGTCCAAAAAGCGACTCGCTAAAAGGAAAATTAAACCGTTTGGTTATGGTATAACTAAAGAAGAACAACTTAAAATTAGCAATATGAGGGTACTTGCAATTGGGGACTCAGTGATGGCAGCGGCTAGTGATCAATTGCAAAGAGTTATACCTCACGGCTTGATTGATGCAGCAGTTAGTCGCCAAATGACTGTTGGTTCAACTTTAGTTGCAACTTATCAACGTAAGGGAATTAAGGCTAATAATATTATAGTTAACTTAGGAACCAATGGTATCTTTACAGCGGATGATTTGAAGCATTTCATTCTAGTTGCTGGTAAAGATACGCAAATTTTCTGGGTAAATGTATTTGTCCCTTCACGTGACTGGCAAAATCCAGTCAACAATCTTTTAGCTGCTACTGATAAAAAGTATAAGAATTTCCACGTTATAGATTGGTACGATTTTGCTAAGAGCCATCAAAATCTATTATATGGAGACCATATCCATCCAAATCCTACTGGAGCAAAATATTATGCAGCTTTAGTAGCTAAGACTTTAGCAAAATATGGTGTGGAATAGTTAGGAAATAAATGAAGATACAATTTTTGGGTACTGGAGCAGGACAGCCATCAAAGCAACGAAATGTTAGTTCTTTAGCATTAACATTGTTAGATGAGCTAAATGAAATTTGGTTATTTGATTGTGGTGAAGCAACGCAACATCAAATCTTGAGAACCAATATCAGACTGCGTAAAGTTACCAAGATTTTTATTTCACATAATCACGGTGATCACATTTTTGGCTTGCCTGGACTTTTATCTACTAGATCATTCCAAGGCGATGTTGGACCACTAACCATTTATGGACCAGCTGGACTAGAACAATTTGTCAGAACTAGTATGCGTGTTTCCAAGACCAAATTGTCATATCCAATTAAATTTGTAGTGATCGATGGTCCTGGACTTATTGTCGATGAAAAAGGTTTTAAAGTTTATACCGACAAATTAAAGCACCGGATTGATAGCTTCGGATTTCGGATTGAAGAAGCTGATAAAACTGGTGAATTGCAAATTGATAAGTTAGCTAAATACCAAATACCTAATGGACCAATTTTTGGACAGCTTAAGAATGGTGAAACTGTTACCTTAGCTGATGGTACAGTACTTGATGGACATGATTTTCTTGGACCAGATAAGCCAGGAAGAATTGTAACTATTATTTACGATACTAGAAGAGCAGATTCAATCGCTAAATTAGCTAAAAATGCCGATTTGCTCGTGCATGAATCTACTTTTAATGCAGATGAAGCTAAAATGGCTAAAAATTATTACCACTCAACTTGTCTTGATGCAGCAACCATTGCACGAGATAATGGAGTAAAGGAATTATATTTGGATCATCTTTCTGCTCGCTATATTGGAGCAAAAGCATTAGAATTAGAGAAACAAGCACAAAGTGTTTTTCCAAATACAACAGTTGCAAATGATTTAGATCAAGTTGAAATTTTAGCTAAAGGAGCGAAAACTGATGAATGATTCATTGCGAAATAAGGTAGTAGTTGTTACCGGTGCATCAAGCGGCATGGGTAAGTCTATTGTGTTAGAAAGTGCTTCTCGTGGTGCACATTTGATTTTGGTAGCTCGTAATGAAGCAAGACTTTCACAAGTAGCGAGAGAAGCTAAAGAACTATCTGGTAATGAAGCTCATATCATTACTTGTGATTTAAAAGACACGACTGAAATTGAAACTGCTTGTCAAAAAATTGAAGACTTAGTGGATCATGTTGATATCTTGGTAAATTCTGCTGGTTATGGTAAGTTTGAAAACTTTATGGACAGCGATTTTGAACATGTTGAAGATATGTTTAGAGTTGATGTCCTAGGTTTGATGTACTTTACCAGATTAATTGGTCGTATGATGATTAAACATAATTCTGGTCAAATTATCAATTTTGGATCGATAGCTGGTAAAGTTCCAACTACCAAGACTGCTGCTTATTCAGCTGCTAAAGCTGCAGTTATCCAATTTTCAAATGTTTTACGGTTAGAATTGAAGCCATTTGGAATTCATGTTATGACTGTTAACCCAGGTCCGGTGTACACTAATTTCTTCAACATTGCTGATCAAACTGGTAAATATGCAGAAAATGTTTCTTCATTTATGTTAGATCCTGATGATGTGGCATGGCAAGTTGTCCAATCATTTGGTAGCAGTAGAAGAGAATTAAACTTGCCAATCAGTTTAGCTGTTTTAGCTAAGCTTTATAATCTTTTCCCAACAATTGGGGATGTATTATCAATTGAATTTGCATCAAGAAAGTAAGTACTTGATTTCTTGAGCTAAAAATAGTAACATACTAACATGTGAGTATTTCAATCGACTAATTACTACGATTTGAAACAATAAACTAATTAAAGGAGATCGAATTTCATGGCAGTACCTGCAAGAAAGACATCAAAGCAAAAAAAGCGTTCACGTCGTGGACACATTAAGCTATCTGTTCCAGCTATGCACTACGACGCAACTACTGGTGAATACCGTTTAAGTCACCGTGTATCACCAAAGGGTTACTACAAGGGTAGCCAAGTTGTTAAGAACGAAACTAACAATGACTAAAAAATGAACACCCTTGGGTGTTTTTTTTTATCATTTTTCAAAAAGGACAAGATTGATGAAGTTAATTTTTTTACATACTAGTGATACGCATGGATTTTTATTACCAACTGACTATCAAAAAGCTTTTGAATATGAAGAACCATTTGGTTTAAGTCGTGTTAAGACGGTAATTGATCAACAAATTGCCAAGTATGGCCGTGAAAATATGATTATTACCGATGCTGGTGATTGTTTGCAAGGGTCTCCTTTAGCAACTTTTTGTAATAAATTGCCATTTGACGAAGGTTTAAAGTATTTTACTGAAGCCTATAATCAAATTGGTTACGATGCTAGATGTTTAGGTAATCATGATTTCAACTACGGACTTGATTACTTAAAATATTACATTGAACACAATAAATCACCATTCATCAATGACAATATTTATACTACGAATCATGATTTGCCCTTTGGCCAAGATGAAATTGTCATCGAAAAGAATGGTATTAAGGTCGGAATTTTAGGATTCACTACTCAATATATTCCTCATTGGGAACGCCAAGAAAATATTGAGGGACTTGAATTTACATCAGTTTTTGATGAACTTAAAAATCGGGCTAAAAAACTAAAGGAACAAGTTGATGTTTTGGCAATGATTTATCATGGTGGTTTTGAAGCTGATCCAGAATCTGGAGAACCAACTGAACCAGATCGCGGTGAAAATGAAGCCTTTAAAGCTTTACAACAAATTCCAGAAATCGATCTCTTCTTAACAGGTCACCAACACCGCCGCTTGGCAATGATTGTCAATGGTAAGGCCTTAGTACAACCAGGTTATCGCGGCGAAGCTGTGGCAAAAGTTGAACTTGAAATTGATGATGCCAATAAGTCAATCAAGGATGTCAAAGTTGATTTGCTTGATACTAAAGATAGTGAAGCTGATCCTAAGATGGTCGAATTATTGCATCCCCTTGAAGCCAAAACTCAAGAATGGCTTGATCAACCATTGGCACATATGGATAAGCCAGCTCGAATTGAAGATGCGATGGAAGGACGCTTGCATGGGGCACCATTTATCAATTTATTGCAATCAATGCAATTATGGTTCACCAAAGCAGACGTTTCAGCCACAGCAGTGATGAGTGATGTGGCAAAAGGATTTGGAAAAGTAGTCACAATGCGTGATGTTATTTTGAATTATCCTTATGCTAATCAGTTAGTGCGTGTTAAATTGACTGGCAAGCAATTAACGACGATTATTGAACATAGTTTAACTTTCTTGGAAAAAACGCCAGATGGTCAGTTGAAATTCTTAGATCGCTGGATTAAGCCAAAGAGACAGTTGTATCATTTCGATGTGTTCTATCCAGTCAAATATACTGCTGATATTAGTAAGCCACCAATGCATCGTTTGACTTCATTGACTTTAAATGGCAAGCCGCTAGAAGATGACAAGATTTACTATTTGGCAGTAAACAATTATCGGGCAAATGGGGGAGGCTTTTACCCAGAATATAGCCTAGATAAGATTGACCTCGTTTTAGATTATGATTATGTCGAAATGTTTAGACAGTATTTGACTTCTGATCATGTTCAATTTGATGAAAAGCCAAATTATCGCTTCGACTAGGAGAAAATAGTTGAAAAAGAGATATATTATTATTCCAGTAGTGCTAATATTAGCGATTTTATCAGGAATAGTCGTAATTAAATATCACGTTGATTTTTCGGTCAAAAAACAATCAAATGCTTATTCTAAGCAAACAAGCATGCCAACAGTTAATCAAGAATTTGAAGCTTATGGTATTTCGCAGACAGAATTGCAAAGAGCACAAATGCTGAAGATAACTGATGTTGGTGATAGTATCACAGCACTTTCAAAGAAAAAGTTAAAGCAATTAATGCCACAGGCGATTATTAACGCCAAAGTTGGTCGACAATTGCCGGCTGGAATTGAGATCCTGAAACAATTAAAAGATCAAGGTCAATTAAGCGAAAATGTTGTCATTGGCTTAGGTACTAATGGTAATTTCACTTGGAATCAAATGGATGAAGTGATGTCGATTATTGGAGAACGTCATGTTTTTTGGGTAAATGTCTATGCACCAACTCGTTCATGGGAAAGTGATGTCAATGAAATGCTAGAAAAGGCCCAAAAGCGATATGCTAATTTAACAGTGATTGATTGGCATGATTATGCACAAGATCAATGGCTTTATGACGACCAAATTCATCCAACTGAAGAAGGTACTATGTATTACTCGGCTTTTGTTGTTAAAAATATTGTGGATCGTCTCCATTAAAAAGTGGTATTCTAAACTTATCAATTTAACAAGAGGTAATAACTATGAAGAAATATGTTGTAACTTTATCTGAAGAAGATCGTCAAATGATTATGGATTGTCACGCAAAGAACCCATCAATCATGAAGGCAATGGAAGCTGCTAAAGAAGAAAAATAAGCAACAAAAAACTCCAAAGCACGAGCTTTGGAGTTTTTTTAATTTTCAATTATTTATCTGCTTGTTTCAAAACCAATGGAATAATAATAGTGAAGAGAATTCCGAATAACACGCCATAAATTAAGGCGGTGGTCATTCCCATGCTACTTTTGGTTAATGGACCAGCGATAAATGCAATAATCATTGCATAAATGCAACTCCAAAAAATGTTGACTAATAACTTTGCCATGTGATCCCTTCTTTCTAAACCTATTCTGAATTTTAACATAATCCGAAAGCAGATTTCAATTTTTGATATACTAATAATCAAGGTGGTGGAGATAATGCAATTAGCAAGTTTACAAAATTTAAGTGCTTATACTTTATTGAAAAGCCCAACTAAAATAACCGATTTAGTGACTTATGCCAAAGAATCAGGTTACGATGCGGTGGCTTTAACTGACATCAATTTGGTTTCTGGTTTGGTCAGCTTTTTTCAAGCTAGTAAGCAAGCAGGAATTAAACCGATCTTAGGGATGCAACTAAGAGTTCGGGGAATTTTTTCAGAAGAATTATTCGACTTAATCTTATTGGCAAAAACGCAACAAGGTTATGAAAATTTACTCAAAGTTTCTAGCCGCGTAAAGTTAGTTGGAGCTGAAAATGTTGATGTTGCCAGTTTAAAGGCATATTTTGATGACCTAGCTGTGATTACTACAGCAAATCAACATAGTGAGCTTTTAGCAGCTATTCGATCAGGAAACGCAGAAGAGTATTTAGCAGAATTAGCCAAATTAACTAAGCCATGCATTGGTTTTTACTATGGACTTGATGCTGAAACAAAACGAATTTTAATTGCATTGTCTAAAAAGTATCAAATGCCATTAATTGCAGTGAATGATACGAAATATTTGCATCCAGAAGATCATTTTTTGCAAAAAGTATTGGCAGGGATTGATAAAAATGAAGTAATTGAAGATCCAATTGCTTTGTCTAAAGAAAAGGGCAGTCATTATTTAGTCTCTGTAGAGCAAATGAAAGCACAATTTGCTAAGGAAAATTTGAACTATATTTTGGACAATACCAATAAATTGGCACAAATGTGTCAGGCAGAAGTAGTTTTCAAAAAGCCGGTTTTACCCAAGTTCAAAACGCCAGATAATGTTGACAGCTATGATTTTTTACGACAATTAGCTCATAAGGGCTTAGTTAAGCGAGTTGGTGAAAATCAAGCAAAATATGAACAGCAATTAACATATGAGTTAAAAGTTATTCATGAAATGCATTTCGACGATTATTTCTTAATCGTGTGGGATGTCATTAAATTCTGTCATCAACAAAAAATGCAATTAGGACCAGGAAGAGGGAGTGCGTGTGGTTCACTAGTCGCTTACTCACTGGGGATTACTGATGTTGATCCTCTTGAATTCAATTTGCTCTTTGAACGTTTCTTGAATCCTGATCGTCATGAAATGCCTGATATCGATTTGGATATTCCTGATAACCGCCGTGAAGAAGTTGTGGCTTATCTGTTTGAACAATACGGCATGGATCACGCTGCACAAATTTTGACCTATAGCACATTTGCCAGCAAGCAAGTTATTCGGGATACTGGACGTATTTTTGGCATTAGTAAAAATAATGTGTCCGACTTAACGCACTTGGTACCAATTAAGAAAACAAAGGTTACTTTAGATGAAGCCTATAATGAAGTGGCTAAATTTAGAAAAACGGTTCAACTAACGCCACTTAATGAATTGTGGTTTAAGACTGCTAAAGCACTAGAAGGTTTGCCAAAGCATGCTTCAGTGCACGCAGCCGGTGTGGTTTTATCAGACCAGTCCATTGCGACAATTTCAGGCTTAACCAAAGGCTCAGGGACGATCCCAGTTACTCAAGAAACCAAGAAGTTTGTTGAAAAGCTAGGGCTTTTAAAGATTGACTTATTGGGATTAAGAAATTTAACGATTTTGAGTCAAGTTTTGCATGAAGTACACAAATCAAATCCAAATTTTGTGATTAATCGAGTACCGCTTGATGATCAAAAGACCTTGAATTTGTTTAAAGAGGCACAAACTGAAGGAATCTTTCAATTTGAATCTGATGGCATTCGAAGAGTTTTGCTCGAATTATCTCCAGATAGTTTTGATGATTTAGTAGCAACTAATGCACTGTTTCGTCCAGGCCCAATGCAAAACATTTCTCATTTCATTGCTCGTAAGCATGGAAAAGAAAAGGTGACATACCTTGACCCAGTTTTGGAACCAATTTTGAAAGATACCTATGGTATTTTGGTTTACCAAGAACAAGTCATGAAGACTGCTCAATTATTAGCAGGCTTTACTTTAAGTGAAGCGGATATTTTACGTCGGGCTATTTCGAAAAAAGAAGATCTAGCTCAATATCGTGATAAATTTGTTCAAGGCGTTGTCAAAAATGGTCACAGCCAAGCTACAGGTGAAAAAGTTTATGCTTATATTGAACAATTTGCCGACTATGGTTTTAACAAGTCACATGCGGTTGCTTATACTAAGTTAGCCTTTTGGTTAGCCTATTTACGCGTTAACTATCCAGCAGCTTTTTACACAGCTATTTTGAATAATAATTTGGGTAATAATGCGAAAATTGCTCAATATGTGGAAGCAGCAAAAGCTGAAAATATCCGCTTTTTCCCACCAGCAATCAATCAAGCAAACAGCTTATTTACAGTTGATTATGATGGAATTCGGATCGGATTTTCAGCCATCAAGGGCTTGAGAAGAGATTTTATTAGCGAAATGATCGCAGGACGTCCGTTCAAGTCACTAGAAGATTTTGGACAAAGAATTTCCAGCAAATTTTTGCAAGAAAAAGTCCTAGAATCACTAGTTAAAGCTGGTACATTTGATGAATTTAATCAAAATCGTAATGCTTTACTAGCCAATATCCGAGATTTCATTAGCGTGTTTAAATTAGCTAATGGAGACCATAACTTATTGGAAATGCTAGGGGTTGCTAGTGAAGGGGATGCAAAAACAGACTTTAGCAATAGCGAATTAGAACAATCGGTTCTGGGATTTGGAATCGCTGAGTCACCAATTGCCAAAATTCGTAAGCACTTTAGTCAATATGACCTCAAGTTTTTCGATGAGTTAAAAATTGGTGATAAGGCATTAGTTGCATGTCAATTGCAAAAACTGAAGAAAATTAGAACTAAAAAAGGTCAAGAAATGGCCTTTGCTAGTTTCTTTGATCGCTCTAAAATTGATTCCGTTATTTTCCCTGGAATTTATGACAAAGTTAAGCAGGTCTTGAAGGAAGGCGACTTCTACTTAGTCGAAATAGAAGTAAAGTCTGATAACTTTGGTGCAAATAAAGAGCAATATGTTTTACAAAAGTTAAGAAAAATTAATTTGCAAAAAAATAATAAATAACAAGTAAGAAAAGTATGCTGATTTATCAGCGTTGTAAATGCTTACATTCAGAAAGTGCCACAGATTGGGAAATTCTTCACTAATTCGTGGTGCTTTTTTAGTAAAAAGTATGATAATATAAAGCTGATGTGAGTTTATTACACAATAAAATCATGATGAGGTGAATTCATGAAACGGATTGGTATTTTAACAAGTGGTGGCGATGCACCTGGTATGAACGCAGCAGTGCGTGCAGTTACCAGAACAGCTATCTCACATGGCCTTGAAGTTTTCGGAATTCGTTATGGTTTTGCTGGATTGGTTGCGGGAGATTTCTTCCAATTAACTGCGGAAGATGTTGACCACACAATCAATGTAGGTGGTACCATTCTTTACTCAGCTCGTTTCCCAGAAATGGCTGAAGAAGAAGTACAACAACGTGCAGTAGAACAATTGAAAGATCATGGTATTGATGCTGTTATCGTAATTGGCGGTGATGGATCTTACCACGGTGCATTGGCTCTAGCACGTCACGGTATCAACTCAATTGGTTTACCAGGAACAATTGATAACGATATTCCATTTACTGACTACACTATCGGATTTGATACAGCGTGTGAAACTGCAATGGACGCAATCGACAAGATTCGTGACACTGCAAGTTCTCACCACCGTGTCTTCGTAGTTAGTGTAATGGGCCGCGAATGTGGCGATATAGCTATGCGCGCCGGTGTTGCGAGTGGTGCAGATGCAATTGTGACTCCAGAACGTCCTTTTGACATTAAAGAAATTGCGGAAAATCTAAAGCGCAGTTTTGCTAATGGTAAGGACCATGGAATCATTGTTTTGGCAGAAGGTGCCATGGATGCTGAAGAGTTCAAGAATGAACTCCTTAAGTATGGAGACTTCGATGCAAGAGCTAATGTTTTAGCTCACATGCAACGTGGTGGTCGTCCAACAGTAGAAGATCGTGTTAATGCCACAAAGATGGGTAACTACGCTGTTAAGTTGTTACTCGATGGCAAGAGCGCTTTAGCTGTTGGTATGACTCGTGGTGAATTGTCAGAGCACAATATCCTTGACTTGTTTGATGGCAAGCACAAGGGTGACTATGCATTACTAGATTTAAATAAGGACATGACTAATTAGTCAATAGAGAGGATTTTTTCATAATGAAGAAAACAAAGATTGTCAGCACATTAGGACCTGCTTCAAATGACGTTGAAACTATCACTAAGCTTGCTAAAGCTGGTGCAAACGTATTCAGATTCAACTTCTCACACGGTGACCATGAAGAACACCGTGAAAGAATGAACATGGTTCGTAAAGTTGAAAAAGATACTGGTATGCTTTTAGGTATCGCTTTGGATACTAAGGGTGCTGAAATTAGAACTACTGATCAAGATGGTGGTAAGTTCACTGCTAATACTGGTGACATCATCCGTATTTCAATGGACGCTACTAAGAACGGTAACCCAGAAATGATCCACGTAACTTACCCAGGTTTGTACGATGACACTCACGTAGGTGGTCACGTATTGATCGACGACGGTAAGGTTGACTTGTTAATCCTTGAAAAGGATGAAGCTAAGAAGGAACTTGTTACTGAAGCTCAAAACAGTGGTGTAATTGGTTCAAAGAAGGGTGTTAACGCACCAGGTGTTGAAATCCGCTTACCAGGTATCACTGAAAAGGATACTGATGACATTCGTTTCGGTTTGAAGGAAGGTATCAACTTTATCTTTGCTTCATTCGTACGTAAGGCTCAAGATATTCTTGACATCCGTGCTTTGCTTGAAGAAGCAGGTGCAGACTACGTTAAGATCTTCCCTAAGATTGAATCACAAGAAGGTATCGACAACGCTGATGAAATCTTGGCTGTATCAGATGGTATGATGGTTGCTCGTGGTGACATGGGTGTTGAAATTCCATTCATGAACGTTCCATTTGTACAAAAGGAATTGATCAGAAAGACTAACGCATTAGGTAAGCCAGTTATTACTGCTACTCAAATGCTTGACTCAATGCAAGAAAACCCACGTCCAACTCGTGCCGAAGTTACTGACGTTGCTAACGCTGTTCTTGATGGTACTGACGCAACTATGCTTTCAGGTGAATCAGCAAACGGTTTATACCCAGTTGAATCTGTACAAGCTATGGCTGCAATTGACGAACGTACTGAACGTGAATTACACAAGAACAACACTTTAGCATTCCAAAGATTTGAAGCTTACAAGGGTTCAAACACTACTGAAGCTATCGGTGAATCAGTTGTACGTACTGCTCAAGAATTAGGTGTTAAGACTATCATTACTGCAACTAACTCAGGTTACACTGCACGTATGATTTCTAAGTACCGTCCTGATGCAGACATCGTTGCTGTAACATTCGACGAAAAGATTCAACACTCATTAGGTATCGTATGGGGTGTAACTCCAGTTATCGCTGAAAAGCCTAAGAACACTGATGACATGTTTGAATTAGCAACTCGTGTTGCTAAGGAACAAGGTCTTGTAGAAGACGGTGACCTTGTAATCATCGTAGCTGGTGTTCCAGTTGGTGAATCAGGTACTACTAACGTTATGAAGTTACAAATCGTTGGTTCAAAGTTAGCTCAAGGTCTTGGTGTAGGTAACAGCTCAGTTATCGGTAAGGCTGTAGTAGCTAACAGCGCAGACGAAGCTAACGCTAAGGTTTCATCAGGTGATATCTTAGTTGCTAAGACTACTGACGCTGACTACCTTCCAGCAATCAAGAAGGCTGCAGGTATGGTTGTTGAAGCTTCAGGTTTAACTTCACACGCAGCAGTTGTTGGTTTATCATTAGGTATCCCAGTAATCGTTGGTACTGCAAACGCTACTGAAAAGATCACTGACGGTAAGACTATTACTGTTGATGCTCACCGTGGTGCAGTATACGAAGGTTCATTAGAAAACCTTTAATCACTAGATAAATATTAACGAAGAATCTCAGAAATTGTCCGGAAAATTTCTGGGATTTTTTCTTGTCTACTTTACTAAAAAAATATTATGTAATGTGATATACTAGAGTGATTAAAAGTAGAGGAGTTAATATGTTAGGCAAGATCATGACTGGCAAAGTAACTGATGAAAATAAGGACACTTTTTTTGTCCAAATTTCTGGAATTACTTTTGCACTTAAAAAATTAGAAATTACCCAAGAAGAGGCCATTCAAATTGGCTCTGAAGTTCGTGGATTCGTGTATGAAAATCAAAAGCACCAGAAGATGATGACGCAATTTCTGCCATTTGCGCAAATTGACCAATATGGTTGGGGAACAGTTACCGAAGTTCGAAGAGGCTTGGGTGTCTTCATTGATGTTGGTTTGTCTGATAAAGACATGGTTTTATCTTTAGATGATCTGCCACTCGATACAAATCTTTGGCCTCAAAGAGATGATCGTTTATTAGTAGCTTTGTCAGTTGATGATAAAGAAAGAATTTGGTGCAAGTTAGCTGATGAAAATATTTTTACACAATTAGCAGCTAATTTTCCTAATAACCTAAAGAACAAGAACTTAAATGCTCGGGTATATTGCTTCAATGAAGCAGGGGCATTTGTTTTAACTGATGAATATTACTTAGGCTTCATCCATGAGTCACAAATGGCGGCACCATTACGCTTAGGTGAAGAAGTATCAGCCAGAGTTGTTGGGATCAGCCAATATGGACGCATTAACTTGAGTACTAAGCCTAGAGCTTTTGAAGAAATTGACGATGATGCTCAAATGATTTTGATGAGTTTAAAGCGTAAGGCAGACCACCAATTGCCTTTCACTGACAAATCTGATGCTACTGCAATCAAAGACTACTTTGGAATTTCTAAGAGTGCCTTCAAGCGAGCTTTAGGTCACTTATTAAAAGCAAAATTGATTGTGACTGATAAAGTTGCTGGAACCATTAGCTTAATTGAGGATTCTGAAAATGAATAATTTACGTAGAGATTTGGTTCTTTATTTGCGAAGCTTATACGAAAATGGTCGCAGTAAAAATACGATTAGTGCTTATAAACAAGATTTAGTCGCTTTTTTAAAATTTTTAGAGGCAGAAAATATTCGACAATGGCCAGATCAAAAGACAGATATTCAAGCTTTTTTGAAACGCCAAGAAACCTATAAAAAAGCTAGTAGTTCAATTGCTCGTTTAATTTCTTCTCTTCGTAACTTTTACCAATGGCTTGCCCGTAATCAAATTCAACGCATTAATCCAATGCTCGAAATTGACGCTCCTAAAATTGAAAGAAGCCAGGCTGAAATTTTAACAACGCAAGAAGTTAAAGCTATTATTGAGCAGATTGATGATAGTTCAATTCTTGGAAAAAGAGATCGAGCAATAATTGAATTGTTGTATGCGACGGGGATTAAGGTTTCTGAATTAACTACTTTGAAGCAAGAATATTGGCATCAAACCTTATCTTTGTTAAAAGTAGTGCCAACAAGTGGACCAGCAAGGATTATTCCAGTTTCTCCTTTAGCAAGTAAAGCATTAGCTTCTTATTTGGAAAGTCGTCAAAATATCCAAGTTGAGGAAATTTTTCTAAATAATCGACAAGAAAAGATGACCAGACAAGCCGTATGGTCATTGATTAAGCAATATTGTTCGAAAGCTAAAATTACCAAAAAAGTCACACCTAACACTTGGAGACAAACTTTTACTTTGCAAACCATGAAAAACGGTGGCGATTGGCGAGTTATTCAAGAAATTCTTGGGAAAACTGATCCTAATATTACAATGCCACTTTCACAACAAGAGATTGTTGCAAATTATCAGGATAACTTCCCTGATTGGAGCTAAAAATGATTATTCCGTATAAACGTGATTATCAAAAAACAGCAATGGGTTTGCTGTCGTATTTGGATGAATTTCACCATTTTAAAAATATTACTGAAGAAATTGCTCTTTGCGAGTCAGCTGATGATTACGAGTTACTTTTTTATGCCGTCAATCACAACAAAATTGGGATTATCGGTATCCGCTCTAGTGAGCATTTTGCTACCATTCGTTATGTAGCCTTAGCTCCTGGATTTCGTGACGCAGCTTATTATCGAAATTTGATGTCTGAACTGAAAGCTTATTATCCTAAAAAGCATCTGACTACGGTTCCCGAAATGACATCGTTAATGGAATATTTGAAAGATGAACGAGACTAACAATTTAACACTCGAGTTGCCTAATTTTGAAGGGCCACTAGACTTGTTATTGCACCTGATTCAATCGCAAAAAATCGATATTTATGATATCCCAATTGCGAAAATCACCAGCCAATACTTGGCATATTTGCAAAAAATGCAGAATTTAAATTTACAAATTGCTGGAGAATTCTTTGTCATGAGTTCCACTTTATTGAGAATTAAGTCCCAGTATCTTTTGCCAAAAAATGATTTTGAAGAAGAATATGATGAATACGAAGATCCACGTGATGAATTGGTGGATCAATTGGTGCAATATTCTTTATTTAAAAAAGTTTCGCAATTTTTAGAAAAACGAGCAGATGAAACGCCAATTATGGTGGCTAAAGACACTAGTGTTCAAGATGAAGACACGGTGCAGCCTTTGCCAGAAGGAGAGCTATCTGAAGCAGAACTGACAACTGCTTTCAAAATGGTCATGCATCGTTTTAAACTGCGAAAACCTAATATGGCCAATTTGAATGTGGCTGAAAAGTCGATCACTGAGATGTTCGAATACTTGGATAACAAGTTTGAAAAACAAGCTGAAATTAGTTTCTTTGCTTGTTTAGAAGATATGAATTCAATTTCAGATGTGATTGGTTTATTTTTAGCAGTGCTAGAAATGTGTAAAAACAAACGGATTCATATTGTACAAAGTGCTGACTTTGGAGATTTACTTTTAGAAAGAAGAGACACTAATGACAACTAAAAGCGCAGAATTAGAAGCACTTTTATATGTGGCAGGAGAAGCGGGATTAAGTGAAAATGACTTAGCTGACCTGTTACAAGTGGTGCCATATAGTTTAACTGAGTTAGTTGCTAATTATAATGAACAATTAAAGGAACGCCAAAGCGGTCTGAAGGTTATCAAGGTCAATGATTTATATAAGTTAGTGACTAGTCCTGAAGTAAGTAAAGTGGTTGAACAATTTTTCCAAAAAGATTTAGCACAAAAATTGAGCCAATCCGCCTTAGAAATTCTTTCAATCATTGCTTATCGGCAACCAATTACGAGAATTGAAATTGATGAAATTCGTGGGGTAAATTCTTCTGGAGCTTTACAAACCTTGACTTACCGTGGTTTGGTTAAGGCTTCGGGCCATAAAGATGTTCCTGGACATCCTAAACTATATGTCACTACTGATTATTTCTTGCAATATTTTGGTTATGAAAGCTTAGATGATTTGCCATTAATTGAAGATTTCCAAGTTGATGAAGAACCAGATAATGTCGAGTTATTTAAAGAATAGGAAGATTTTTAATGGAAGAAAGACTGCAAAAAGTTTTAGCTCAAGCCGGAGTAGCGTCTAGAAGAGCTAGTGAAAAATTGATCCAAGCCGGCAGAGTTATGGTCGATGGAAAAATTGTCACTGAGTTAGGAACTAAAGTCAGCACTTTTAGCAATATTGCGGTTGACGGCGAACCAATTGAACGAGAAAGTACGCATACTTACGTTTTATATAAGCCTCGTGGTGTAGTTTCTACTGCTAAAGATGAAAAGGGTAGAAAAACCGTCGTTGATTTCTTAAGTGACTTGCCATATCGCTTATATCCAGTTGGACGTTTGGATTATGACACATCGGGTGTTTTGTTAATGACCAATGATGGGGAACTGGCTAATCACTTGATGCATCCACGTAATGAAGTCGACAAGGTTTATGTTGCCAGAATTAAAGGTCAATTAACGGGTGACGATATTTACAAATTAAAAAAGGGTATGCGGATTGATGATTATAAAACCCGCAAAGCAAAGGTTAAGATCTTAAAGACGCAAAGAGATAAGGACCGCCAAATTGTGCAATTGACTATTCATGAAGGTCATTATCACCAAGTTAAAAAGATGTTCAAAGCTCTTGGCCATCCAGTTGAAAAATTATCTCGTGAACGTTATGGCTTTATCGATTTAGAAGGCTTAACTGCTGGTGATTACCGTGAACTAAGCCACCTAGAAATTGATCGCTTAAAAGCATTGTGATAATATAATAATTGTAAAAAATTAATATGTTTGTTGTCTTCAGGGCAGGGTGAAATTCCCGACCGGTGGTTAAAGCCCACGACCCGCGAAAGCGGCTGAACCGATAGGTGCCGATAGTTAAAGTCTAGATGGAAGAAGGCAGACAGGTTTAAATCGATTTTTAAGCTAACAGTCTGTGCTGAAAGCAACAGGCTGTTTTTTGTATGGAGGCTTAAAAATTGAAGAATAAGTTATCGCTGAAGTTAATTGCAGCGTTATTAGGTGCACTGTCATATTTGGTCATGCAATTTGAATTTCCAATTATGCCAGGTGTTGATTTTTTGAAGTTTGATTTTTCAGACATTATTATCGTGGCGACGATTGTGTGCTTTGGTTATAGCACTGGAATCATTACTGCATTTGTTAGATTGGGCTTAGCCTTGATTATTCATGGCTTTTCACCATTTAGCTTAATTGGTGAAGTTGCAGCATTTATTGCAGTTTTGTTGTTTACTTTACCGCTCATTTATCGTAAAAAATTACTCAGTTTGGTTGCGGGAATTTTTCTCATGGCAATCGGCTTATCAATTTTGAATTATTTCATTATTACGCCACTTTATGCGTTGGTATCATTACCACATGTTGATAATTTTTCAATCACCAATCTGATCAAGATTGCTGATTATCAATATATTCGCCAATTATTACATTTGCCATCATTAATGACGTACATCATGACCATTGTTTTGCCTTTTAATTTCTTGAAGGGAATTATTAACACAATTGTGATGGCAATCTTTTGGCCAACTCTCAAAAAGAATTTAATTCCATATTTCCAAAAGCAGTTTTTTAATTAAAACTGCTTTTTTTATGTTAAAATATTTTTATATTAACTTCGGAGGGATATAAATGAGTAATGGACCTTTAAAGCATTATGAACGCCCATCAAAACCTCGTCAAAATAATTGGCAAGGAACCAAGTTCTGGAAGGGTAGCATGTGGTTAATGTTTATTTTGTTCATTGGACTAGCTTCAGCAGTTAGTGCACTGTCAAAAGACGCCAAGGCAACCCAAGAAAGTGCAATTGAGGTACAAAAAGTTTCTAAAGTTAAGAAACAAGTGAAGGCCAAGACCAAGGTTAAGTCTAAAAAGAAAGTTGCTAAGAATAATCAAGCTACTTCAAAGAAGACGAAGAAAGTTAAGCAAGCTAATAAATCAAGTGAAAAAGTATCAGATGACAACACAACTAAGACTTATGTTGTTAAAGATGGTGATACTTTATTTACCATTGCCATGAAATTTAACACGACCGTGGATAAATTAATGCAATTAAACAACTTAACTAGCCGTGACCAAGTCAACGCTGGAACAACTCTCCAAGTAAAATAAATTTTCAGAAAGGCGAGAATTTTCTCACTATGCAAATTGCCATTGATGGTCCTGCATCAGCAGGAAAAAGTACAGTTGCCAAGATAATTGCGCAACAATTGAATTTTATTTACATTGACACAGGTGCAATGTATCGGGCAGCAACAGTGATCGCAATGCGTCGTAATTTGGACTTAGACGATGAAGATGCGATCGTTGCTGCTTTAAATGAAGCAGGTATTAGCTTTAAAATCATTGACGGTCAACAACATGTGTTGTTAGGTCAAGAAGATGTCACTACAGAAATTAGAACCCCGGAAGTTTCTGCAAACGTTTCTCAAGTATCTGCATTACCAAAAATTAGAGAAAAATTAGTTGCTTTACAACGTGAATTAGCTGGCCAAAATAATGTCATTATGGATGGCCGGGATATTGGTACAACAGTCTTACCAGATGCTGAATTAAAGATCTTTTTGGTTGCTAGTGCTAGAAGTCGTGCACAAAGAAGAGTACTAGATTTACAACAAAGAGGTATTAAGTCAGACAAGACTGTTGAAGAAATCGAAGCAGACATCGCTGCTAGAGACTATAAAGATAGTCACCGTGAAATTTCACCATTGAAAAAAGCAGATGATGCAATTGAAGTTGATACTACTGAAATGGGTATTGAAGAAGTAGTTGAGACAATTATCAAATTAATTAAAGAAAAATCATAAAAATAAGCAAAAACAGTAGAAAATAATTCGAATATCCTTTAAAATAGTTAGTGATATTCGGGGAGGTACATATGTCAGAAAATAGTAATCAATTTTTAGCAGCATTAAAGGCAATGGGCAGCGTTGAAGTCGGCGATATCGTTGACCTTGAAGTATTAAGCGTTGAAGATAACCAACTTAACGTTGGTGTTCAAGGCGCTGGTGTTGAAGGTGTAGTAATGCGTCGTGAATTCACTACAGACACAAAGGCTAACTTATCAGACTTAGTTAAGCCTGGTGACACTTTCAAGGCTTTAGTAACTCGTCACACTAGCGGTGACAAAGAAAACGGAGATTTCTACTTCTCAGTTACTCGTTTGAAGGAACGTAAAGCATTTGATGATTTACAAAAGGTTTACGAAGCTGGTGAAACTATTGAAGGTAAAGTTACTTCATCAGTTCGTGGTGGTCTTTTAGTAGATGTTGGTACTCGTGGTTTCTTACCTGCATCATTAATTTCAAACCGTTACGTTTCAAACCTTAAGCCTTACATTGGTAAGACTATGAAGCTTAAGATCACTGAAATTGATCCAGCTAAGAACCGTTTAATCTTGTCACACAAGGACTTAATTGAAGAAGAACGTGAAGAAGTATTTTCAAAGGTTGCTTCACAATTAGTAGTTGGTGACATTGTTGAAGGTAAGGTTTCACGTCTTGCTAACTTCGGTGCATTCGTTGATGTTGGCGGCGTTGACGGTTTAGTTCACATTTCAGAAATTTCATACAAGCACGTTGATAAGCCAAGCGATGCCTTAGAAGTTGGCCAAGATGTCAAGGTTAAGGTAATCGGTATTGACGATGACAGACACCGCATCTCCCTTTCAATTAAGCAAACTGAACCATCACCATTTGAACAAGCAACTTCAGGCTTACACGAAGGTGATGTATTTGAAGGTGAAGTTAAGTCATTAACTAACTTCGGTGCATTTGTTGAAGTAACTGACGGAACTCAAGGTTTAGTTCACGTATCAGAAATTTCAAACAAGCACGTTGAAAAGCCTAGTGATGTATTGAAGGTTGGCCAAACTGTTAAGGTTAAGGTCTTGAACATTGAACCAGCTGAAAAGCGTATTTCATTATCAATCAAGGCTGCAGCTGACAACCAAGTTGCTGATGATCAACCAAGCAAGACTCAAGCAACTGATACTGCTAAGTACATGAGCAATGATGACAACGGTTTTGCAT
The DNA here is from genome assembly GCA_030530865.1 of Lactobacillus sp. GTDB lineage: Bacteria > Bacillota > Bacilli > Lactobacillales > Lactobacillaceae > Lactobacillus. The sequence goes on from JAUMUC010000001.1 coordinate 287,715, forward strand.
TAGGTGACATTATTGGTGACCAATTAAAGGATCGTTAATCATAATTAAAAAAGCCGACCAACTGTCGGTTTTTTTATTGTCTAAGAAAGGAGGCAGCAATGGTTTTACCTGTTGTAGCAATCGTAGGACGCCCAAATGTTGGTAAATCGACACTGTTTAACAGAATTATCAATCAACGTTTGGCAATTGTAGAAGATAAGCCCGGAGTAACCCGTGACCGTAATTATGCTAGTGCTAGTTGGTTAGGACACAAATTTGATTTAATCGATACTGGTGGGATCACTTGGGAAGATGGTCAAATTGAAGAAGAAATCCGTGCTCAAGCAGAAATTGCGATTGAAGAAGCTGACATTATCATTATGCTGACTGATGCTACTAATCGTTTAACAAGTCTTGATGAACGTGTAGCGCAACTATTATATAGAAGTAAAAAGCCAGTAATTTTGGCTGTCAACAAGGCAGATAACCCTGAACAACGGACTGATATTTATGAATTTTATAGTCTAGGTTTAGGTGATCCATTACCAATTTCAAGCTCTCATGGTACTGGAATTGGTGATTTATTGGATGCTGTTGTTGAAAAATTCCCTGAAAAAGCAGATGTTGTTGAAGATGACACTATTTCATTTTCAGTTATCGGACGTCCAAACGTTGGTAAATCCTCAATTGTTAACAAATTACTTGGTGAACAACGGGTAATTGTTGCTAACGAAGAAGGAACTACTAGAGATGCCATCGATACGCCTTTTGTTAGTGCTGAGGGTGATAAATTCCGCTTAATTGATACTGCTGGTATTAGACGCCGTGGTAAAGTTTGGGAAAAGACTGAAAAATATTCAGTTTTACGTGCACAAGCTGCTATTAGCCGTTCTGACGTAGTTTTATTAGTTTTAGATGCTTCAACTGGCATTAGAGAACAAGATAAGCACGTGGCCGGTTTAGCCCATGAAGAGGGCCGCGGTATTATTATCGTGGTTAACAAGTGGGATTTGCCTAAAAAAGATAGCTACAGCATGTCAGACTTTGAAAAGGTCATTGGAAGTGAATTCCAATACCTTGATTATGCACCAATAGTCTTTGTTTCTGCCTTAACTGGACAACGTTTGGAACAATTACCTGAATTAGTCAAAGAGGTTCATGCGAACTTGAATCAAAGAATTCAATCTAGCGTGCTAAATGACCTTTTGATTGAAGCCAGCAAGTTGGTTCCAGCCCCAATGATTAAAGGTAAAAGACTTCGTGTTTACTACATGACGCAAGTTGCATCTAATCCACCGACATTTGTTGTTTTCGTTAATGATCCAGAGCTAATGCACTTCTCATATCAACGTTTTTTGATCAACCAATTACGGCAAAACTTTGATTTTAGAGGGGTTCCAATTAAGATCATCGGAAGAAAGAGAAAATAAGTTCAATTTATAAGTTTTTTTTTAATTTTTTCTTGTAGAGAGCAATTTATTGTGGTATTTTTGTTAAAGGAACAAAGGTTGGTTGTGTTGCATCCTTGTTTCTATAGGAAAATGATTGGGTTCTTCCAATCATGGGAGGTGAAATAGTAATGGCAAACAAAGCAGAATTAGTTTCTAAAGTAGCTGACAAGCTTGAAGGCAAGACTAAGAAGGAAGTTGCTGCAACTGTTGAAGCATTGTTCGAAGTAATTCAAGACGAATTGAAGAACGGTGAAAAAGTTCAATTAATCGGTTTTGGTACTTTTGAAGTACGTCACCGTGCAGAACGTAAGGGTCGTAACCCACAAACTGGTGCTGAAATTAAGATCCCAGCTAGTGATGTACCTGCATTTAAACCAGGTAAGGCTCTTAAAGACGCAGTTAAGTAATCATTACTTGACTTAAAGACGTTGGCTATGCCCAGCGTTTTTTTTGTGTAAATAGATGGAGAAATGAATGACTAATTCCGAAAAATTAATTGATGCCATTACTAGCCACGACTTTTCTAGCAATCAGGAATTATTGCGAAAGGCACTTGAATCTGATAGTGAAGCCGATTTAGCCGCCTTAGCTGAACAATTGACTGAATTGGGCTTCACAGACCTATCTAGAAAAGTTTATGAGCACTTGATCAAGCTTTCATCAGCAAATCATGATCAATATCAAGTTTACCTTGCAGAAATTATGTTAAATGATGGTGAAGACGATCAAGCTTTAGAAATTTTGTATGCCATTTCTGAGACATCTGACGCTTATGTTGATAGTTTATTGGTCTTAGCCGATTACTATCAAATGAGTGGCTTAATTGAGCCAGCAATGGTCAAATTAGAAACAGCCAACCGCATTAAGCCACATACCGCAGCCATTATTTTTGGCTTAGCTGAATTGAATTACTTGGCTGGTAATTTTCAAAATGCTCGTAAGTACTATGAAGAGCTCTTAACAGAGCAAAGTTATTTTGGTGAAGTAGATCTAGAATTACGCTTATTTGATTGCTTAGCCAAGATGGGTGAATATGAAGACGCAGCTAAGATTGTCAAAGAACACGAAGGAAGCTTTTTGGACATTGATAGTCGCTATCGGGCAGCCTTAATTTTTATCCAAACAGGCAAGTATCAAGAAGCGGTTGATTATCTTGAAAAAATCATTGAAGCTCAGCCTGATTATGTTTCAGCTTATCCTTTACTAGTTGATGCATATTTGAAGCTTAATAAGGATAAGGATGCCTTGAAAGTAGCTCAGCTTGGTTTGTCATACAACGATTATGACGAATTGCTGTATGCTGATGGAGCTCAAGCAGCGATTCATTTGGGCGAAACCAAAGAAGCTCAAGAATTACTTGAAGAAGGCTTGAAAGTTAATCCGGATAATCAACAAATGCTAGTACAATTGTCTGATTTGAATCTGAAAAATCATGCTTATAAAGAAAATTTGGATCTGTTGTTACCACTTGAGGAAAGTGAACGGTCACCAATTGTTCACTGGAATTTAGGGGCTTCCTACAACGGCTTAGATCAGTTTGAAGATGCCAAGAGTGAATATTTAGCTGCATGGGATGCTTTAAACGATAATCCAGATTATCTGAAAGAACTATTATTGCTCTTTATTAATTTGGGTGAAAAACCTGAATTAATTAAACAGATAATCGCAAAATATCAAGCAATCGTTCCAAACGATCCAGAAGTTGAAGAAATTTTAGAAAATTTATAGCAAACAAAAAATCGTTTTCGTTAAGAAAACGATTTTTAATTTAGAATAATTTAGTTTTAGGCTTCGGACCGTAGGTAAAGCCTTCACCATAGGCTTCGTGTACTTCCATGATCGAGACAAAGGCATTTGGATCGATTGAGAAAATAATTTCTTTCAAGAAAGGAATTTCTCGAGGTGATACCACTACATAAATGACATGTTTGTCATCCATTTTGTAGCCACCATATCCTTGGAAGTAGGTGAGACCACGTTCCATTTTTTCATCAATTTGTTTAGAAATTTTTTCAAAGTCGTCTGAGATAATTAACACACCCTTGGCAGTGTAGGCACCTTCTTGAATGAAGTCCATCACCTTAGCCAAAATATATGATGCCAAAATGGTGTACATCATATGGGTTGCGTCCAGATATGAAAGACTGATGCCCAAGACAACTACGTCTAGCATTAGGATTACTTTCCCAGAAGAAATTCCAAATTTCAATTGAGCAATTTTGGCTAAAATATCGGTACCGCCACTGGTTCCTTTGAATCTGAAAATTGTTCCAAGTCCTAATCCTGAAAGGGTACCGGCTGAAATTGCACTAAGAAAGAGATCATTATGAAAATCAATTTCTGGAATAAGATTGCTAGCTTTCCAGAAGTATAAGAAAAATGATAAGCAAGCAGTTCCCCAAATGGTATAAATTAATTGCTTTTTATTCATAAAGTGATAGCCAAGCAAAAAGAGAGGCAAGTTCAAAACGATCGTTGAAACGCCCATGTTAATGTTGAAAAAGTGCCGTAGCATCAAGGTAATACCACTAATACCGCCGTCAGCCAGTTTATTAGGGACAGAAATTAAGTCCAAACTGAAGGCATAAATCGCACAACCTAATGCGATCATGAATAATTCACGAATGTTTCTCTTCATAAAAAATCCTCCACTTGCAATCTTCTACTATCTAATTTAACATAATAACATTACTGTATTCTATAAAGAGATAAAAAGAGTTACTATAAATATATGAAATTAACCGAATTACCAGATAAATTTATTGAAGCAAAACCTGTTCTAGAAACAATCGAGCAGGCTGGATATGAAGCATATTATGTTGGCGGATCGGTTCGTGATGTTTTATTGAATCGCCCAATTCATGATGTTGATATTGCAACTAGTGCGTATCCAGAAGAAATTAAAGCTATTTTTCCTACAACTATTGATACGGGGCTTGAACACGGTACTGTCACCGTCATGCATGATCACGTTGGCTATGAAGTGACAACTTACCGAACAGAGAGTGGTTACCAAGATTTTCGTAGACCTGACAAAGTCACTTTTGTGCAAAACTTGTCTGAAGATTTGAAGCGACGTGATTTTACGATTAACGCTTTGGCGATGAATCTTGATGGTGAAATTGTTGATCACTTTGATGGCTTGACCGATTTAAAAAATCGGGTAATTAGAGCAGTGGGGGATGCTGATACGCGTTTTCATGAAGATGCTCTGCGAATGCTAAGAGCAGTCCGTTTTATGAGCCAATTGCAATTTGATATTGATGAAAAAACTAAGCAAGGCTTGATTGACAATAATTATTTACTCGAAAAAATCTCTGTAGAACGAATTCGGGAAGAAATGGTTAAATTGGCTCTTGGTCCTGATAGCCAAGCTGCTTTCAAGGTCTTTTTAGATACAGGCTTAAATGATTACTGCCCATTTTTGAAGGGTAAGAAAGATCATTTAGAAGTCTTTGAAAATTTGCAATTTTCACCAAGTGTTGAATCAAGTTTTTGGGCAATTATGGTAATTCTTTTGAAACTTGATAAAATGGAAATTCCTAAGTTTATGCGTGCATGGAAAAATTCTAATGCCATGAAGCAAGAAGTGCTTGAAACAGTTATTTTCTTTGACAGCTTGATGGATCATACTCCAAGCGACTGGGAATTATTTGAAACTGGAGAACATATCTTATTAAATGCCATTGATGTGTCACATATTTTAGGCGAACCAATTGACTTTAAGGCTTTAGTTGACCGTTATTCACTTTTGCCAATTAAAGAACGTGGCCAATTAGCTGTTAATGGCCAAGATTTGATCAAGGCAGGCATTCAACCTGGCCCACATTTAGGTGAAATGCTTGATGGACTTTTACATAAAGTGATTGATAAAGAATTGGCTAATGACAAAGTGACTTTGTTAGATGCGATTAAGCAATAAAAAAAGGTACTCATTGAGTACCTTTTTTAATTAACTGATGTGATGACTGAAATATACATTAGTACTGATCCTAGTAACACAAAGCAGTGCCAAATTGAGTGATTCATTGGAATAATGCTTAAAACGTAAATCAAAGCTCCAACAGTGTAGGAAATTCCGCAAGCAACTAAAGTCCAAAAGCCCAAAGGACCTAGAATTTGATACAAATCAGGACCACTGAAGACGATCATCCAGCCTAAAATGATATACATGGAAAGCTCAATCACTTTATGAGGCTTTTTCTGCAAAATATAAAACAGAATTCCAAAAATCGCAACGGCCCAAACAATTCCAAAAATGATCCAGCCTTTTTTGCCACCAATTGCGATTAATGAATAAGGAGTATATGAACCAGCGATCAATAGGAAAATTGATGAGTGGTCAAAAATTTGGAAAACTCGCTTAGCTCTGGTGTAAATTAAGCTATGGAATAAGGTCGAAAATAAATATAGCAAGCTTAAACAAATGCCATAAATTATATAAGCAGTTAGTTTGAGATTACTTCCAGAATTTATTCCTTTTAAAATTAGAAATACGGTGCCGACAATGGCTGCCGCAAATCCAATGCCATGGGTAATGGCACTAAAAATATTATCGAGTAATGTCATCAAGTATGACTTTGATTTTTTCAAGAAACATCCCCTCCAATTACAATTCAGGGTTCATATTTGATATACTTAAAAGATAGATTGAACTATTTTGATAAAAATATCAAGTCTATATTTTAAAGAAGAGGATCTAATTTATGTCAAAAATTAAGATTGTGACTGACTCTTCAGTCCAATTATCTGAACAAGAAATCAAAGATTTAGAAATTACAGTTGTTCCTTTGACAATCACAATCGATGGAAAATCTTATGTTGATGGAGTCGAATTGACTAGAACAGAATTTGTGAAAATGATGCACGAATCTGCCGAATTACCAAAAACTAGTCAACCAGCTCCAGGTAATTTTATTGAAGTTTTCGATCGCTTATCTGCCGATGGTAGCCAAGTATTAGGGATCTTTTTATCTCACAACTTAAGTGGAACTGTTGACACTGCTCGTCAAGCTTCAGCAATGTGTGAACATCCAGAATTAATTAAAGTACTTGATAGTCAATTAACTGACCGTGACCAAGCATTTCAAGTGTTGGCAGCAGCTAGAATGGCAAAAGAAGGCAAGTCTATGGAAGAAATCGAAGACAAGCTTGCCCAAATTAAGTCATCTCAAAAGTTGTACATGATGGTAGTTACGCTTGATAACTTAATCAAGGGTGGACGTTTAGGTAAGTTAACTGGAAAAATTGCTAATTTCTTGAATGTACGCTTACATTTAACAATGCAAGAAGGTCATATCGAAATTGTTAAAAAAGGTAGAGGTAAGAAGTTTACCAAGAGTTTCGATGATGAAGTTTTAGCAGAAATTGAAGCTAACAAGGGACACATTAAGGAATTGGGAATTTCTTATGTTGATACTCCAGAAGTAGCTGAAGCTTTGAAGGAACGTATCTTAGCAATTGATCCTCAAATTGATATTTATGTAGCAGAGACTAGTCCAGTAATTATGACTCACGCTGGTAGTGGAGCTTACGCAATTTTATTCTACACGGAGTAATTTATGAGTTATCACACAAGCTTTTATCATTTTTTGATGACTGAAAGAAATCCTGACTCACAAGATGAAATTGCTCGCTTTGCCAATGATGCACAATTTGATGCTAGTTTTCCAAAGCAAGAGCAGGATTATGAAAAATTGTCAGAATATCTGGAACTCAATGCCAATTATTTGCCTAGTATGACAATTTTTGATGAAGCATACCGTTTGTATCAAGAAAAAATGACTTATTAGAAAGGAACTTTTATGGCAACAATTCAATGGTATCCAGGACATATGAATAAAGCTCGCAATCAATTGCAAGAAAAAATGTCACTTTTGGATGTCTTAGTCGAAGTTTTAGATGCAAGAATTCCTTTGGCATCCAGAAATCCGATGATTAATGATTTGATTGCTAAAAAGCCACATATCGTCATTTTGAACAAGGCTGATTTGGCTGATCCAAAAATCACGGAAAGCTGGATCAACTATTTTAATAAGCAAAATACCCCAGCAATTGCGATGGATAGTTTGCACAATAACAATATGAAACGTCTTTTTCAATTGATTAAGCAGGTTGCCAAGCCTAAGCTTGACCGTCTGGCAGAAAAGGGTGCCAGTAACCCGACAATTCGGATTGCCTTATGCGGAATTCCGAACTGCGGAAAATCAACGGTGATTAATCGCTTAGTTGGTAAAAATGTTGCCGAAGTCGGTAACCGACCAGGGGTAACTAAGGGTCAAAGCTGGCTTAAGACCAGTGAAAATGTGCAAATTCTAGATACACCAGGAATTTTATGGCCAAAATTTGACGACCAAAGTGTCGGTTACAAATTGGCAGCTTTTGGTGCAATCAAAGAGACTATTTTCCATGCTGATGATGTTGCCTTTTATTTAATTGACCTATTAAAAGAAAATTATCCTAAGAATTTGGCAACTTTTGCTAGAGTAGCGGTAGATGATTATGCTAGCAATCCCGAATTATTGTTAGCGATGACTGAAAAATACGGGATGCGAGATGACTATGATCGTTTCAGCTTATTTATGTTGCAACAACTTCGCAAGGGTAAATTAGGAAGGATCAGTTTAGATCGACCATGACAATTAAAGAAATTACCGACCTTTTGAAAGCACCAGTTTCTGCTGAAGTTTTAGCAGAGCTTAAAGCTGATGATCGAAAAGGTGTGCAAAAATTACTAGCAGCTTATGAAAAAAGAATGGTCCAATTAGCAGAGAAAAAAGCTGGCTTTGAAAAGCGGATGCAATTAGAACGCAAATATTGGGCAGAAGGTAAAGTAGTTGCGGGAATTGATGAAGTTGGCCGCGGACCATTAGCTGGCCCTTTGGTAGTTTGTGCGGCTATTTTAAAGCATGACTTTAACTTGCTTGATGTTAATGATTCAAAACAAGTTAGCCGGAGTAAAAGAGAACTACTTTATGATCAAATTTTAGAGCAAGTGGTCGATTACAAAATCATTGTTAAATCTAGTCAAGATGTTGATAAATATAATCCACTAGAAGCAGACCGCATGGCCATGAAAGAAGCTGCGGAAACTTTGTCAGTCAGACCTGACATTTTGCTGGTTGATGCGGTGAAAGTAAACACGGATATTCCCCAAGTTGATATGAATAAAGGGGATAGTATTTCTAATTCGATTGCGGCAGCCTCAATTTTGGCAAAAGTATATCGTGACAATTTAATGAAGGAATATGCTAAGCAATATCCTGAATATGGCTTTGAAAAAAATGCTGGCTATGGCACAGCAGATCATTTAGCAGCGCTTAAGAAATATGGACCAACGCCAATTCACCGCTTGTCTTATGATCCAGTCAAAAAATCGCTAAAAAATTAAGAAAAAAATCTCTAGTTTGCGTAATAGTAACTGGAGGTTTTTTTATGATACAAACTGAACTTTTATTAAGATGCAAATTAGCGAAGGGGATGGGTTACAAAAAATTATTACAGCTGGCTGAACAATTGCCGGGAAAAGTCACCGACCTTGCTTTTGAAGATGCTTGTCATTTGAATTTGCCACTGGAAATTTTGACTGCAATAAGACGAGCTTTTAGTGATGAATTTGATAAAACGATCAAGCGAATTTATCAGCAATGCTTAGTGATTAGTTTTTTTGATGATGCATACCCAGAGCCTTTAAGGCAGATTTATCAACCACCTTTATTGCTATTTGCACAAGGGGATTTAAGACTTTTAAAAAGAAAAATTGTGACGATTGTTGGTTCAAGAACTCCTACTCGTTATAGCGAAGATGTGATTAAAGAAATTGTACCGAAACTGGTTAGCCAAAATTATGTGATCGCCAGTGGCATGGCAAAAGGCGTCGATAGTTTAGCTCACAGAGCCGCTCTAGAACATTCCGGGATGACCATCGCAGTAGTTGGGCATGGCTTAAATCATATTTATCCGGCTCAAAATAAGCTTTTGCATCATGCTATTGTTAATTCTGGTCTAATATTGAGCGAATATTTACCAGATACACCGCCCAGACCTTTTCGTTTTCCAGAAAGAAATCGGATTTTAGCCGGTTTATGCCAAAGTGTGATTGTGACAGAAGCAAAAGCAAAATCTGGCTCTTTAATCACTGTCCATCAAGCCCTAGAAGCTAATCGAGATATTTATGCAATTCCCGGTCCAATCAACAGTCCCTTGTCTGAAGGACCTAATCGATTAATTGCGGCTGGAGCGATGCCCATCGTCGAATTTGATCTAAATTTTAAAAATTTGTACTAATATAATTGACAATAATATAGTAAAAAACTTATTATCGAGCTAGTAATAATTTTAAAGGAGTCAATTCGTGGCTAAAGCAACTACTAAAAATAAGAAAAAATTGGTGATCGTCGAATCACCAGCTAAAGCAAAGACCATTGAAAAATATTTAGGTCGAACATATCACGTTATTGCGTCTAAAGGACATGTGCGGGATTTACCTAAATCACAAATGGGCGTTGACTTTGAAAACAATTATCAGCCAAAATATATTTCGATTCGTGGTAAAGGTCCAACTATCAAGGAACTTCGTCAAGAAGCTAAAAAGGCCAAAGAAGTCTACTTGGCAGCCGACCCCGACCGTGAAGGGGAAGCAATTGCTTGGCACGTATCACATATCCTTGATTTGCCAGCTGATGCCAAAAATCGGGTAACTTTTAACGAAGTAACCAAAGATGCGGTTAAAGAAGCCTTTAAGCATCCTAGAACGATTGATATGGATACTGTTAATGCTCAACAAGCACGACGTATCTTGGATAGAATTGTTGGTTATTCTTTATCACCAATTCTTTGGGCTAAGGTTAAGAAAGGTTTGTCAGCAGGACGTGTTCAAAGTATCGCCTTGAAATTGGTGATTGACCGTGAAGCTGAAATCAAAGCTTTCAAGCCAGAAGAATATTGGACGATTGATTCTGAATTTAAAAAGGGTAGAAAAGCTTTCCCAGCTAGCTTTTATGGCGTAGATGGCAAGAAGACTGCTCTTAATAATAATGACGATGTCCAAAAGGTTTTAGCTAAGATTGATAATAAGGGCGAATTCGTGGTTGAAAACGTGACGAATAAAACGCGTCAAAAGAAGCCACAAGCACCTTTTACCACTTCAACTTTGCAACAAGAAGCCAACAAGCGTCTTGGTTACCGTACTCGTCGGACAATGAATATTGCTCAACAATTATATGAAGGAATTAGCTTAGGTAAAGAAGGAACTGTTGGTTTAATTACCTACATGAGAACGGACTCTAAGCGGGTTTCTGCAGTTGCTCAAAAAGAAGCATCTGAATTTTTGCATGAGCATTTTGGCCCAGAATATGCGGCTAAAAATCCTTCACACTTCAAGAATCAAGAAGGTGCACAAGATGCCCACGAAGCGATTCGTCCAACTAGTGTTTATCGGACACCTGCTAGCTTGAAGGATAAATTAACTACTGAACAATATCGTCTTTACAACTTGATTTGGTCTCGCTTTTTAGCTAATGAAATGACTCCAGCTGTTTATGACACAGTGCGGTTAGACTTGACGCAAAATGGCGTTACCTTCAGAAGTACTGGCTCACAAATGAAGTTCCCAGGTTTCACCAAGGTGTACGATTCAGGTAAAGAAAAGAATCAAGAATTACCAGAATTGACAGCAGGCGAAACTGTCAAAATGAGCAAAAACGACAACAAGCAACACTTCACCACGCCACCAGCTAGATATACTGAAGCTAGTTTGGTTAAGGCTTTGGAAGAAAACGGTGTTGGTCGTCCATCTACTTATGCTCCAACAATTGACACGATTCAAAAGCGTTACTACGTTCGTCTCGATGGCCGAGCAATTGTCCCTACTGAATTAGGTGAAATTGTTTCTGCATTAGTTAATAAGTTTTTCCCAGATATTGTTAACATCGACTTCACTGCCCAATTAGAAACTGACTTGGATAAAGTTGAAGTTGGTAAAAAAGACTGGGTGAAAGTTGTCGACGAATATTGGAAGCCATTTAAGAAAGAACTGGATAAAGCTGATTCTGAAATCGAAAAGATCCAAATTAAAGATGAACCTGCTGGCATCGATTGTGATGTATGTGGAGCTCCAATGGTTATCAAGATGGGTAAGTATGGTAAATTCTATGCCTGTTCTCGTTTCCCAGATTGTCGAAACACCAAGCCAATTGTTAAAAAGCTTGGCGTGAAATGTCCACTTTGCAAGAAGGGTGAAGTGGTTGAAAAGAAATCACGGAAGAACCGGAAGTTCTACGGTTGCGATCGCTATCCAGAATGTGAATTCGTTTCATGGGATGAACCAATTGGACGTGACTGTCCAAACGATGGCCACTTCTTAGTTCAAAAACGCTCAAAGAAGGGTTCATACGTAGTTTGTCCAAATGGCGATTACAAAGAAGAACCACAAGAAGACAACAATTAATATGCGAAAGTAATATCACCGAATCTGGAGATTTGATGATATTCTTTTTTTAAAAAGGAAAATGAAATGACACAAAAAGTAACAGTAATTGGTGCGGGGTTAGCTGGTAGTGAAGCTACTTACCAATTAATCAAGCGAAACATTCCAGTTGATTTATACGAAATGCGTCCACAAAAGATGACGCCTGCTCATGAAACTAAGAATTTTGCGGAATTAGTCTGCACCAACTCAATGCGAAGTGATCAATTATCCAATGCGGTAGGTTTGCTTAAAGAAGAAATGCGTCGCATGGATTCATTGATTATGGAAGCTGCTGATAAAAGCCGTGTGCCAGCTGGTGGGGCTTTAGCAGTGGACCGTGAACAATTTTCTGAATATGTTTCTGAAAAACTAAAGAATAATCCGTTAGTAACAGTTCACAACGAAGAAATCACTGAAATTCCTAAAGATGGCATCGTGATTATTGCCACTGGACCATTGACTTCAGATGATTTAGCTCAAAAAATTGTGGAATTTTCTGGCTCAGACAATTTGCATTTTTATGATGCAGCAGCTCCAATCGTTGCAGCTGATTCCATTAACATGGATATTGTTTACAAAAAATCTCGCTATGACCGTGGCGAAGCAGCTTATTTGAACTGTCCTATGAACAAGGAAGAATACGACCGCTTCCAAGCAGAGTTAATTAAAGCTGAAACTGCGGAAGTTCACGGCTTTGAAAAGGATGAAGTTTTTGAAGGATGTATGCCAATTGAAGTTATGGCAGATCGTGGCTACAAGACCATGTTATTTGGTCCATTAAAGCCAGTGGGCTTAGAAGATCCTAAAACTGGCGAAACGCCATATGCCGTTGTACAATTACGTCAAGATAATGCAGCTCAAAGCATGTACAATATTGTTGGTTTCCAAACTCACCTTAAGTATGGTGAACAAAAACGAATTTTCTCAATGATTCCAGGTTTGGAAAATGCCAGATTTGTCAGATACGGTAAAATGCACCGCAACACTTACATTGCTTCACCAAACATCTTGACTAGCAGTTACGAATGTAAGAACCGTCCAGGACTATTCTTTGCTGGCCAAGTAACTGGGGTTGAAGGTTATGTAGAATCTGCCGGTTCTGGTTTAGTGGCAGGAATTAACGCTGCATTATTAGCTAGTGGCCAAGAAACAGTTTCTTTCCCAGTGGAAACCGCCTTGGGTTCAATGGCTAACTTTGTCGTTACCACTGATGCCAAGCATTTCCAACCAATGAATGCCAGCTTTGCTTTGATTCCTACGCTTGAAGGAAAGAAAATTAGAAATAAACGTGAACGTCACGAAAAAGTTAGTGAACGTGCCTTGGAAACATTAGCAAAATTTAAAGACGAAGTTTTGAAAGAAGGTTAACGAATGACTACGATTTGTTCTGTTAAAGTTAATGGTAAAACCGCAATTGCTGGAGATGGCCAAGTTACTCTTGGTGAAAAAGTAATTGCTAAAACTACTGCTAAAAAAATCAGAAGAATTTTTCATGATCAAGTAGTAATCGGCTTTGCCGGTGGGGTAGCCGATGCAGTTAGCTTACAAGAAATGCTTGAAGAAAAGTTAGAAACTTATAGTGGCGATTTGAAGCGGGCTGCAGTTGAAATGGCTCAGTCTTGGCGAAAAGATCCTGCTTTACAAAAATTAAATGCCATGGTGATTGCTTTTAACAGCGATGACTTATTGCTAATTTCTGGTAATGGTGAAGTGCTTGAACCTGACGAAAGTGTTGTTGCAATTGGTTCAGGTGGTTATTATGCACAAGCAGCCGCTATCGGAATGGTCCGTCATAGTGATTTGTCTGCAAAGGAAATTGCCAAAGAAGCAGTAGAAATTGCCAGTGGTATCGATGTCTTTACTGATAACATCATTACAACTGATGAATTATAGTAGGTGAATATATGACTTTAAGAACTCCCAAAGAAATTGTCGGTATTTTAGATCAATATATTATTGGTCAAAAAGATGCTAAAAAAGCTGTTGCAGTTGCCTTATATAACCGTTACCGTCGGATGCAATTATCGGGTGAATTGCAAAAAGAAATTACACCTAAAAATATGCTAATGGCAGGTCCAACCGGTGTTGGTAAAACTGAAATTGCTAGAAGATTAGCAGAAATAGTTGAAGCACCTTTCGTAAAAGTTGAAGCAACTAAATTTACTGAAGTCGGTTATGTCGGACGAGACGTGGAAGCAATGGTGCGTGATTTAGTAGCCAAGGCTGTTCAAATGGAAGAAAAGATTCAATTTGAACAAGTTAAGAGCCAAGCTACTAAGAAGGCCAATGAAATTATTGCGGAAGCGATGGTTCCTGAAGAAAATCAAGCTGATAATAACAACAACAACTTTAATGGCTTTGACATGCAAGCTTTTCAAAATATGTTACAAGGCTTGCAAGATACACCAAAGACGGTCTCAGAAGAAACTAAAAGTAAGCGTCAAGCTGCTTTAGAAAAAATTGAAGCGGGTCTTTTAGAAGATGAAGAAGTAACAGTCGAAATTGCTCAAGCTCCAAAGGCTAATCCAATGAGCGACATGATGGGACAAATGGGGATGGATATGTCCTCAATGTTTTCTAACATGATGCCTCAACAAAAGGTTAAGCGGACTTTGGCGGTGAGGGATGCTAGAGAATTATTGATCAAGCAAGAATCAGCTAATTTAGTGGATTACGACGTGCTCTATCAAAAAGCCATTGATCGTACCACGCAAAACGGAATTATTTTTATCGACGAAATTGATAAAATTGCTGAAAACTCAGCTAATAAGAGCAGTCAAGTTTCTCGTCAAGGTGTCCAAAGAGATATCTTGCCAATTGTTGAAGGTTCAACTGTCCAAACAAAATATGGTCCAGTTGATACTAACCATATTCTCTTCATTGCAGCTGGTGCCTTTGCTGAAAGTAAGCCAAGCGACTTAATTCCAGAATTACAAGGTCGTTTTCCAATTAGAGTTGAATTGAATGCCTTGACTAAGGATGACTTTGTCAAAATCTTGACTGACCCAGCTAACTCATTATTGAAGCAATACGAGGCACTTTTGCAAGCTGACGGTGTTAAGTTAATTTTCACCCAAGAAGCAATTGATCGCATTGCCCAAATCGCCTTTGATGTGAACACTGGTACGGATAATATTGGTGCCAGACGTTTAGCTACCATTTTAGAAAAATTACTCGAAGATATTCTTTATGAAGCACCCGACATGAACATCGGTGAAATTAAAGTTACCGAAGCTTATGTGAATGAAAAATTGAGTGATATAATTACCAATAAGGATTTAACTAAGTTCATCCTATAATTCTGCAGAAAGAGTAAGAATAGATGAAATATCAATTAGCAAATAAAATGATTCAAGTCACTGTTGATGAACACGGTGCAGAATTGACTAGTGTTAAGGGAGTAAATAGTCATTTCGAATATTTATGGCAAGCCGATCCTAAGGTTTGGGGTAAGCATAGTCCGGTATTGTTCCCAATTGTTGGAGCTTTACGCGATGATCAATATCAATATGCTGGTAAAACTTATCATTTAGGCCAACATGGTTTTGCTCATAATGAAGAATTCACGCTTGCTGAAAAAACTGATACTAAGATTGTACTTAGTTTAAAGAGCAATGATCGTTTAAAGGAAATGTATCCATTTGATTTTGAATTATTAGTGAGTTATGAATTGCTCAACAATATGATTCAAGTTGAATATCAAGTGAAGAATCTTGATGACAAGGAAATGATCTTCGGCATTGGTGGTCACCCTGGCTTTAACTTGCCAGTAGAAGATGGTCACAAGAAGACAGATTATTACTTGGCATTTACCCCAGCCAAAGAACGGGTTAAGTTTCCAATTAAAGATCGCATGATCGATTGGGCACACCGTTCAATTGGGGCAACTAATACTTTAATCGGCTTAACCGATGATTTATTTAAAGATGATGCTTTAATTTACGAATTATCTGGTGAAAACAAAGTAACTCTTCGCCGTGATGATGGTGAATTCCATATCAATTTATGGACTGAAGGTGCCAAATTTATTGGAATTTGGTCACAATATCCAGCCACTGCTGACTATGTTTGTCTAGAACCTTGGTGGGGAATTGCTGATCGTAACGATGGCAATGGCAACTTTGAAGATAAATATGGTATGAATCATTTGGCTAGTGGCGAAACTTTTAAAGCTAGCTTTAAAGTATCTTTCAATCATGAATAAAATAAAAAGGACAAGAATTTAATCTTGTCCTTTTTTTGATAAAACTAGCCAATAATAGAGGCCAAAGTTAACATGATTTTCTTTACCATGAATAATTCGCTTGATATTTTCTCGGTGACTAACATAGATCAATACTAAAATGAACGCCATCAAAATGGTTAAATACAAGTCATGGAAAAAGAGTGAAATGATCACAATAATCGGCATGGTTAGTAGTGCACTAAGTGACACGGTACTGGTGATTAACAACAATGGGATGAAAACGAAAAAGCAACAAATGAAATATTGCAAATTGTAACCCAAGATGAAACCAGCAGTAGTTGCGACTGATTTTCCACCTTTAAATTTCAAAAAGATTGAAAAAGCATGTCCTAAAACTGCAGCTAAACCACAGAAAATTGCTAAAGAATGTTCTAGGTTGAAGAACATTGGCAAAAGGGCACAAACAGTTCCTTTGAAAAAATCAAAGATTAAAACAATCACACCAGCTTTTTTACCTAAGACCCGAAAAGTATTGGTCGTTCCGATATTGCCAGAACCGTAATCTCTAATATCTTTGTGAAAAAAGCTTTTACTAATCACAACTCCAGTAGGAAATGATCCGATTAAGTATGATAGAATAAGTAGTGATATTTTTAAGATAGACATTTGATTCTCCTAGAAAAAATACTACTGATATATTATCAGATATTGACTATAAAAACAGTAGCTTTTTTTATAAGGTAATCTAACATTGGAGGACTTTAAGTGAGTAAGCAAAGCTATGACGATTCTTCCATCCAAATACTTGAAGGGTTGGAAGCCGTAAGAAAACGTCCAGGTATGTATATTGGTTCAACCGATATTAACGGTTTGAATCACCTGGTTTATGAAATTGTCGATAACTCTGTCGATGAAGCTATGGCCGGTTACGGTGATCAAATTGAAGTAACGATTCACGAAGATAATAGTATTACTGTTAAGGACTATGGTCGGGGGATGCCTACGGGGATGCACCCATCTGGTAAACCAACTATTGAAGTTATCTTAACTGTCTTGCACGCTGGTGGTAAGTTTACTGAACAAAACTACAAAACTTCTGGTGGTTTGCACGGGGTAGGTTCTAGTGTCGTTAACGCTCTTTCTAGTTATATGAAAGTTAGAGTTGTGCGTGATGGTCAAGCTTTTGAAGAAGAATTTCAAAATGGTGGACATCCCGTTGGCTCTTTGAAGAAATTAGGCCCAACTTCTGATCGTACTGGAACAACGATTACTTTTAAACCAGATCCAACAGTTTTCTCAACTATCAAATACAAGTACGACACCATTAGAGAACGGATTATGGAATCTGCTTTCTTGCTTAAGGGTGTTAAGTTCATTTTGACCGATGAACGTGGTGAAGGAAAACGCGAAGAATTCAAATATGACGACGGTATTCAATCTTTCGTTAAGTATTTGAACGAAGACAAGGATGTCTTAAGCGATATTTTCTACTTTGATGGCATGCAAGACGAGATCGAAATTGAATTTTCTGGTCAATATAATGATGGCTATGCGGAAAATGTTGTTTCATTCGTTAACAATGTTAGAACCCCAGGTGGTGGTAGCCATGAAGCGGGGATGCGTAGTGGATTCACCAAGGCTTTTAACGATTATGCCAAAAAGCAAGGCTTAATCGGTAAGAAAGAAAAGAACTTGGAAGGATCAGATTATCGTGAAGGTTTAAGTGCGGTCTTGTCTGTTAAGATCCCTGAAGAACTTTTGCAATTTGAAGGTCAAACTAAGGGTAAGTTAGGTACTCCACAAGCTCGTTCTGCTGTAGAAGCCTTGATTTACGAAAAGATGAGTTATTTCTTGATGGAAAATGGGGAAATGGCTCAAAATCTAGTTAAGAAAGCCCAAAGAGCTAGAGATGCACGTGAAGCTGCTAGAAAGGCTCGGGATGAAAGCCGTAGTGGTAAGAAGCGTCGTAAAAAAGAAGTTCTGTCTGGTAAACTAACCCCGGCTCAATCAAGAGACCCTAAGAAGAACGAATTATTCCTAGTCGAAGGGGACTCAGCCGGTGGTTCTGCTAAGCAAGGTCGGGATCGGAAGTTCCAAGCAATTTTGCCATTGAGAGGTAAAGTTTTAAACACTCAAAAAGCAAAATTAGCCGACATTTTCAAGAACGAAGAAATTAATACCATGATTCACACAATTGGTGCGGGTGTTGGAGCAGAATTCAATATCAACGATGCCAATTATGACAAAATCATCATCATGACAGACGCGGACGATGACGGGGCTCACATTCAAATCTTGTTATTAACTTTCTTCTACAGATACATGCGTCCAATGGTTGAAGCTGGTCGAGTTTACATCGCTTTGCCACCTTTATATCGTTTGCAAAAAGGTACTGGAGATAAGAGAAAAGTTGAATATGCTTGGACTGAAGCTGAATTAGCTAAAGCTCAAAAGGAATTTGCTCCAAAATACAACTTGCAACGTTTCAAAGGTTTGGGTGAAATGAATGCCGATCAATTATGGCAAACTACCATGAATCCAGAATCAAGAATGTTGATTAGAGTTCGCATTGACGATGCTGCCATTGCCGAAAGAAGAGTTACTACTTTGATGGGTGATAAAGTTGAAGCACGTCGTAAGTGGATTGAAGATAATGTTGAATTTAAGCTTGGAGAAGCTGGCTCAATTTTAGATAGTGATCAATAAATAGAAGGATAAAAAATGGCGACTGATCAAAGAATTAAAGAAATGCCTTTGGAACAGGTCATGGGTGAACGTTTTGGACGATATTCAAAATATATTATCCAAGAACGGGCACTTCCCGATATCCGAGATGGATTAAAGCCTGTACAACGAAGAATTCTTTATGCAATGTATGAAGATAACAATACCTATGATAAAGCCTACAAGAAGGCTGCTAAGGCCGTTGGTAACATCATGGGTAACTATCACCCACACGGGGATAGTTCAATTTATGGTGCGTTGGTCCACCTTTCTCAAGATTGGCGGATGCGTGAACCTTTAATTGAAATGCACGGTAACAATGGGTCAATGGATGGGGATGGCCCAGCTGCCATGCGTTATACTGAATCTCGATTAAGCAAGATTTCTAACTTATTATTAGCAGATATCGACAAAGATACTGTTAAAAAAGTGCTTAACTTCGATGATACAGAATATGAACCTGTAGTTTTACCGGCACGTTTTCCTAACCTTTTGGTGAATGGTTCAACTGGTATTTCTGCTGGTTATGCCACTGAAATTCCACCACACAATTTAAAAGAAGTTTTGGATGCAACGATTTACTTATTGCAACATCCTGAAGCAACGCTTGATGATTTAATGCAATTTGTGAAAGGTCCAGATTTTCCAACTGGCGGAATCGTTTTAGGTAAAAGTGGCTTAAAGTCTGCTTATGAAACTGGTAAAGGCCGGATTCAAGTTAGAGCTAAGACCAAGATTGCTGAATTGAAGGGACATCGTGAACAAATCATTGTGACCGAAATTCCATTTGATGTAAACAAAGCAATGCTGGTTAAGAAGATTGATGAAATTAGAGTCAACCGTGAAATTGATGGAATTGCGGAAGTTAGGGATGAAACTGACCGTCATGGTTTATCAATTGTCATTGAATTGAAGAAGGCTGCAGATGCTGAAAATATCTTGAATTACCTCTTCAAGGCAACTGACTTGCAAGTTTCTTACAACTTCAACATGGTGGCCATTGACCAAATGACGCCAGTCCAAGTAGGCTTAAAACGAATTTTGTCAGCTTACTTAGCCCATGAAAAAGAAGTTGTTACTAACCGGATCAAGTTTGACTTAAACAAAGCGGAAGCCCGTTTAGAAATCGTTCAAGGTTTGATTCATGCGATGGATGTCTTGGATGAATTAATTAAGACCATCCGTAAATCCAAGAACAAGCAAGATGCTCAAGCTAACATTATTGAGCAATTTGATTTTTCTAAGCGTCAAGCAGAAGCCATTGTTAACTTGCAATTGTACCGCTTAACTAACACTGACGTGACTGCTTTAATGGATGAAGAAAAATCTTTAAATGAAAAGATTGCTGAATTCAAGAAGTTGTTAACTGATGAAGTAGCATTTGATAAAAAGATTATCGAAGAATTAACTGCCGTTAAGAAAGAATTTGGTTCAGATCGTCGAACTGAAATCTCTGACGAAACAGCTAAGATTGAAATCAACGAACAAGCTTTAGTAGTTGAAGAACAAACTAGAGTCCTCATCTCTAGTGATGGCTACATTAAGCGGTCTTCATTACGGTCATACCAATCAACTGACCCTGGTGAAAATGGCTTACCTGATGGTGACCAAGTTGTCTTTGAAAAGAATACAACTACTTTGAAGCACTTATACTTATTCACTAACAAGGGTAATTTGGTTTACCGTCCAGTTAACGAAATTATCGATGTTAAGTGGAAAGAAACAGGACAACACTTGTCTCAAGAACTTGGCCTAGATCCCGATGAACAGATTATCAGAGTCTTTGAATTTGATAAGCTTGATGAAGCTCAAAACTTTGTTTTAGCTACAAACGATGGCTTTATCAAACAAGTGCAATTAGCTAACTTACAACCTACTAGAACATACAAGAGTAGGGCGATTATGGCTATGAAACTCAAGGACACAGAAAGTCGTGTAATTGGGGTTGATTTGGTTGGGGATGCTAGTGAATTTGAAATCACGCTCTTTACTAACCAAGCCTATGCTGTTAGATATGATTTAGCTGAAGTTCCTGAAAGTGGAGCTAGAGCAAGTGGTGTTAAGTCAGTCAACTTGAAGGACAACGACTATGTGGTTGACTATGCAATCTACAAGACCGACACAGTTGAAGAAGTGAAGGTAGCAATTGTCACTAACCGTGGTGCCTTCAAAGAAATGAAGCTTGATTTGATTAACAAAGTCACAAGAGCTAAGCGTGGTGTCATGGTACTTAGAGAATTGAAGTCTAATCCACACCGCATTGCTTGTCTCCAAACTTTCTATCAAAATCACGAAATGACAATTATTAATTCAAGTCACCGAAACATTAAGATTAAAACTAACGAATTCCCAATGGGTGATCGTTATTCAAATGGATCATTTGTAGTCGATACGACAACTGATGGAGTACCAGTTCAATTATTAATGGGCTCGGCTCTAGAAGATCAACGACATGACGCAAGTAGTCTATTTTAAGAAAAAGCTCTGAGTAAAAGCTCAGGGCTTTTTTTATGAGCATTAAAATTGACACCGCTTTCACAGTGCTAGATAATAAGATTAAGGGTAAGTGAAAAGAGTATGAACCTAGAGGAGGTGGTTCTATGACAGACAATTCAGATTTGCTTTTGTCAAAGTCTGTTAAATATTTCTTGCAACTAACCGAAGATATGAATTATACGCAAGCTGCCCAAAGTCTAGGGATTACTCAACCTGCGCTGACTCAACAAATTAAGAAGATGGAGAATGCCATCGGTACGCCATTATTTGGTATTAGTGGTAAAAAATTATTCCTGACAGAAGCCGGAAAACGGATGAAGTCTACAGCCGAGAAGTTAAGGAGCATCGTAGACAATGTGACTAAGGAATTAGAAGTGTATACCAGACCCGAGCAAGGTAACTTAACAATCGGTGTCCTTTCAGGAATTAATACTAAGATTATCAGCACATTCCTTTCCACTTTTTTAAAAAAATATCCTCAAATACGTTTGAATGTAGTTTCTGAAGATGATATTTATCAGATGTACAGAGATCTTGACCATAATAAGTTGGATTTCATTTTTAACTATTTGCCACATGATTTATCAAATGTACAGATTAACTTCCAAAGATATCAATCTGATGTATTTACTAAGGAAAAACCTATAGTTTTAATTGATAAGGATTCGCAACTTAGTTTGAATGAACACAAGCTATGGGCAGGTTATTCAAGTAATTACTTATACAATCACATTCTAAAGAATAATCGCAATAAGCCTAGTTTAGTTTACATGACCAGTAATCTATATGACCTGTTAGCCCTAGCAAAACAAAATGACTACGCAGTCATTATTGGGTCAGAAACGTTTAAATTACTACCTGATTATTTGCAAAAAGAGTTCAAAGTAAGTGAAACATACGATGATGTTGAATTACGAGTAGCTCTAACATACACTAAATCTAGTCTGGCAATTCCAAGATCAAAAAACTTTATAAAAGAGTGGGTGAAATTCTTGGATAATGAGCCATATTCTAGTAGACTAGAAGACAGTAGCAAATAAAAAAGATAAGAGGTTTATAACCAATGGAAAAAGAATTTGTTTTTGGACACCAAAATCCTGATACCGATGCAATCGGCACAGCTATTGCATATTCATACTTACAAAATAAATTAGGTTTCAACACTGAAGCTGTTGCTTTGGGTGAACCTAACGACGAAACTCAATACGCTTTGGACAAGTTGGGTTTTAAAGCTCCTAGGGTAATTGAAAAAGCAGCACCAGAAGTTAAAGCTGTTATGCTTGTTGACCATAATGAACCACAACAAAGCGTGTCAGATATTGCGGATGTGAAAGTAACTCACGTGGTTGATCACCACAGAATTATGAACTTCAACACTAGTGATCCTTTGTTCTACCGTGCTGAAGCAGTAGGTTGTACTTCAACTGTTGTTTGGAAGTTGTTCAACGAACAAGGTGTTGAAATTCCTGAAAACATTGCAGGAATTATGGCATCAGCTATCATTTCAGACACTTTATTATTGAAGTCACCAACCACTACTGACGATGATAAGAAGGCTCTTGAAGCTTTAGCAAAGATCGCTGGCATTGATGTTCAAAGTTATGGATTAGCAATGCTTAAGGCTGGTACAAACATCGCTGCTAAGTCTGAAGATGAATTAATTGACTTGGACGCTAAGAGTTTTGACTTAAACGGCAAGACTGCTAGAATCGCTCAAGTTAACGTTGTTGATCTTGAAGAAGCTGTAGTACGTAAGGAAGCCTTCATTAAAGCAATGCAAGACTCAAGTGCTAAAAACGGATATGACATGTTTATGTTATTGATCACCAACATTTTAGATTCTGATTCAGTAGCATTTATCATCGGCGATGAAGATGCTCAAAGCAAGTTCGAAAAAGCATTTGGTGAAAAGTTGCAAGACAACGAAATGAAGTTATCAGGCGTTGTTTCAAGAAAGAAACAAGTGGTACCTCCATTGACAGAAGCATTTAATTAAAAAAGAGAGATCGCAAGATCTCTTTTTTATTTTTTCTTCAAAATATTGTCTTATTTCCTTCAAAATGTTATCTTTTTATAGTTGTAATTATTTAGCGTATTGAAGGGAATATATTTTGTATGAGAAATTTTTTGAAAACTAAAAAAGGTAAAATTATTTTTGGAATAATTATCTTTTTTATAATTGGTGGTATTGCATCAAATAATGATGATTCTGAAGATGCATCTAGTTCAAAGACTCATGTAAAAGCTCATCATCATAAAAAGAAAAAAGCAAAAAAAGAAGATACTGACATCAAAGATACT
>JAUMUC010000006.1 GCA_030530865.1 Lactobacillus sp.
CCTGAACTTGTACCTGAAGATTTATTTTCTTCTGGCTTAGTTGCTGGCTTCACTTCACCCTTTACTTCGAAAGTCATTGTTGACTTGTCTGCGAAGGTCAAAGTAATCACACCATTTGGATCGCTTGAAGTTGGAGTCTTTGTCCACTTGACGCTTGCACCTTCTGGCAACTTACCACTTACTAAGCTGCTTGCTTCAGGTAACTTACCTTCTTCGAATGAGACAGTAGCTTGAATCTTGAATGGAAGTTTGTCCTTATCCATTTCCTTGTACTTGTCAGCTTCAGTCTTGGTAGGTTCTTCTGGCTTTGTTGGTTCTTCTGGTTTAGTAGCTGGCTTCATTTCACCCTTAACTTCGAAAGTCATTGTTGACTTGTCAGCGAAGGTCAAAGTAATTACACCGTTTTGATCACTTGCTGTTGGTGTCTTGGTCCACTTTACACTAGCACCTTCTGGCAACTTGCCACTTACTAGACTACTTGCTTCAGGTAACTTACCTTCTTCGAAAGTTACATTAGCTTCCACTTTGAATGGAAGTTTATCCTTGTCCATTTCTTTGTATTTGTCAGCTTCTGTCTTGGTAGGTTCCTCTGGCTTTGAAGGTTCTTCTGGTTTAGTAGCTGGATTCACTTCACCCTTCACTTCGAACGTCATTGTTGACTTGTCGGCGAAGGTCAAAGTAATTTCACCGTTTGGATCACTTGCTGTAGGATTCTTAGTCCACTTTACACTGGCACCTTCAGGCAATTTACCACTTACTAAACTGCTTGCTTCAGGTAATTTACCTTCTTCAAAACTTACATTAGTTTCTACTTTGAATGGCAATTGGCTCTTATCCATTCCGGCGTAAAGATCTGATTCAGTACCTGTGACAGGTTGGCCTAAATCGAAACTTCTACCAGTCACATTGAAAGTCTTACTTGATCCATCTTCAAATTCAACTTTGATGACACCTGTTGGATCCGCAACAGTTGGTTTCTTGTCCCAAGTTGCAACAGCGCTTGCTGGCAAAGATCCGTTGAACAATGTTTTTGGATCTGGCACGTTATCAGCTGAAACCTTTAAATCGCCTGTAACAGTAAGTGTTGATTTATCAGCATCATTTCCGACAACTTCATAAGTAAATGGAACTTCCAAAGTTTGACCATTTGGCATAGTAACTGAAACTGTAGCAGTCTTAGTGCCTGTATTACTGTTATCAATTCCAGATACCGCACCTACTGAAGATGGTTTAATATTAAATTTCAATTCACCAGGATCTTTAGAAATGTTTCTTACTAATTGTTTTTCAACTGTAGCAGTAACCTTTTCACTCTTTGGTGCGAAATCAAAGCTACTACCATCCTTGAAGGTAACTTTGATTTTACCATCTGCAAATTTAACACTTTCAATTTCAGCTTTCACTGTCAATCCAGCAGAAGTAGTATCAGCTACTTGGCCTACTGTCGTCTTAGCAACTTCATCACTGATCGATAAAGGATTATCGCCAGCAGTGTAAACTGACTTAGCACCACTTTCAATTGAACTTTGGAACAATGAAGCTAATGAAACTTTCTTAACTGGAATTTCTACTTCTTGAGTAGTTTGATCATTAAATGTGACCTTAGCTTTCAAGTTTTTAGTTTGACCAAAATCAACACCAGACATGTCAGTGCTTTCCCAAGTTACACTAGAAATCTTGTCAATGTCACCTTTCAAGTTTAATTTTGGATCAGTAATTTGGTTGTAAATTGCAGTAGCAGTGCCATCAGCTGTAACACTAGCGGTTTGCTGACCACCCTTTGGTTGTACTTCAACAACTGAATTCAATGTAAAAGTATCTGGAACTTGTTTATATTCATATCCAGCTTTTTCAATTGCAGCATCCATATACTTCTTAATATAGTCACTAATATTACTTATCTTAGAATCTACAATTGTAGGAACTTCGACAGGAATAGTTTGTCCATTAATTTTGTATGATGGTTGATTTGGTGTATAAGTCATATCGTTGGTTACTTTTGACTTATCAGCAATCAAAAATGTATTAGGCAAATTGTAAAACATTCTAGTAACACGTGCATTTGCTGGTAAATCATTCAAAAATTGCTTAACATCAAGTTGAGTTAAACTTTCATCATTCGTAAACATACCAGCAGCAGCTGTTACTTTTTTAGCATTAAGCTTACTTAAATCAATGTCTTTAAGTTTTGAACATGTATAAAACGTGTAATTAAAACTAGTTGCACTATCGGTATTCAAATTGCTTAAGTCAAGATTTTCTAATGACAAGCAACGATAAAACATAGAATCAAATGACTTAACATTTCTAGTATTAAATTTTGGTCCTATTTTAACATCTGTTAAGTTTTCGCAACCATTAAACATATAAACAATAGTAGTTATACCTGGTGCATTAAAACTTGTTAAGTCAACACTCTTCAATTTCTTACAATATTGAAACATTGAAGAAGTAGCTAATAATCTAGGAGCATTAATATTTTGCAAGTTAACTTCTTCTAAATTGCTTGCTTGATTGAACATACCAGTTACAGACTTAAGTGATGAAAAATTCATTCCACTTAAATTAACACTAACAAGGTTAGGACAGGTACTGAACAAGTAATCCATTTTTTGAACTTGACTAACATTCAAGCCTGATAAATCTAAAGTTTTAAAGCCTGCTCCCGCAAACATTCCAGTCATATCAAGAACTTTGCTAGTATCTAACTTGCTTAAATCTAGACTAGTTAAGCTCGTACAGCCACCAAACATACTTCTCATTTTAGTAACTTTTTTGGTATCTAAATTATTAAGTACGATGTCTGTCAAAGAAGTACAGCGTTCAAACATACCAGTCATATCAGTTATATTGCTAGTATCAAAATTGCTTAAGTCAACCTTTTTTAAACTATCCATCATACGGAAAGCTTCTGTCATTGTTGAATTACTGCATGAAATCTTGCCACCAGCATCACTAGTCACAACTGAAGTAATTCCTGATATTTTAGAAATATCTTTTAAATCAGACCAACTGATTGTGACTTTGCTACAATTAAGTCCAAGATTTGTAAAGTCATTTACTGTTGGCAATACAACATCATTGCCACCTTTTTGGGCATTGTAACTACCAATAGCGTATACATTTTCATTACTTTGAATGCTATCGTATCCTTTTAAGTGATAGATGCTTTGAGCAATTTTTTGCTTTTCTTCAGTAGAAGCATTAGCCAATTTTTTCTTAGCAAGTTCTTTATCAGAATTTGATAAAGCTAAATTATCAATATCAGTATTAGATACATTATCTTTAGTAACTTCAGTAACATTTGGAGTTGAATCAGCATGCACTACGCCAGTGTAGCTAGCAAAAATTGCCATTAAAGTTACACTTCATAATCCCACCGTTAATTTTCTAAGTCTATACTTAGGAGTTATTTTATATTTCATCCCCATCTACTCCTTATAAAAAAATCTGAAAATTCTATTAGTAATACCTTATCCTAATTATATCAGAAATGAAACCGTTAACATAATTTGAAGATTAAAAAAAGCTAACCTTGTGGTTAGCTTTTTTATTAGTTTTCGCGTTTCTTACTTGCACCAACTAGGCCCAGACTAGTCATTAGAATTCCAAGTAGGCCAAAGATACTTTCACCAGTTTGTGGTAATTGTTTAGAAGTTTCCACTTTTTTCTTCACATTAGTTTTCTTAGGTGAAGCTTTTTCTGGTTTAGTTTCAGATTTAGCTTCTTTCTTAGCTACTTCAACAGGTTTAACTTCTTCTGGATTTGTTTCTTCAGTTGGTTTAACATCTTCAGGCTTTGTAGGCTCTACAGCTTTTTCCGTTACCATCACTACAGTTTCACCAGAAAGTTTTGATCCATCCCCTAACTCTACTGAGATCGTTACCTTTTGTTCACCAACTTTGTTCTTGTCGAAGCCTTCAATCGTCCACTTAGCCGTGGTTGGAAAAGTACTAAAGTTATTGACCAAATCTTTTTCACTCAAATCGTTGCCAATTTCCACCGTGTACTTATCCTTTACATTAAGTTCGTACATATCAGCTTCTGTCCGAGTTAATGCTGCACCTTTCTTGTAGGCGTAACCGACAGTTGAGTAATCTTTCTTAGAACCATCCTTAAAAGTCACTGTAATCACACCAGCAGGATCTTCAGCTGTTGGTTCCTTAGTCCATACGGCTGATGCATCTGTAGGCAAATCAACTACTAATGTTGCTGCTCCAGGTAATTTTCCATCTTCAAAAGTAAACTTATCCTTCACAGTTACATTAGTATCTTCAGCCATCTTCTTCCAAGCAAACTTGCCAGCTAAAGTAATACCATGATCAGTTACTGTGACTGTACCGTCTTTTTGAATCAAACTTGTTAAGTTTGCAGGAACTTCATCCGTTTGATAATGACTTGTCACAAATTCCTTAGCTTCGTTGAACTTCTTAATTAACTCAACGTCATACTTGTAAAGAATCGCATCCCCATCACCGACAACACCATCAGCTACGGTTACTGGATCTAACTTGTTACCTTGTGCAAATTCAGTTGGAATCGCCAAACCAGAAGTAAATTGTTCTTTTACCTTTTCTGAGTCAAGTACAAAGTTCGTTCCATCTTCTGTCTTGTAACCATTAGTAATCGTTACATCATCATCCTTATCACCAACAATCACTTTTCCATCAGGTGTTGGAACTACCCATTGAACATTGAAAGTTGCATCCTTAACCGGATCGCCAACGATCACTTTCACAGTTTCCAAACTTACATTGCTGCTAGTTCCTAACTTAGTCGTTACTTTGATAGTTACCATTTGAGTACCAGCTTGGTAAGGGTTGTAGTTTTCACCTAGCTCGAAGTCGCTCTTATCGTAGTCGCCAAATTCTTTTACAAAATCAGAGCCTGTCAGCTTGGTTCCAAAAGGCACAGTAAGTTCAGGAACCAATTTGTAAGGGCGTAAAAGCACATCAATCGAAACTTGCTTTTTAACTTCCTTACCATCAGGTCCAATTGCTGAAACCTCGCCTTGATAACTACCTGGCGTATCTGAACTATAACCAGATAACTTGAAGTCAGTGTAGTCACCAGGATCTGTCACCACACTATTCACATCAATTGCTACACCTTTGTATGTAGACACACTAGGCTTAATTGTAAAAGTCTTAAATACAGTCACATCAACGGTCTTAGATTTTTCATTACCAGAAGCATCAGTACCAGTTACAGTCACTGTCTGTTTACCTGGCGTATCTTTATCGTAATTACTAATCTTGAAATTACTATAGCCACCAGCTTCTTTAACCAATTGGTCAGCAGTAAGTTCAGTTCCCTGAACAACTTGCATTGGATCAACCAGAGTAAAATCTTCAACTTCTTGAAGGTCTAATACTGTCCGGAAGTTCATTATTGCTGGTTCAGTATATGTGTAACCAGGGCCAGCTGCCTTAAGCAAGTTAGTCTTTACATACTGTCTAGCACTACCACCATAATTAGTATCAAAGTCATCTTTAGTAACTAAGCCACTAATATCAACTCTTTGAATCGGACCGCCGTTAATCCGATATCCTGGTTTATTAGCCACATAGTTCATCTTGTCAGTCTTAGCCTTGTCCTTTTCGACATCATTAACCAGCAAAATGACATTTGAACCTCTAACTGGACCAAATTCATCATCACCATAAATTTCCAATGCTTTACTCATAGAAGCAGCATCTGGTACAGTAGACAAGATCTTACGCAAGTCTAATGTGACGATTTGCAAAGCATTATAGAACATTGAATCCATTCCTTTGACATTACTGAAATCAAAGTTGCTGACATCAAGCTTTTTTAACTGATAACATCGTTCGAACATATTTTCAACATGTGCAGCTTTACTGGTATTAAATTTGCTGACATCAACGGATTCTAGATTGAAACAATTCAAAAACAAGCCTTCTAGGTATACAGCATTATCTGTCTTGAACTTATCTGTATCAAAAGTAATTGTTTTAACATTTTGCATTCCAGCAAAAATACGAGACATATTTTCAACATTGCTTGTATCAAAACTTGATACATCAAAGCTACGCAACATCAAATTAGTAAACATGAATTGCATATTTTTAACATTTCTTGTATCAAAATTGCTGACATCTAACGTAGTCAATCCTCGGCAATTAGTAAACATGCTTGACATATTAGTGACATTTGAAGTATCAAAGCTAGACAAATCAATATTTTTAAGTGATGAACAACCGTTAAACATATTGCTCATATTAGTAACTTTTTTCGTATCAATGTTAGTAAAATTCACACTTTGTAAATTACTACAATAGTTGAACATTGAACTCATATCAGTCAATGAGAAAGTATTATTTTTACTGAAATCTATGGTCTTAAGTCCAGTACAGGATTCGAAGATTCTACTCATATCAGTTACTGATGAAGTATCAATTTTACTTAAATCAATCGTTTGGAGCTTTTTGGAACCAGAGAATAACCCACTCATATTAGTAACTTTACTTGTATCCAAGCCACTAAGATCAATGCTTTCTAATGAATTCATTCCAGCAAACATATTACTCATATTGGTTACACTGGAAGTATTTAAGTTGCTCAAATTGATAGTTGTCATCGCAGAGCACGAAGAAAATATCTCTGACATGTCTGTTACTTGACTAGTATCAATCCCTGTCAGATCATAATCTGTTAAAGACGTACAGTAAAAAAACAACTTTTTCATAGATTTAACTGACTTGGTATCAAGACCACTCATATTAACGCTTTTCAAGTTTCTGCTCATGCTAAACAAATTAGTCATATCAGTGATATTGCTAGTATCAAAATTTCTCAAATCAACACTTGTAAGTGTTGTATATTTATAAAAGTTAGTTGAACCTGGAAATTGACCATAAGAGCTGAAGACATTTGCTAATGTATTATCGCTACATGCAATAGTCCCACCAGCATCACTCACTTTAAGCGAAGTTACTCCGTCTATATGTACTGCATTATATAAATGTTCACGACTAATCGTAACTTTGTCACATGTCAATCCAAGATTTTGAAAATCCCCTGTAGTTGGTAAAACGATATCCTTACCGCCTTTTTTAACATCATATGAACCAATTCTATATGTATTACCAGATCTTGAAATAACGTTAAAACCCTTGAGATTATTAGCTGATTGCAACATTACAGCTTTTTTAGCTTCATCAGCATTATTATAATTATTAATTATTTGTTTGATTTCTTGAGTAGTAAAAGCAAGCTTTTTGATCATATCTTCCGCTGAAGGTGAAGTTTCAGTAGTCGATGCAAGCACAGTCAATTGACGCTTGACCTTAGGTACAATGCTCTTTTCCTGGCCATCTTGTTCAGGTTCTTCAGAAGCTTCTTTACCATCCACCACATTTTCAACAGGGGCTTCATTTTCTGCAACTTCAACAGACTCAGCATCCTGAGAACTTGTATCTTCACTACTCTTTTCTTCTTGTACAGTTGTGGGTTCTTGCACTTCATCGGCATGCACCACACTCGTATGGCTAGCGAAAATTGCCATTAAAGTGACACTACATAAACCTACACTCAACTTTCTAAGTCTATACTTAGGATTTGTCTTAAATCTCATATCCATCTACTCCTTTTTTGTATAATTACTCCATTCCTCTAGTTTTATTATATCAAAAAGAAAACGCTCTCATATGGATACTAAATAAATATTATAGGTCCATTAATAAAATAAAAAACTAGCTACTTACGTAACTAGTTTTTTTATTAGTTTTTGCGTTTCTTACTTGCACCAACTAGGCCGATAGTTGAAAGTAATCCGCCGAGCATCAAAAGTGCGTTGTTTTCACCTGTTTGTGGTAATTGTTTTGCAGTTCTGTGTGCTACTTTTTGAGTAACTTTCTTAGTTGAAACTTTAGCCTTGTGATGAGTTGCAACTGGATTAGTTGCTTGCTTAGCAACTTTCTTTGTTGTATCATCAGCTTTTGCAGGCTTGGTTTCGGCTGGAGCAGTTGGTTGAACTGGTTGTACCGGTTGAGCTGGTTGTACTGGAGTACTTGGTTGAACAGCTTTCTTATTAACTGTAACCATAGTTTCAGCAGTTAACTTAGAACCATCGCCAAATGTTACTGTGATTTCAACTTTTTGATCGCCAACTTTGTTCTTGTCATATCCGCTTATGGTCCAAGTTGCATCCCCTGGAAAGTCTGACATGTTATTGACTAAATCCTTAGCAGTAATGTCAGTACCTTCGTCAGTTGAATACTTATCTTTTGCATCAATTTGGTACAAATCTGCTTCAGTCGCAGTTAAGGCAGGACCTAACT
The DNA here is from genome assembly GCA_030530865.1 of Lactobacillus sp. GTDB lineage: Bacteria > Bacillota > Bacilli > Lactobacillales > Lactobacillaceae > Lactobacillus. Next base: position 8,304 of record JAUMUC010000006.1, read on the forward strand.
TGTAGATCTTGGCTGTCACTGGGTATTTTGTATCTCTACCATCTACTTTAATTACACCATTAGGATCTTCTGCAGTAGGTTCTTTTACCCAAGTTGCATGTTTTCCATCAGGTAATCCGTGAACCAAGCTATCGGCTGAAGGTACATGTCCATCTTCGAATGTAACTTCCTTATCAACAGAAATCACATCAACAGTATCGGTTTCCTTTAATTCGACACCACTTCTATCCTTACCAATGACAGTAACAGTTTGTTCACCCAATTTAGTTGGATCATAGTTAGAGAGTGTAAATTCAGTGTAGTCACCTTTGTCGCTGACTAAGTCGGTTCCAGTTAACTTGGTACCTTCACTTACAGTCTCATATTTTACTGAAAAGTCTTTAAGCACAGTTACTCCTACTGTTTCTGACTTCTTGTTGCCATTGCCATCATCACCAGTTATAGTTACTGTTTGCTTACCACTCTTGTTTGGATCGTAACCATCGATAGTGAATGTCTTGTAGTCACCTTTGTCAGTTACTAAATCGTCACCGGACAACTTAGTCCCTTGAGTTACTGTCTTACCTTGTGGTGTAAAGTCTTTAAGCACGGTCACTTCTACTGTTTCTGACTTCTTGTTGCCATTGCCATCATCACCAGTTATAGTTACGGTTTGCTTTCCACTCTTGTTTGGATCGTAACCATCAATTGTGAATGTCTTATAGTCACCTTTATCACCGATTAGATCTTCGCCAGTTAATTTTGTTCCTTCGGGTACAGTCTTACCTTGTGGTGCAAAGTCCTTAAGTACTGTGAAATCTACTGTTTCTGACTTCTTGTTGCCATTGCCGTCATCACCAGTTACAGTCACAGTTTGTTTTCCACTCTTGTTTGGATCATAGCCATCAATGGTAAAGGTCTTGTAGTCTCCCTTGTCGCTTACTAAATCATCGCCAGATAATTTAGTTCCTTGAGTTACAGTCTTACCTTGTGTTGCAAAGTCCTTGAGTACTGTCACTTCTACTGTTTCTGACTTCTTGTTGCCATTGCCGTCATCACCAGTCACAGTTACGGTTTGTTTTACACTCTTGTTTGGATCATAGCCATCAATGGTAAAGGTCTTGTAGTTACCTTTATCACTAACCAAATCATCTCCAGACAACTTAGTTCCTTCGGGGACAGTCTTATCTTGAGTTGTAAAGTCCTTAAGCACAGTCACTTCTACTGTTTCTGACTTCTTGTTGCCATTTCCGTCATCACCAGTAATAGTAACAGTTTGCTTACCTGACTTGTTTTGATCATAACCATCAATGGTAAAGGTCTTGTAGTTACCTTTATCACTAACCAAATCATCTCCAGACAACTTAGTTCCTTCGGGGACAGTCTTATCTTGAGTTGTAAAGTCCTTAAGCACAGTCACTTCTACTGTTTCTGACTTCTTGTTGCCATTGCCATCATCACCAGTTATAGTTACGGTTTGTTTACCACTCTTATTTGGATCATAACCATCAATTGTAAAGGTCTTGTAGTCACCTTTATCACTAACTAAATCACCCCCAGACAACTTAGTTCCTTCGGGTACGGTCTTACCTTGAGTTGCAAAATCTTTGAGAACGATAACCTTAGCATTCTTAGTTACTGTGTGACCTTGATCATCTTTTCCAGTTACAGTAACTTCTTGTTCGCCTGTCTTATTTGGATCATAGCCAGAAATTGTAAATATTGTGTAATCACCTTGATCACTTACTAAATCTTTTCCAGATAATTCTGTTCCTTTTACGACAGTCTTATCTTGTGTTGCAAAATCCTTGAGTACAGTCACATCTACTGTTTCTGACTTCTTATTACCATTACCGTCATCACCAGTGACAGTCACGGTTTGCTTTCCACTCTTGTTTGGATCATAACCATCAATGGTAAAGTTCTTGTAGTCTCCCTTATCACCAATTAGATCTTCAGCAGTCAAAGATGTTCCTTGAGTTACTGTCTTGCCTTGTGTTGTAAAGTCCTTAAGTACTGTTACATTAACGGTTCTGCTAAACTTATTACCTTTTTCATCTGTACCATTTACAGTTACCGTTTGCTTACCTGGAACATTTTCATCGTAGCCAGTTAAATCAAAATTAGTGAAGTCTCCTTTATCATTGACTAGGTCGACGCCATTCAAAGCCGTACCTTGTGCCACAGTCTTATCTTGTGCAGTAAAGTTTTTGATTAGGTTTACTACAGTATTTAATGTAAATAATTCAGGAGCATTGTCATATGAATACTTATCGTGATCAAAAGCTTTATCAACATAGTTCTTAATATAACCACTAGTATCATCCTTAATATTATTCCAAGTATCTTTAGTGATTATTGTTGGAACGGATACAGTCTTCTTATTTCTGCCATCAATTGTATATGCAGGCTGAACTTGAACATATCCTATTTTTTCAACTTTATCTGTATCAATTTTTGGATCTTCAACTAAAATATAATTTACATTCGCATCAGTTAGAGCAAGATCATTAATGCTTTTAGGATCATCAGTTAATTGTATAGTTTTTAGGAATTTTGTTAAATCAAGATAATTTAAAGTTACACCTGAAAACATGTCCAACATATCTGTAACTTTACTGGTATCAAAATTACTTACATCCAATGAAGTTAATAACGAGCAATACCAAAACATCCCTGAGGTATCTGTCACTTTGCTTGTATCAAAATTGCTTACATCCAATGAAGCTAATGACGAGCAATCACCGAACATATAAGACATATCTGTCACTTTGCTTGTATCAAAATTGCTTACATCTAATGAAGTTAATAACCGACAATCTGAGAACATATAACCCAATTTAGTAACGTTGCTGGTATTGAAGTGGCTCACATCTAATGAAGTTAATTTTGAACAGCCAGAGAACATATCTTCCATATTAGTAACATTGCTAGTATCGAAATGACTAACATCCAAATTTGTTAATGACGAGCAAATCCAAAACATCCCTGAGATATCTGTCACTTTGCTTGTATCAAAATGGCTCACATCCAATGATGTTAATGATGAACAACCATAGAACATACCATCCATATCAGTAACATTTCGAGTATCAAAATGGCTTACATCCAATGATGTTAATGATGAACAACCCCAGAACATAGAATTCATATCAGTAACTTTACTTGTATCAAAATTGCTTACATTTAATGAAGCTAATGACTCGCAATTACCGAACATAACCCCCATACTAGTCACTTTACTGGTGTTGAAATGACTTACATCTAATGAAGTTAATTTTGAACAATAATTAAACATAGTACTCATATCAGTAACATTGCTAGTGTCAAAATTGCTTACATTTAATGATGTTAATAATGAACAACCCCAGAACATAGAATTCATTTTTGTCACTTTGCTGGTGTCAAAATTGCTTACATCTAATGATTTTAATGTTGAACATTCTGAGAACATCCGTGACATATTTGTTGCTTTGCTGGTATCAAAATGGCTTACATCCAATGAAGTTAATGATGAACAATGACCGAACATATCATCCATATCAGTAACATTTCGAGTATCAAAATGGCTTATATCCAATAAAGTTAATGATGAACAACCACTGAACATACCAAACATATCAGTAACATTACTAGTGTCAAAATTGCTTACATTTAATGAAGTTAATGTTGAACAATCATCGAACATCTTATTCATACTTGTCACATTGCTTGTATCAAAATTTTGCAAATCGATTTTTGTGATTTTAATTTCAGGAATATCTGCAGCATCCCCATATATATTTAGGCCATCAGCAAAAACATTAGCTAAACTGTCATCACTACATGAAATCTTTCCACCTGCGTTGCTTGTAGTGACACTATTAAGTCCTTCTGTATGACCTAAATCATAAAAATCTTGATGGCTAATAGTAACCTTATTTGCATTCAAACCTAAGTTAGTAAAGTCGCCAACCGTAGGCAAAATTGCATCTACTCCGCCTTTATCTTTATTGTACTTTCCAATAGCAAATGTTCCGTTATTGTCTTGAAGGCTGTCGTATCCCTTTAATGCCTTAATACTTTGGGCAATTTTAGTTTTTTCATCAGCAGTAGCAGTTTTCAACTTATTTTTAGCAGTTGTCTTATCATTATCTGACAATGCCAATGCGTCAATGTCGCTGTCTGAAACTGTATCTGAGTCATCAGTTGTTGCCAAATTTGTAATCGTATTAGCTACTTTGTTGCTAATTTCGGTATCATCCTTAGTATTTTGTTGATCTTGATCAGAATTTTTATCAACAAAATTAATTGATGACTTATCTTGAACTTGTTGTTCAGCATCATTATTTTGATCTTCTTGTGTTGTTGAATTATCTTGCACTTCATCAGCATGAACAACATTAGTATGTCCAACAAAAATAGCCATTAAGGCTACACTACACAAACCAATTGTTAATTTTCTCAACTTATAAGCAGGTTGATTATCTTTAAACATTATTCATTCCTCCAAAACACAATATTTGCTATCTTCAAATATTTCACTCTATTAACGTTATACCACGTTACCCCACGTTTAAGAAAGTGTTTTCAAATATAAAACAAAAAACTAGCTACTCACGTAACTAGTTTTTTCTTTATTTCTTTTTCAATGCAACATAGTGTTTGGTAAATTTCTTAACACTAGCCAAAATCTTATTGTAGGCTTTCTTGATTTTAGCTGAAGATAACTTTTTCTTCTTCAACAATTTCTTGGCAGATTTAATTGATGAAATGTAGGACTTTTTCATCTTCTTAGTAGCCTTTTTATAAGCCTTGGCTTTCTTTTGCTTCTTGTACTTCTTAACCAACTTCTTCAACATTGAACGTGTAATCTTTTTAGCTTTCTTAGATTTCTTAACTTTCTTTGTTGAAGTGCTCTTAGCCTTAGTAGTTGAACTTGAGCTTGTTGAACTACTTGTTTTACTTTCACTTGTTGATGAAGTACTTGTAGTAGCTTGTGAAGTTGAAGTTCCAGAGTTAGTAGATGAAGTTTGCTTACTGCTATCACTTGCAGAGCTTGATGATTCCTTACTACTATCACTAGAACTGTTTGATGATTCCTTACTACTATCATTTTCACTACTTGTAGTAGTTTTATTATCATCCCCATCAGCCACGGCAGTTTGATTATTGTCATCAGCTTTTTCTTTATCTTGACCTGTTACAGCGTAGTCAAGCGTTGAACCATCGCTGAATGTCACAGTAATGACACCATTAGGATCACTAGCTGTTGGCGTTTTACTCCACTTAGCACTTGCTCCACTTGGCAATGAACCACTTAGCAAAGTACTTGCAGCAGGTACATCCCCAGCATCAAAAGTTACACTACTTGCAACTTTGTATGGCAAAGATGAAGAATCCATTCCTGCATATAGAGCAGATTCTGTCGTAGTCAATGAATCGCCATCACTGTAGATTTTGGCTGAAACTGAAAAGTCTTTGGTAGAACCATCACTGAACGTAATTCTGACAGTACCAGTTGGATCAGCATCAGTTGGTTCCTTTTCCCAGCTTGCACTTGCACCACTAGGTAAAGTTCCTTCAACAAGCGTTTCTGCCTTTGGTAATTGTCCATCTTTGAAAGAAACACTATCAGCAACACTCACAGTAGAGTTATCAGCTTCACTAGCCACAACTGTATAAGTCATTGGTACTTCAAGTACTTGGCCGTTGGCCATTGTTACTTCTACTTTTGCAGTATGTTCACCAACAGTTGAATTATCAATTCCAGTGACTTTATCAACCGATGCAGGTGTAGCACCGGTGAAATTAATATCACCATAGTCTGTAGTTACTCCATGAATCAATTGTTTGCTTGCAGTGGCTGATACTTTAACCTTTTCAGGAATAACATCCCCATCAGAACCATCAGCATAAGTAATGGTGATTGAGCCATTATCATTGCCTGTGATTGAAGTGATTTCTGGAGAAATAGTCATACCAGCGTACTCAAATGAATTAACTGTACCAATAGTATTTTCTGCCAGATCGTCTGAAATCGAAGTTAATGGAGTGTCATCAGTGTAGTAAAGTGGTGACATATTATCTTCAATTTGATTTTGGAAAAGCGTTGATAACGATACTCTATAGACAGTAATCGTTACTGTTTTTGTAGTATTGTCTTTGAAAGTTACAACTGCAGTTAAATCAGTTGAGTCGTCTAAATCAACATTTTCAATGTCATCAGCATTGTACCATTCAATACTTTTAACGCTATCCTTGTCGTAACTTAAGCTCAATGCAGGGTCAGTAATTTGATCATAAATTGCATAGCCTTCATTTTCAACGGTAACGGTTTTATTCAAACTTGAACTTGTTAAAGAGCTAGTTGAGCTGCTAGCGTGAACCATTGTAGGTGTATTGACCAAGCCTGATAATAAAGCAACACTGCATAGTCCCACTGCTAGCTTTCTCAAACTAAATGTTAAATGAGATTTTTTATCCATAAAATTAAGCCCTTTCTATCCATTTTTAATGAATTATATCAGAAAGTATTTATTTTGTTTGAAAATAAATTTAAAAAAGTCTAAATATTAAAAAAGCTAACTGCATTACAGTTAGCTTTTTATTTAATCATTCTTCTTGAAACCCGCTAATCCCAAGAGTGAGACGATACTACCAATTAATAACCAAATTCTATTTTCACCAGTTTGTGGTAATTTCTTAGCCACTGGTTTAGTAGTCTTTGGTGTTGATGATTGTTTCTTAGAAACTTTAACTGGAGTTGTTGTTTTACCATCATTTGTAGTAACATCTTCAGTTTGTTCGTCTGCCTTAGTTGGTTCTGCAGGGGTTTCTTTGTCTTTCAAGTAAACCTTAACTGGGTAATCAAGGACTGAACCATCATTGAATTGAATTTCAATTTCACCATTTGGATCATCTTTTGAAGGTAACTTCTTCCAAGTTACTTTAGCACCTTCTGGCAAGTTGCCTGTCACTAAAGTTCTAGCGTCAGGAACTTCTTCAACAGAAGTTTCTTTGTTAATTTGATATGGTGTATCTTCAATATCACGATAAAGATCAGCTTCAGTACCTGTTAATGGGTCGCCACCCTTATAAGCATGACCGACAATTGGGTAGTCAATACTTGAACCATCTTTGAATGTGACAGTTAATTCACCATTTGGATCTTCTGGTGTTGGTTGCTTCTTCCAACTTGCCTTAGCACCGTCTGGCAATTCACCAGTAATTACTTCACTTGGTTCTGGCAACTTACCATATTCATACTTGAAAGTACTTGGTACTTGATATGGAGTATTGTCCAATTCTTTGTACAAATCAGCTTCGGTACCAGTTAATGGATCTCCGCCTTTATAGGCATGTCCGACAATTGGGTAGTCAATAGTTGAACCGTCGCTGAATGTGACAGTTACTGTACCATTTGGATCTTCTGGCGTTGGTTGCTTCTTCCAACTTGCCTTAGCACCATCTGGCAATTCACCAGTTACTTCATCACTAGCATCAGGTAATTTACCTGCAGGGAATCTAAAACTGTTGTTGATGTGATATGGTAATTCACTATCATCCATATTACGATACCAATCAGCTTCATAGTTTGTTAATGGCTCACCCTTGGTATAAGCATAGCCCTTGGTATCATATTCAAAGCTGTGACCAGAATCAAAGTCAATCTTTACTTTTGCATCTGGATCTTCAGGTGTTGGTTCCTTTTCCCAAGTAGCTGTTCCGCCTTCTGGAATATCGCCTTCAAACACAGTAGCTGGATCTGGGACATGTCCATCTTCATACTTAAATTCAGGCTTAACTGCAGGCAAAATATGTACCTTAACAGTCTTAGTTACACCTTTAGTCAAAGGTGATTGTTGAATATCATAACCAGCTGTGACTGTATAGTCACCTGACTTTGAAGTATCTAGATCAACATTCTGTGGTGTAACAATAATGTTATCGCCTTCTAGCAATTTATTTCTCTTTTCATTGTCATAAATTGCATCATTAACGTTATCGCCAGTGTAAATATAAACGTCATCGTTAATAGTTGACAACATATCAATATTAATTTGGCCTTTAGCTAAATGACGAGGTCCACGAGCGTAAGTAAAGTAATTTTGTCCTTCAATACCGAAGTAACGGTCCCACACTTGCAAAGAGTCAAACTTATTACTATTACTGAATTTAGGCTCAACATAAAAGTTAGTAGGATCTAATCCTAAGTCTTTAATCTTCTGCTCAACCTGTGCCTTTAATTCGTCACTAACGTGATTATGTGACTTAACTAATTCATCTGCATAGTCTTGTAATTCTTGCCAAACTTCTTGAGTGTCCAGAGTTACATACTTATCTTCCTCAAATGAAACTGAAGCTAATTTTTTATATTTGTCATATGCATAAAAAACAGTTGGCTTATCCTGAGCTGTTAAAATTCTAACTTGATCTTTTAACTGATAAATTGGCCGAATCGTACCATCACTTAAATAAAGTACTGCTTGATAATATGGAACCTTAGTAAGAGCAATCGTTTTAGTACTGTCATCTGTAAAAGTAACAGTAATACTATTGTTGCTTAAAGTAGCTGACTTGTAGCCTGTCAATTGTTGAGATACTAGATTTTCGATTGTTTGATCGGTGAAATATCCACTACCTGCCTTTGGTACCTTAATTGATACAGAATCAGGTGCTTTATCAGCTAAAGTATCTGATTGAGCAACGGTCGTTGTATCATCAGCATAAACAACTTGCGAATGTTGTAAATTAGTTGCAAAAATAAACAAAGTGGCAATACTGCATAATCCAATTGTTAATTTTCTTAACTTAAATTTAGGCTGCATTCTTCCATCTTTAAACATAATTTTTTCATCTCCCACTTATTTTTCATCCATTCGTTTCAATCTTAGCACAGAAAAAGTCAAAGCTGTTGTACTTTGACTTTTCAATTTGTTGCACTATTGAATTTTATTATTTTTCTTTTTTATAAGCAAGTCCTAGAACACTTACTAAAGCAGTTACTGAACCAGCAATCAATGCTAAAGTGTCGTTTTCACCAGTTTGTGGCAATTTCTTTGCAGTTGCTTTGCTTTCAGTTCTCTTAGCACGAGGGGTCTTTGAGCCTTCACTTGCCTTAGTAGTTTTAGCTGTTGCTTTAGACTTATCTTTCTTGTCAGTAGCTGCAGCTTCTTGCTTAGCTTCAACAGTCACAACAACTGTCTTTGAAACCTTGTTACCGTCTGCATCAACACCGGTTACAGTAACAGTTTGTTCACCGGTCTTGTTTGGATCGTAACCTTCTACAGTAAAGTCTTTGTAGTCACCTGCATCAGTAACTAACTTGTTAACGTCAAGATCTTCACCTTGTTGTAACTTGTAACCCGCAACAGTGAAGTCACGCTTCTTTGGTGATACAGTCACAACAATTGTCTTAACTGACTTATCACCATTTACAGTTACACCAGTGATTGTTACAACTTGTTCACCAGCCTTGTTTGGATCGTAGCCAGTGATTGTGAAGTCCTTGTAGTTACCTGTTGATGAAACTAACTTGTTAACATCAAGGTCTTCACCTTCTTTAGCTGTGTACTTTTCCACTACTGTGTAGTCTTCTGGTACTACAGTTACCTTAACTGTCTTTGAAGCCTTGTTTCCTGCGTTGTCAGTTCCTGTAACAGTTACTTCTTGAACTCCAGGAAGGTCCTTGTTGTAGCCACTTACTGTGAAGTCCTTGTAGTCACCTGTTGATGATACTAACTTGTTAACATCAAGGTCTTCACCTTCTTTAGCCGTGTACTTTTCAACTACTGTGTAGTCTTCTGGTACTACAGTTACCTTAACTGTCTTTGAAACCTTGTTTCCATCAGTATCAGTACCTGTAACAGTCACTGTTTGTAAACCAGGCATAGTCTTATCGTAATCTGATAATTCAAAGTCCTTGTAAGTACCTTCATCTGAAACCAAAGTCTTGGCATCAAGATCAGTACCTTGTTTTACAGTTGTACTTTCAATTATTGAGTAATCTACAGGAACAACATTAACTGCTACATCAGTTTCTACAGTCTTACCGTTTGCAGTGTATTTTACATGGGCAGTTTGACTACCTAACTTGCTTGTATCTAAATTAGTAATTTCTACATTTTCAGCAGTTTCGCCTGGCAATGAGCTCTTAGCTTGATCAACTAATTTAGCAAAGTCAGCAGTATCATTTTGGTTAATTTGAACATATTCAGCTGGAGTTAACCAGTATTCATTAACAGTCAAGTTTGGAGTAACTTCTGAAGTTGTACCATCACCATAGGTAATCTTAATCTTAACTTGGCTAGTACCAGCAGTGTTTACGTCTGGTGTAGTTTCAAATTCCAATTTTGCATAATCAGGGTTTTTGAATACATCGTCAGTTAAGAAATCTTGTGGAGTAACAGCAGTACCCTTGTTAATAGTCACATCTTTAGCAACTTCAAGCTTAGTGTCCTTAACAATCCAATTGTCAGTCTTAGGTGACCAATCCCACTTGTGTTGCGTATCCTTGTTGTAGTGAACTACGTATGTACCTGCTCCAGCCTTTTCAGTTGAAATTGGTTGAAGAGTCTTAGAGTCAAGTAAAGTAAAGTCAGAAATAGCAGCGTCGTAGATTTGGTTTTGAGCTACTTCCCATTCTTGGTCAACAATGTTGCCGTAAAGGTCCTTAACAAAGTGGATGTAGTCGTCTTGGCTGTAGTTATCACCGACGTTTAAAACGATATCCTTAGCCCATGCACCCTTGTCTTTACCACGGTTGTAGAATGAGCTTGCTGGCAAGTTCAAAGTATCGATAATCAAGAAACTTGAATCAAGCATATGTTGGCTAGTACCATCACGGAAAGTGATAGTGGCACCATTACCACGCATAATCTTGTAGATATCTTCGTTGAATTTTTCTGCATTTGGAACAGTACTATCAGCATATGGTTTGTAATCTGGATACTTAGTGAAGTCCCAGGTTGATGTGTCAGTATCCATTGTTACAGAAGTAATGTTGATCAAATCTTGTTCAGTAACAGTCCGACCTTTGCCGTTACCGCCAGTAAATGGGAACATCCATGACCAGTCGTTAGCAAGCTTTTTGTAATCATCAGTTGATGAGAAAGTAGGCTTGTCGTTATATGGTGTAATACCAAGGTTTGAAAATGTGAACAAAGAAAGGTCAACATCTGCCATTCTCATAAATGGAATTGAAGTTTCCCAACCATCGTGATCAATACCATCAGCAAAAGTAATTGTTGCCTTAGGGTTGTTAGCATCACTCAAGTCCTTGGTTGCTGTAACACCATTTTCTGAGAAGAATTGATCTTGATCATAATCAGTTTGGTATTTTGATTTAATGTCTGCGACAATCTTGTCGTATGATGCCTTAGCAGCAGTTTGATCAACAGTTGTGCTTGTTGTGTCAGCTAATACCAAAGTTTTGCTATCAGCTACCTTTTTAGTGTTGTCATTTGATGTATCAACACTTGAAGTGTCAGAAGTTGTGTCTGCTACAGATGATGCACTATTGTCAGTACTGCTACTTTCTGTACTATTGTCAGTAGTAGTTGCTGACTTATCACTATCAGTAGTTTGAGTAGTTTGTGCACTTGCATCTGAAGAAACTTCATCAGCTAATACAGTATGATTAGCAAAAATAGTTAATAATGTAACACTGCATAAACCAACAGTTAATTTACGAAGTCTATAAGATGGCTTCTTTTCTTCGAATCTATTCATTTTTAATCTCCATATATTTAAAATTTAGCAAAAAATCTTAACATCATCTTATACTTTCTACAATAATTTTTAGGAAAATATTTAAACTTTAAGTTTTATATGTCAAACGTTTTCATATACAAATAAAAAAAAAAAAAAAAAAAACTAAACTCTTACGAGTTTAGCTTTTTTGATTATTTCTTCTTTTTGTAACCTAGTCCAAGTAAACCGATAAATGCTGAAATTGATCCTGCTAACAATGCGATTGCACTGTTATCACCAGTTTGTGGCAATGTCTTGGCAGCTTGCTTTACAGGAGCAACTTGCTTTTTAACTACAGAAGTTGCTTTAACAGTTGTAGTTGTTGGTTTAACTTCTTTAGTCTTAGCTACTTTTGTAGTAGTTTGTTTTTCAGGTTTATCATTACTTGGCTTAGTAACTGGCAAGTAATTTATTGAATCGTGGAAGACAATTGAAATCTTACCTGCTGCTAAGCTAGGGTCTTCAGTAATATTAACTGAGTAATTGTTATTGCTATCATTAACAATATCGACTCTCATACCATACTTATGACTTCTATCAAACAATTGGTCCTTGTTATCAGTCAAAATCTTTTGCAATTCGGCTACTTGTGGGCCAGTAATTGTTTGCTTAGTTGGATCAACACTATAACCATTCACATTTGGAGCAGTTACAGTTTGATATGCGAAGCCATCTGGTAAGTTACTAATTGAAATAATTTGATGTCCATTTGGATCGTAATTAGTTTGAATAGTTGCTGACTTGAAGTCTTTATCAGTGTCAGTACTCTTCACTGCTTTACCATCAGACAAGTATTCATATTCACTAGTAAGTGTAATTTCAGATGTTGGGTTGTAGTTAGCAACTTGTTTGAGCACAACATTAATCTTACCTGCTGGCAATGAGTCATCTTGCGTAATCTTGGCAGTATATTGGTCGCCAGCTTTAACTACTTCCATCCGTAAACCATGCTTATATTCGTAATTGAATAAAGTAGCTTGGTTATCAGTTAAAAGCTTTTGTAAATCACTAGCCTTGAGACCAGCCAAAGTTTGATCGGCAGTTGTGTAACCAGCAATTTCTGGAACAGTCACATCAGCAAAGCCATAGTTTTCTGGAATTGCACTAAAGTTTTTAATTTCCTTAGTTGTTGGATCATACTCTGTGTTCAAAACGATTGGATTTTGCTGTTCTGACTTAGTTGGCTTGCTAATTTCCTTGCCAGTAGCTGTAGAAACGTAATCAATTTCACGACTAATTACTAAATCAACTACTGGGTTGTAGTGATCTATTTCATGGTAAACAACTGAAATTGACTTAGCTGGTAAGCTACTATCTTCACTAATTGTTACATCCCCATGATCATCAATATCAACACGCATACCAGTCTTGTTGCTTGCTCTCATTAGCTTATCTTGATTTGCTAACAAAATCTTATGTAAGTCACTACTTGATAAGCCAGGTAAAGTCTGATCTGCAGCAGTGTGATCCTTCACAACTGGTGAAGAAACTTCTCCATAGGCAAAGTCAGTTGGTAAATCACTAAAGTGTTTGATTTCGTGACTATTTACATCATATTCAGTAGTCAATGTTGTTGTCTTGAAATCTTTATTTTCATCAGTCTGCTTCACTTGTTGACCAGTTTTATTTAAAACGTAAGTAGTTTCTCGACTTACTGATACTTGAATATCAGGATTGTAGTGAGCAACTTGATGAAGCACGATGTTTACTTTTCCTGCTGGAAGAGTTTTGTCAGCCACAACATTAGTAATTAACTTATCACCATCTTTAGTGACATCAAGTTTGTATCCACTAGTTGCATTGGCATCAAATAATTGATCCTTGTGGCTTTCTAAGATTTGTTGAATTTCTTGTTCAGTCAAGCCACTAAGACTAGCATCAGCAGCTTCAAGTTCATAACCAGCAACCTTATTACTTGGGTTAAATTGGTCATAACTGAAATCGGTTGGTAATGATCCAATTGCAGTTAACTTGTGGTCATCAGTATAAGTGGTGCTAATATTTGTCGTTGCTAAGTTTTGACTGTCAGTAGTTTTAGCTACTTCTTCACCAGTTGCATTTGAAACATACTTGACTTCACGGCTAATTTCAACTGATGAAACTGGGTGGTAATGTGCAGTTTCGTGGTAGACAACTGAAATTGACTTAGCTGGTAAGTTACTATCTTCAGTCACAGTTGCTACGCCGTTAGTAATATCGACCCGCATACCATGAGCGTTATCACCAGCAAAGAGTTTATCTTGATTGTCAGTCAAAATCTTTTGTAAGTCACTACTTGATAAGCCCTTTAGAACTTGATCATTTGTATCTACTTCATAACCTGAAATAGCTTGAGCTTGCTTGTCTGGGTAAGCAAAATCAGTTGGAACATTGCTGAAACTAGTCAAACTATGATTTGTTTGATCATATTTGGTGGTTAAAGTAGTGCTGTTGAAATCTTTATTTTCATCAGTCTTCTTAACTTGTTGACCAGTCTTATTTGAAACATAAGTAGTTTCTCGACTCACTGATACTTGAATATCAGGGTTGTAGTGAGCGACTTGATGAAGCACGACCGCAACTTGGCCAGCTGCTAAATCGTTATCTTCACTTAATTCAGACTTGTATTCATTACCCACCTTAGTTACATCAATCTTGTAACCATGACTAGCATTATTAGCAAACAAAGTATCCTTGTAGTCGTTCAAAATCTTTTGAATATCAGTATCTTGTAAACCAGTTAAAGTCTTGTCACTATCATCAACAATGTAGTTAGCAACATTTGGAGAAGCAACATTTTGATAATCAAAGTCTGCTGGAACTGAACCGATAGACTTAATTTGATGAGTTTCTGCATCATATTCAGTATTGATCTTAGCAGTGTTGAAATCATCATTTTCAGTAAGATCATGTACTGCTTCACCAGTTGCATTTGAAACATACTTAATTTCTTGACTAACAGTAATCTCAGCTATTGGGTTGAAGTGAGCAGTTTCGTTATAAACAAAGGCAATAGTATGAGCTGACAATGAAGTGTTTTCACTAACAGTTCCAGTGTAACCATTAGCAGTCTTAGTCACAGTCACTGTGAATCCATGCTTAGCATCCCCAGCAAACAATTGATCCTTATTTGTTGCAATAATTGTTGCTAAATCAGCATTTTGTGGACCATGTAAGACGTAGTCAGCAGTGTTTAAAGTATAGCCACTGATGTCATCTTGCATTGACTTGTCAGCATATTGAATGTTTGTTGGCAAAGCATCATAACTAGTCAATTGATGACTATTTGAGTCAAAGATGGTATCCACTAGACCCTTAGCAAAGTCATTTGTGACAATCGTATCTTTTAACTTTTCACCAGACTTATCAGAAACTTGATCAGTATTTCGGCTAACAGTCACGGTGTAAATTGGGTTGTAATGAGCAACTTCATGGTAAACAAAGTTAACTTCACCCTTAGCTAAAGAACTGTCTGCTGTAACAGTTGCCTTGTAATCATCGCCGTCTTTACTAAAGTCAAGACGCATACCAGTCTTATTAGCGTTGTCATAAAGTTGACTTTGATACTTAACTAATAAGGCCATCACATCGGTAGCACTAGGTCCTTGCAAAGTTTCATCCCCTGCTTGGATCTTGTAGCCAGAAATTTCTGGAGAATTTTCAGAATCATACTTGAAATCATCAATAGTTGTATTTGAAGTAAAGTACACATTCTTGAATTGATGTGTGTCTGCATCATATTCAGCTGAAAGTTCTGTTGAGTGGAAGTTATCTTTCTTGTCAGCGTTCTCTAATTCATCACCAGTCGCATTTGAAACGTACTTAGTTTCTTGACTAAAGTGAATAGTTTCAATTGGGTTATAGTGAGCAACTTCATGGTAAAGAATCGCCACTTTACCAGCATCAAGTGATTCATCTTGCGTTAATTTAGCAGTAAAAGTACCATCAACATTCTTGTTAATGTCAATCTTGTAGCCATGTGTATTAGTTGCAGCAAAAAGAGTCGCTTGATTTTCGCTAATAATCTTTTGCAAGTCGACAGAAGTTGGACCTGTTAAATTAGTGCCACCATCAACTACCTTGTAACCCTTAAATTCAGGAGCAGTCTTAGTTGCGTATGCAAGACTATCAGGAATTGAGCTAACTGACTTCAAAGCATGATTATCTTGATCATATTCGGTGTTCAAAGTTGCTGAACTGAAATCATTAGTTTCAGTTGGAGCTTGTAATTGACTACCATCAATGTCGTTAATGTATGAAGTCTCACGACTGACAGTTACTTCAGCCATAGGGTTAAAGTGAGCTTTTTCATCATAAACAAAAGCAAAAGTATGAGCAACTAAGGCAGTATTTTCACTAACAGTACCAGTATAACCATTGGCAGTCTTTGTCACAGTGATAGTGAAACCGTGTTTAGCGTTGCCGTCAAACAATTGAGCCTTATTAGCTGCAATAATTGCTGCTAAGTCACTACTTTGTGGTCCTTCTAATAAGGAATCTGCACTATTCAACTTGTAGCCACTAACATCATCAGCAATATGGTTAGCTGCATATGTAAGATTGCTTGGTAAATCAGTGTAACTAGTCAATTGGTGACTTGTTGAATCAAAGACAGTCTTAATTTGTCCATTAGCAAAGCTGTCTGCAGAACTTGATGGCTTCACAAAGTCACCAGTTTTAGCAGAAACATAATCATTTGTTTGGCTAAGAGTCACATTATAAATTGGATTGTAAAGTGCAGTTAAATAAACCGCTAAAGCCACGTTACCTTTTGCGACACTGCTATCTGGCGTGATCTTAGAATCAATCTTTTCACCATCATATGAGAAATCAATTCTCATTCCAGTCTGATTACTCAAATCAAATAATTGACTACGGTTATCGTTTATCATTTGGAAAACAGCTAAACTCTCTGGAGAATTGAGCGTTTTAGCAGTTTGATCAATCGTGTAACCGGAAACTTCACGAGGTGTGATATAGCCCATATCAAAATCGTTTTCAATGTCAGTCCCATCAGTAAAACTAATACCAATTACTTTATGCGTTTCAGCATCATAAACGGGAACTAATGACACATTTCTAGTATCTATATTATTGATTGAAGCAATCACTTTACTGCCATCAGCATTAGAAAGGAAATCAATCAATTGGCTTAATTCTACCTTGATAACTGGGTCATAGTGATGCACTACGTTCAATACAACAGCAATTTTGCCCTTTGGAACAGAAGCATCTGCAGTCACAGTTGAAGTAAAGCCATTATTCTTATCATTAGCCATGACAATCTTCACACCTGAAGTCTTCAAGCTGTTGAAAATCAAGTCTTTATTAGCATCGATTACTTTTTGAATATCAGAAGATGAAGGAGCTGATATCATGTCGGCACCTTCTTCTTCGTAACCGGCAAAAGTTGGTCCGTCAGCATAACTGACAGTAAATTTATCATTTAACTTATCATAAGAAGTGTTGTTATGCGTAGTTTGATCATATGTTGTATTCAAAATTTGAGACTTAATGTCTACATCTGAGACATCAGCTTTCATCTTTTCACCGTTAGTATCGTTGATATAACTAGTGTTTGTACTAATGGTGATGTTGACTTGTGGGTTGTAATGAGCCACTTGGTGGTAAATGATGTTAACCGCACCGGATGCAAATTGATCGTTTTGCGTAAGTTTTACATCATAAGTACCGTCACTCTTCTTAGTCATCTCAACGGTATAACCAACTTTATTAGTCTTTGCAAATAAAGTCTTGCTGTAATCAGATAAAACCTTACTAATGTCGTCTGCACTTGGACCAGCCAATGTTGCATCAGTAGCATCAAGTTTGTAGTTATCAATGTCATCTTTAGTTTGGTAGTTACTATATTGAAGTTGATCACCACTTTGTTCAACAGTATAGTGATCTGTCAAAGGATCATAAGTAATGTTAGTAATCTTAGTAGCTAAGCCAGTTTCAAGATCATCATTTTTCAAAGTACTGCCATCGGCATTTGATACAAATTTAGTATCACGAGCCAAGGTCACAGTGTCTGTATAATGTTCCAGCTTAGTTAATTCAAAGGTAACAGTATTGTTATTAAAGTAGTAACGAACTATTTGATCCCATTCAGCCTTTGGTGTGCTATCGCTATTTGGTCCAATGAATTTAGTGAAATCAACAGCATAGTCACTTAGTCCAGGATATTTCTTCAATAATTGGGCACGGAAATCAGGATTATCGTTCAAATTATTGATCGTGCTTGGAGTAACACCGTACTTAGTCAAATCATTTGGATCGATGCCATAAACAGAAGTTAAAAGTCCAGTTTTTGTTAGAGTATCAACGTTATCGTTTAATACAACATCACTACCATCAATGTAATGATCTGTACCATCTGGATCTTGATAGTGCATCTTCACATGAATGGTTGATTCACCAACAATCGTCAATTTAGCAGAAACACTGGTATCTTGAACTGTGTATGTCTTACCTAATTCAATATTCTTAGGTAAAAGTGAGTCACCCCAAATCTTATTGGCAACATAAGCGGTCTTACCTGCGTCTTGAATAAAGTTAGGGTCAGTACCTTCAATGACAATTCTGAAAAGATGTTGCGTTGGAATTTTTGGAATTTCAACCGCCACAGCAGTCACTGTTGAAAGATCAGTTGGTGGGGTTGTTGTGAAATCCTTTTTCCAATCACCAATACTAATTTCAGACATCTTTTTGTTCTTATATGCTGCATTAGTAGTGTAATAGACGGTCACATCAGAAGTTACATCATCGTTATTAGTGACATCGTAAACCTTTACTGCTTTAGTCAAATGGAAATCAAATTGTGATTTACCATCAGCCAAGTTTGGAATTTGAATGATACTCTTAACATCTTTCATATCATTTGGTTCACCATTAATCAATGATGAAGCAAAGCGAAGTGTTGTATCACCCTTGTCATCTGATTTACCGCCTGGAGTATAATCTGAATTTTGATTACCTTCTGCTTCAGTGGTAATTGTTGTAACAACAGAAGAAACCAAATTCCAAGAACCCGAACGTAATTGGTACGCATTGGTATTATTTTCCACAAAAGGCAAACACTTATATGCAGAAGTTCCCAAAGAAACAGCATCATAATCTTTAAGCGGTGACATTACAGAAGTATCACTATAGAAAAGATAATTCTTTTGACCATCAGGAACTACTGCGAAAATTGCGTAACCACTTTGTAAGTTTTTATTTGTCACCAAGGTAGAGTTGTCTAGATTTAAAACAATTTCTTTGTGTACATAATCTTCTCGTTTACCACCCTTAAGTTGAATCTTAACAACGTTAAAACCAAACGTCTTAAAATAAGAAACTGAAGCATTTGCTGGCAAGCCAGTAAATGGATTTTCTGGATCCAAATAAGCGTTAGTTGGGAGCACTACATAATAAGTGATATTAGGAACAGCATTTTGAAAATCATATGGTTCAATCGTGATAGTACCGCCAGGATTTCCTGCTTGCATATTAGTTTGATTACCAATGGCATAGGTTTTATTTAGGTAAATTGTTGTATCTGGGTTTTGCAATAAAACCGTTTGCGTACCAGTCCATACAGCTGAAGCATTATGATAACTATTAGTTTTTGAATCAGCCAAAGTAATAGAAATTTTAGTTGATAAATTATCATAATCAGCTAATTTATCACCCTTAGCAACACTACTGCCATCATTTCTTGTAGCAGTTCCATCATTATCACCACGGTAATTATCAGCTAATACCCCGTAAAGGTTAATGTTTAGAAGCTCATTATAAGCGGGTACACTATCAAAATGAGCATGAATTTTCTTAATATACTCGCCACTTGGAGCTGTTAAGATGTTGTCATTAGTAAATGTTGCAGACTTTGAACCGTAAATATATTCATAATAATAAGTTGGATTCAACGTGGGAGTGCCATTTTGTGTGAATTTTGAAATATTCATACCATCAGGCACAATCACATCAAGATCCACCCCATTCAGTTGTTCAGCTGAGGCACTGGTAGCAACAATATTATTGTTAAGATTGTGTGCACTCTTTTTACTATCTTCTTCAGTGGTGATGTTAATTGGTTGTTCAGGATAGTAATTATGCATCTTATTAACCTTATCAGGGTCAATAGTAGCAGAGAATAAACTACCAGTTGGTGTTTTATCCGCAGTGTTATTTGAACCTAAAACAGAAATTGTAAAAGCTCCAGATGTATCAGTATTAGATTTAGCATTTAATGTTGCACTAGAAGCACCAGTTAGCTTAGTTATATTTTCAAAAGTTGTGGTGATTTTACCAATAAACTTTGGATAGATATAAGTTGAACTTGTCCATTTCTTTTGGGCATATTGTTCATCTGATAAGCGATTATACGTAAAGATAATATTAGTTCCATCTTGCTTAACAGATCCATTAAAGTTTGCAAATTCTGTAGCGTTTAGCTTATCTGTAGCTTCTTTAGTTAAGACAAAGCCGGTAGGTACAGGAATTGTAACTGTAAATCCTTCACTAAATTGTGGGGAAAAAGAAACTTGATTTCGCCATTCATAATCAGTATTTGACGCAATCACACCAGTCGTAACTTGATTACCATCTAGTGTATATACTGCTTTAGTACTATCATAAGAAAAACCATTTTGTGTCTTCCAATATAAATATGCATTATGTTTAACAGCTAAAGTGAAGTAGTTGGTTTTAACTAAAGTTTGCTTACCATCACTACCCTCTTTATAAACATCAATCAGGATCTTGTAATTGCCATCTTTCATTAATTTAGGAGTACTAAATGTTGAACTAGTGCCAACCGCAATAATTTGATTATATGTACCAGATCCGTGCATAGTGTCGCTGAATTGATATGCATTACTCTGTTTATCAACAGAACTTACAGTAGCAGAAGTTGGCTTGTCATTAGCTGGAGTAACATTGAAGTTATTAGTGATATCAATATCAGTTGTATTTTCAGGGTGAATTTTAAAAATAAATTTATCCCCATCATTATAATCATTTGTTTGGAAATTGATTTGCACAGTAGATCCGGTAGAAATAGTTTGATTATCTTGTGTTTGACCATTAACCAAGAAACCAACTCTAGTTTGCTTATCACTTGTGCTATCTGAACCGACAGCGTTATTAGAGCTAGATTGTGAATTATCATTGGTAGTTTGTGAAGTATTATCACTAGCAGAATTTGTTTGATCAGTAGTATCTGCATGAGTAACTGCACCAGTACCAAACAATAAAGTAGTACCTAATAATACTGAAGCAGCACCAATATTTAATTTTCGAATACTGAAACGTTGTTTTTGATCAGCACTCGTTTGCTTTAATAAATGAGATTTCTTATCCAATTTAGTCATTAAATTCATATTCTCCAATTATTCAATATATTAATTATGGTAATAAACAAATATATCTATTATAGCATTTGTTATTTAATTTTTAAAGATTTAGAAAATTAACTATTGAATAATTAAATAGTTTTTTAGCAAACAAAAAAGCCAAGTACATATAGCACTTAGCCGTTTTGTTTTTTATTTAATTAATGAAATTATTTTCTCTTCTTGTAGCCTAATCCAAGCATACCGATGAATGCTGAGATTGAACCTGCAAGTACAGCGATAGCACTGTTATCACCAGTTTGTGGTAACTTCTTAGCAGCTGCTTTGTATTCAGCTCTAGTTGGAAGTGGCTTCTTAGCTGGAGTAGTCTTAGTTTCCTTCTTTTCTGGTTCAGGAGTTACTTCTTCAGCTTCTACAGTTACCTTAACTGTCTTAGAAAGCTTGTTTCCGTCTGCATCAACACCAGTTACAGTTACTGTTTGTTCACCTGGCTTGTTTGCATTGTAACCTTCTACAGTGAAGTCCTTGTAATCACCTGCATCAGTTACTAACTTAGCAGCGTCAAGAGCTTCGCCCTTCTTAGTCTTGTAGCTATCAACTACAGTGAATTCCTTCTTAGCAGTTGAAGTTACAGTTACCTTAACTGTCTTAGATACCTTGTTACCTGAGTTATCAGTACCAGTAACAGTTACTGTTTGTTCGCCAACCTTGTTTGCATCGTAGCCTGCTACAGTAAAGTCCTTGTAGTCACCAGTAGCAGTAACTAACTTAGCAACTTCAAGAGCTTCACCTTCTTTAGTAGTGTATGAATCAACTACAGTGAAGTCCTTAGCTACAACAGTTACCTTAACTTGAGTAGTGTATGAGTGGCCTTGACCATCATCACCCTTAATAGTTACAGTTTGAACACCAGGCTTAGTTGCGTCGTAACCTTCTACAACAAAGTTAGTGTAATCACCATTAGCAGTTACTAAATCTGAGGCCTTCAATTCGCTACCTTGAGCAACAGTCTTGTCAGCAGCAGTGAAGTTCTTCAATACCTTAACCTTAACAGTTAATGAAGTATCTGCATCATTAGTGTTCTTAGTATTCTTACCAGTAACAGTTACTGTTTGTTCACCAGTTGCTTTAGGATCAAAGTTGAAGCTAAAGTCACTGAAGTCACCCTTTTCGTCAACTAATTGATCAGCAGTCAACTTAGCAGCTTCATCTTCAGTAAGAACTTGGTCACCCTTAACAGTAAATGGAGTTGCTGGAGTGATAGTGATTGGATCACTAGTGATGGTTGTATTTCCATCTAAAGTCATGATGTAATTTACAGTCTTAGTACCATCAGCGTTATCAACTACAACGAAATTAACATTTGAGTTTTGGTTAAGTTCATCAAGCTTTTCGCTGATGTGTTCAGCTGACATACCATTCAAGTCAGTAAGAGCAGTGTCATACTTAGTTAAATCAGTTGGGTCAGTAGTACTGTATTCAACAAGAGTTGGTGTTTCGAAGCTGTTTTCGTCAAGAACTGTGGCATTAGTCTTAACACTAGTCTTAACGTCTGGCTTTGTAACACTATCTTCATCAAATGTGTAGTTTTCTGATGGGCCTGAAACAACTTCACTAGCAGCTTTGTTGAAATCTTCATCGTAAGTATCTGAGTACTTGTAACTACCAGATTCAGCATCCCATACTAAACCATTTGGAACAGTAACGTTAACAACTTGGTCTTCACCGTATGTTACGTATCCAGTACCAGGAACGTAAGTTGACTTCTTGATTGTAAGAGTTGTTTGATCATCAATTACAGTGTTAGCAACAAAGTCCAGTACATCTACGCCATCGTATTGAATAGTGTTGATTTGCAAGTTCTTGATATCGTGCTTGCTGTACTTAGCAACTTGATCAAGACGATCTAATGCTACCTTGTTAGTAGCATCAGTTTTTGATAATTGATCCTTCAAAGCTTGTTTAGCGTCATCAGAAAGCTTGTCGTTTGAATCAATGTCATTGGTTATTGAAGCTACAGTAAGATTTGCATAATCATCTTGCGTGAACACTTGCTTTGGTTGAATAGTAGTGTAGTCGTAGCTTAAACTGCCATCTTCATTTCTAATACCAAGGATTTGGAAGTTGCTTGAAAGAGCCTTAGTGTATGATTCCAAGCTTGATACGTCGTAATCATCAGGGACAATAACAACCATGTCGCGGTTACCAGTGTTAAGAGCTTCTTTACCATCAACAAAGTCCTCACCAATAGTTACGCTTTGTACACCACTTGCACCACGCAAGAAGCTATTGGTAGAACCATTGCTCAAGCTAGTTGCGTCCACACTAGTAATTCCTTTGACGTTTTGGAACAAACTAGTAACATCAGCAGCTGCCTTGAATGTTGGAACTTTAATTGCACCAGTTAAACCCGTACCTTCAAATGCATTCTTAGCTGAAGTTACGTTAGATAAGTCAACATTGTTTAAGAAATCAAGATTAGTGATGCTTGAATCATTTCTGAACAATCCATCAATTGTCTTGAAACTAGGTGTATTAGTAAAAGTTACTGAAGCTAATTTTGGATTATTAGCAAGCATGTTGGTCAGATCTGTAGTATCGCTAGTAAATTTAGGCAATACAATAGATTCTAAGTTTGATGCACCTGCCAACGTACCAGAAACAACATTAGTTGTTAATTCAAGGCCAGAAAAGTCTGCTTTAGTTAATGTTGTATTTCCGCTCAATAGTGAACTAATATTTTGCTTGTCACCATATCTATTAACTAGAGTAACTGGATTTTGGATAGTTAGTTCACTAGCATTTGAAGCTAAATCTCTTAAAAGGTTAGGTGTAATATTTTTAACATCTGCATCAAGAGTAACTTTCTTACCTTGTAAATCACTTAATTGACCATTATATGTAGAAGCAATTGTTTGACCATATCCACTAGTATTGCTTACATTGTTAACGGACTCAGTTCTTCCGTCGCCTCTCTTACCTGTGTCAAAATTACTCATATGCAAAGTAACTTCATCAGTTGCTGCTTCTTCTTCAGCTAAGTTAATAGTTGGAGTTTTAATTGCTTTCTTAGCAGTAACAGTAGCATCAACTGATGTTGTCTTAGCATCTTCTGTTGAAGCTGTAGTTTCTACAGTTTGCTTAGCATCAGCATCTGCTTTTTCAGCAACATCTTCAGCTGAGCTATTTGTATCTTCACTCTTATTCTCTTCGCTATTACTTGTTTGAGTGGTAGTAGCTTCAGAAGAACTACTGTCGGTACTATCAGCGTGTACTTGTTGAGCAGTAAAAATTGACATCAAAGCAACACTGCATAAGCCAACAGTTAATTTTCTTAATCTATATTTGACCATATTTTCTCCTCCGTTTACATGTATACACTTACATTTTATATCATAGATTCATATATTGGCAATATAATCGCACACTAAACTGATTATAATATTCAAATAATTATATAAATTAATTCTCAAATCCTTGAAATATAAAGAAAAAAGCAGGTAGTTTCCTACTTGCTTTTTTATAACAGTGGATCGCTTTCATCCAATGATTGATCATTTTTTGGTCGATAGAAGCGACGATTATCTTGACTAAAGATTGGTGGAGTAAATTCACCTGGGGTGGTGTTTTGTAATTCTCTAGTTAATGAATAAGTTGATGCATCCATATCATCAATTCGGTGCAATAATTCTGCTTCAAGTAAGGCCGGACGTTTAGCTGCACCATATTCTGGTAAACCGTGATGACTAATGACCATGTGTCTGATCAAAATAATGTCTTCACTGTTAGGATCTAATTTTAAATTCTGACAAACTAACATAATTTGTTCATCAATTAAAACCAAGTGGCCTAATAAGTTCCCTGCAGTTGAGTATTGCGTATTAACTGAACCAGTGAATTCAATTGCTTTACCTAAGTCATGTAAAATCACTCCCGCATATAAAAGTGAGCGATTAACCTGTGGGTAAATGTCACAAATACTCTTAGCTAATTTCAACATGGTCACTGTATGTAGTGATAATCCCCCAACAATCGCGTGGTGATTACTCTTCCCTGCAGGATATGTATAAAATTCAGTATTAAATTTCTGCAAAAGATTGCGAACAATACGATTCCAATTTGGATTCAAAATTTGCAAAACATAGTCTCTGATTTGAGCTGACATTTCACCTTGATCAACCTTTGACTTTGGTACTAAATTGTCATAATCAACTAGGTCGCCCTTGGCTTTGTCAATGCTAGTGATGCGAATTTGCGTGGTGCCATGGTAATCTTCTAATTTACCAATCACACTAACTGCATCCCCAACCTGAAATTTATCCTCAGTTGTCTGATCAACATTCCACAGAAACGCCCGGTAACTGACTGATTTATCACCTAAATCCATGATCAAATATGGCTTATCATTTTTAGCCATTTTTTTAGTGACAGATTTAATCAATAAAACTAAATCAAATTCTTCACCTAAATTGTAATCGTGTAAATTCTTTAACATCTAGTCCTTCTCTTCTAAGTTAACCGAAATTGGTAACAATTCAGCTTGTGCAGTAAAGATGATAACTTGTTGTTCTTGGCTAATCTTGTCCAACAATTCCTTAATATAACTAACCCGTTCTTGGTCAAAGTTAACAAATGAATCATCAATCAAGATTGGTAAAGCAACTTGTTCTCTAATTAAAACAACAAATGCCAATTTCAAAGCAAAATATAGTTGTTCCTTAGTACCTCTAGATAAGTATGCTACTTCAAGTTCACTGCCATCAGCTTTTTGGCAAATAATATTGTCAGCTAATTTAAAGCCAGTATAACGATGGCCAGTTAATAAACTGAAGTATGTTTGACTCAACTTAAGCATCTTTGGAAAACGTTCATCTGAAGCTAAGTCTAAGTATCTAGAAACCCAACGATTGACTAATTGATTAGCTAAGTATTCCTTAGCTAAATTGCGAGCTTCATCTTCTTGATTTGCTACAGCCTGCTTTTGAATGGCAATATCATCTGAGCTAGCAAATTTTTCTAATTTAACTTGTAATTCTGCTAAAGCTTCTTGATAGCCACTGATTGTTTGACGGCTTTTAGCAATTTTAGCTTGATATTCTGCAATTTGACTATCAAATTCAGTTTCTTTTTCAAGTTTTGCTAAATTGGCTCCCAAGTTTTGTTCAATCGTCGCAATCTTAGTCTTTAATTCGCTCATCTTCAAGGCACGTTCATAATATGCCTTGAAACTTGCTTGATCAGCTTGTTGATATTTAGTCCAAATTGCTGTCAACGTAGCCGCTTTGGCTTTTTGTTCACTTTGCAATTGCTTCAAGCGATGTAAGTCAGCAATCTTTTGAGCATGTTCTTTTTGATAGATGCGGAAATTCTTTTCCAAATCATCAATTGACTTAAGTACAGATCTAAAATCAAGACCAACATTTCGCTTAGAAACAGTGGCCACTTGACTAGTGATTTGTGACAACTCTTGATAAATCTCTTTAGTTTGTTCCTTCAATTGAGCCATTTCTTGTGAATTATGTTGGAACTTCAAGGTTTGTTCAAGCAAATGATCCAATTGGCCATCTTCTGCTTCAAAGCCATAGCTATCGGTAAAGTCTTGCTTAGCTTGGTCGATTCGATCATGAGCTTCACGCAATGCATTTGAACGCTTCTTTAATTGAACTGCCCAAACAATGGCAAAAATCACCGCAAAGCCTGCAATGCCGTATAAAGCTGGCATCACAAACATCCCCAAAGGCACAGCTGCCACAATTGACAAAATCATTAACACCAAAGCTAATTTTGGTAGTTTGATTTCAGGCATCTTTTCAGTTGCTTTGCCAAAGCGGTCTTTAAAATCAGCTAATTCCTCATCGGATAACTTAGCCAAAGATTGCACTTGACCATCTAAATTTAGTAATTGAGCATTTTGTTCTTCAAGTAAATGCACACGTCGTTGATTATTTTCAACTTGTGATTGAGATTGCAATAATTTCAAGCGTTGACTGAGTACTTGATTGACATCAGTCTCATTGTATAAAATTTCACTTTCAGAAATTTCACCCATTTGAGCAATTTCTGACTGCAACTTAGCTAAATCAGCCGTCAATTGTTCTGATTGATGATAATCGCTCAGATCAATTTTCATTGGTTGATATTGCTTTTTCAAATCTTGCAATTGCAAATAAGTTGGTCTTAATTCAACTAAATGCTCTAATTCTTGCAAACTCTTTTGTTCACTTGCTAATTGACTGTTGGCTTTAGTTAGTTCAGCGGTAATGCCTACTTTTCGACTAGCCATTTGATTATATTCAGGAAGTTTAGCTTCTAACTCAGCTAATTTTTCACTTTCCACTTCCATCTGACTTAATACCCGATTAAGTGGTGGATTCTTCCCCTTTTGCTTAAAAATGGCTTGAGCATTTTTGGAAAATTCATCACGTAAACTGAGAAACTCACTCGAATTAGCAGCTCCCAAGTAGTAAATATGCTCTAATAAGTCTTTTTCAGTGAGGCTACTAATCTTGCTAAGTAATTCTTGATTGAACATGAATGAATCAGCATAGAAATCGCCATCAATATTTTGAATTCGATCAAAAAAGACACTTTCAGGAACTTCATCCCCATTTAGTTTGACCGTGGCTTTGCCCTTTTTAAGATCGCCGTTTTTGTACAAACGAGATAAGACGTAAGTATCATCACCATCTTGAAAAGTTAAGCTACCACCTAGTGGTGTCTTCTTGGATAAAGGAGTGTATTGTTCAAAGTAAAGACCGCTGTTTTTTCTTGTTGGAAAACCAAACAAAATTTGCTTGATAAAGGCAACTAAAGTCGATTTACCGGCTTCATTTTTTCCAAAGAAAACAGCTAAATCGCCATCAGGCAGGCTAAATGACTCATCAGAGAATTGTCCAAAGTTAATAATGTCAATGTTAGTTAGCTTCATCGAATCCTCCTCTCAATTTAGCAGCTAAAAGCAATTTACTTTCTTCATGCAAATCCTTTAGAAAATCAGGATCTTCCAAAAGATCTCTCAAAAATTCTGATTTTTTAGCCAAATCTTGACCAATAGCTTCTTCAGTCACTTGGTAATATGCCTTGTCAAAAGCTGTTTGATTCAATTGATCGAGCGTAATTTTGTTAGATAAAGCCAAACGAACATCGGCAACATAACTTGTAGCTAAATTGTCCGACAATTGACGCCACCAATTACTATCAGTGACTGCTTCAATCAAGCTATCTGATAAATATTCAGAACCTTGCAAAGTCACCGTGTAACAGGTATTGTTTTCCACACATTTGCTCAAAATCAATGATTCAAGTTCACGCAAGCTATACTCTTTAGTGAGTTCAATTGCTAATTTTTTCCAGACAATTGGGCTAGTCTTATGGAAAGTTAACTTAGTTTCATGCGTCTTTTCATCGATTTCACCTAAGTAACAACCCTTGGCATCAAGTTCTTTGATGTGACGACCTTGAATATTACCTGGATATACAATCCATGGCTTTTGGCTTAAAACTTGCCGTAAGTGAATATGTCCCAAAGCAAAGTAGTCGTAATCTAGACTCTTCAAGTTTTCTAAATTAAATGGTGCATAAACATCATGACTAGCATTGCCAGTTTCTTCTTGCATATGAGCTAAACCAAATGTGTAAAGCTTACCCTTAGCTGGGAATTTAACAGCTTCAGTAATGTGATTTTGCCGGTATGAGAAACCATTAACTTGATATGGGAAGCCATCTTTAGCAGTAAGTGACAAAGTTTCAACCGATTGACTGAGTCCAAGCAAATGGAAATAATCATTTTCTTCAATTAAGCTATCGGCTAGTTTCAAATAGTCGTGGTTACCAAAGACCATGACCACTTGAATTTTTTTATTAGTTAAGCGTTCAATCTGTTCTTTAAAGAAAAGTTGATTCTTAATGGCGGGAGTAACTGAATCAAAGGTATCCCCGGCAATTAAGACTAAATCTACATCTTCAGCGATCGCTAAATCGACAATTCTAGAAAAAGAAAGATTAATGGAATTTCTTAAATGGTTAAAGTCTTTAGATGGCAAAAAAGATAGTCCCCGAAATGGACTATCTAAATGCACATCAGCTAAATGAATAAATTTCATATGTCTACTTTCTAATAGCTGAGTAAAGGTCATTCAATGGCTTAGCAAAGGTCTTTTGAACTTGATCCATAGTTTGGAACAAAGCTTGTTCAGCTTGTAAAAGTGCCATGATGTTCTTATCCTTTTGCATTTCAGCAGTGATTTCATGGTAGGCCTTAACGTCTGCTTCTTCAGGAACTTGGCCTTGACTTTGAGCAGTCATAATTTTGGCTTGGATTGCATCCATCTTTTGGAAAGTTGCTAAACTAGTTGCATCGTTTTTTACATCATCGATGGCACTAGCCACTTTCTTAAATTCATCTAATTGTTGTAAATCACTTGCTAATTGATTTGCACTGTCAAAAATATTGATCATAGGTCCTCCTTATTATTGACCGAATAAACTCTTCAAATTATTATACCATTCATTAACTGTCTTCTTAGCAGAATTTACGCTATTTTCAAAACCTTTTTTAACTTGATCGGTCCAATCAGAATTTGAGCCAGTCTTATTAGCCAATTGATCAGCTGAACTCGTCTTAAATTGTGTACCCTTTGAATATGGAAGCATACCTTCCATTTCTGACTTGTAAAGACGCGTAATACCAGTTTCAGAAATACCTTGCATGTAGTGGGTCTTGTTAGTTCTATCAAAACCAACCCAAGTAGACACAACCACATCAGGTGTATATCCAACAATCCATTGGTCCTTAGTACCAAAACCGTATGAATTTGGCACTTCAGTTGAACCAGTTTTACCAGCAACTTGGTAACCGGCTGGCTTAGCTGAAGTAGCAGTACCATTGGTAAAGACGCCTAACAACATCGAAGTCATTTCATTGGCTACACTCTTACTTATAACTTGCTTAGTTCCAGTATCTTTTCTTTGGGCAATCACATTACCACTGGCATCTTCAATTTTGGTAATTGTGTATGTTTGATTTGGCATATTACCATCATTAGCAAAGCTGGAATATGCTCTAGCCATTGTTAGTGGTGATACCCCAGTAGATAAACCACCTAATGCTAAGGCCAAGTTTTGATCGCTCTTTGGCACATTAATACCAAAACGTTTCAATGAATTGACCCCTTTTGAAACGCCAAGTTTATCTAATAACCAAACTGCTGGCACATTTTTACTTACTGCCAAGGCTTCATACATCGGAATCGTCCGTGAATAGCCATTATCTACGTTCTGAGGACGATAATGATTGGTCCCGAATGACTGTAACTTGTTAGAAAGCAATGAATCATAGTGATAACCATTTTCTAAAGCTGGCGTATAAACTGCCAATGGTTTAATCGTTGATCCAGGTTGCCGACGCATTTGCGTAGCCCGGTTATAACCACGGAAGACATGCTTACCGCGTCCACCTACCATGGCCAAGATTGCTCCAGTTTTTGGATCGACAGCGACACTAGCACCTTGAACTTTGGTACCATCAGCCGCATTAGCTGGGAAGTTCCAACTTTGGTCAAAGCTAGTTTGCATCGCCTTTTGGTAATTTTGGTTCAAAGAAGTATAGATCTTTAAACCTTTATTCATAATGTCTTCTTCACTTAAGTGATACTTACTAATTGCTTCATCAACAATCTCATCAAAGTATGTTGGATAATTATAGCCATCTTTGTATTGATATTGATTGTTGGCAACTAAGGCTTGGCTTTTGGCTGCAGAAGCTTGAGCTTGACTGATCTTTTTATTTTCAACCATTAAACCTAACACGACATTTCTTCTAGAAGTGGCATTAGATAAATGATCAGCTGGATTGTAAAAACTAGGACTTCTAAGCATCCCCGCTAAAGTTGCTGCTTCGCTTAAAGTTAAATCTTTGGCATTAACCCCAAAGTAACGCTTGCTGGCGTCTTGTACACCCCAAACACCATTACCGAAATAAGCGTTATTTAGGTACATAGTCAAAATGTCTTTTTTGCTATAGACATGATTCAACTCAATGGCGAAGAATAACTCTTCCAACTTTCTTGAAAAAGTCTGTTCTTGGCTAAGCAAAGCGTTCTTAGCTAGTTGTTGCGTCAAAGTAGAACCACCACCACTAATGTTACCGTGGTGAATGATTAAACTAACAAAAGCTCTCGCCATCCCCTTGATACTAAAACCTGGGTTAGTCCAAAAAGTCCGGTCTTCAGTTGAGATAACCGCATTTTTAACATAGGGCGAAATCTTGTTATAACTAACAAAAGTTCCTTTTTGAGCATAAAGCGAACCCGCTTTTTTGCCATTTTGATCGTAAATTGTAGTTGTAGTACTTAAAGCTGCCTTTAAGTTACTAATATTAGACGTTTTCACCTTAATCGTATAAAAGGTACAGGTGAATAAGGTTAAGGTCAAGAAGGATAAAAGTAGTAATCTACCAAAGCAATAACGTCGATTAAGCTTCTTGAAGCTAGCTTTAAAGCCTAAATTTTCTTGCATAATATCTCCTTTAAAGTATTGATATTTTAGCACACAAATACTTTAAGAAAGTAGTTTTTAATTAATATAAAAGCACTAGTTGTTTAGTGCTTTTTCCTTCTAAAATATGTATAGTAATATTATAGCAAATTAGGAGCAAGGAGATACGATGAATTCATATATCTATGAAAACACTTATCAAGGCACAGCAAAATCAATCAGACAACTGCTTAAAGATTTAAGAATTCCTCGTAAGTGGCAACACTTCTTGCGAATTGAGCAAAATGTGCTAGTTGACGGCCAATATCGGAGCTTTAACCAACTGATTCAGCCGGGTGAAAAATTAACTTTGAACTTTACTCATCTTGAGAGTAATCAACAAACTTATCCACCTTCTGGTAAAAACTGCCAGGTAATTTATGAAGATGAGTTTTTATTGGTTATTAACAAACCAAGTCATCAAAAGACTCATCCCAATTTATTTGAGACAGATACTGCCTTGAATGATTGTGCTACTTATTTGGGCTATTCACCTTATATTGTGCACCGGCTCGATATGTTAACTAGTGGCTTATTATTAGTTGCCAAGAATCCAGTGGTGGTGCCAATTTTAAATAGTCAATTGAAAGATAAAAGTTTAAGACGAATTTATGTCGCTCAAGTTGACCACCAAGATCCCCTTCCAGATTCTGGCACCATAGATTTGCCAATCGGCCAGGACCCAAATGACCAAAGAAAACGCATGGTTACACCTGATGGTAGAAAAGCCGTCACTCATTTTGAAAAAATTGATGACGATCATTTGAAATTAGAACTTGAAACAGGCAGAACTCATCAAATTCGCGTTCACCTAGCTAGTCAAGGTTGGCCAATTGTTGGTGACCCTTTGTATAATCCTAATTATGAACCTGGCCAAGAACTAGCACTCACAGCCATTGAATTATCATTTGAAGAACCTTTTACGCTAGAAAAAAAGACGACTAAACTTAATTAGTCGTCTTTTTATTTATTTCAAAGATTGATTATTCTTCGTTTAATGAGCTACGGTCAAATGCAGCTGAAGCAATCTTGTCGTCGATTGATGGAGTACCCATCCATGAAATCATTTCCTTCATAGCGTCAGTAATTGCTTCTGCACCTGGCAATAACAACTTACGAGGGTCGTAACCCTTGTGATCCTTGTCTTGGTCCTTACCAGCAACGATGTAATCACGAGTTGCTTGTTGGAATGCCAATTGGAATTCAGTGTTGATGTTGATCTTAGCAATACCTAATTGAATTGCCTTTTCAACTTGTTCACGAGGAATACCTGAACCACCGTGTAATACAAGTGGAGTGTCAGGAACTGCAGTAGCAATTTCTTCCAAACGTTGGAAGTTAAGACCCTTCCAGCCTTCTGGGTAAACACCGTGAATGTTACCGATACCACAAGCAAGCTTGTCAACACCAGCAGCAACGAATGCCTTAGCGTCTTCAACAGTAGCTAATTCTCCGCCTTCAGCACCTTGGTTTTCACCAATCTTACCAATTTCAGCTTCAACAGAAATTCCACGTTCATGAGCTAACTTGATAATTTCCTTAGTCTTAGCTAAGTTTTCTTCAGTTGGTAACTTGTGACCATCGAACATAACACTGGAGTAACCAAGCTTAATACATTCAACAGCTGAGTCGTAGTCACCGTGGTCCAAGTTCAAGATAACTGGAACTGAGATGTCCATTGAGTCCATTAAGTCAGAAACAAGATCCTTGATTACCTTGTAACCACCCATGTACTTAGCAGCACCAGTTGATGCTTGGATCAAAAGTGGAGTTCTAGTTTCTTCAGCAGCACGAAGCAATGCTTGTGTCCATTCAAGGTTGTTAGTGTTGTAAGCACCTACAGCGTAGTGATTACGGCGTGCTTGCTTAAAGATTTCATTACCATTATCAAAATAAGCCATTAATAAATACCTCCTAAAAACTTACAGGTATATTGTACCCTTTACTTGGGCATTCTTCAAATAAAAATTACATTTCTGATGGTGCTTTCACACCTAATAAATCAAGAGCTTCAGTCAAAACGATTGAAACTGCCTTCACAAGGGCAATTCTTGCACCCAATTGATCATCTTCATCTAAAATTCTGACATTAGCGTAGTACTTGTTGAATTTTTTAGCTAAAGATAAAGCGTATTTGGCAATAACTGATGGTTCAAAACGTTCAGCTGCTTTTTCCACAACTTGTGGGAAATATGAAATTTCTTTGGCAACACTGAAAGCCCATTCGTCAGAAAGTGCTAGTGAATCGCTAGTTACATCCCCAACTTTACGCAAAATACTTTGGGCACGGGCATTGGTGTATTGAACATAAGGACCAGTGTCCCCTTCAAAGCGAACAACTTCAGCTAAATCAAAGTCAAAATTGTCCAAACGATCATTCTTCAAATCGTGGAAGATAACTGCACCCACACCAACATCGTGAGCTACTTGATCTTTGTTTGCTAAGCTTGGGTTTTTGGTTTCAATTTGTTCCTTGGCAAGGCTAACTGCTTCTTTTAATACTTGATCAAGGAAGACCACATTACCTTTACGAGTAGAAAGCTTTTTACCACCTTGAGTAATCAAACCAAATGGTACGTGATAAATATCATCAGCCCAATCGTGACCCATCTTCTTTAAGACTTTCTTCAATTGCTTAAAGTGTTCAGCTTGTTCATTACCAACAACATAGAGAATCTTCTTGAAGTTGTATTCGTTCATTCTCCATTCTGCAGCTGCCAAGTCACGAGTTAAGTAAATACTGGTACCATCAGACTTCACGATCAATGCAGGGTTTTCATCTTCACCTAATTCAACCACTTGTGCACCGCGAGATTCGGTCAATAAGTGCTTATCCTTCAATTCTTGAATCACTGGATCCATCTTGTCGTTAAAGAAAGCTTCACCATTATATGAATCAAAAGTCACACCTAATTCATCATAAATACGTTTGAATTCTTCCAAAGAAACTGAACGGAACCATTGCCACAACTCAGTAGCTTCTGGATCGCCTTCTTCAAGCTTCTTGAACCATAAACGACCTTCGTCATCAAGTTCAGGATTTTCTTCAGCTTCTTGGTGGAAACGTACATAGTACTTAAAGAGATTGTTGATTGGATCCTTTTTAACATCGTCTTCGTTGCCCCACTTCTTGTAGGCAACAATCAACTTACCGAATTGGGTACCATAATCTCCAAGATAGTTGATCTTAATTGGCTTATAACCAACTTTGGCATAAATCTTGCTTAAACTGTTACCAATCACTGTACTACGTAAGTGACCCATGCTCATTGGCTTAGCGATGTTAGGACTAGACATATCGATTGGCACATTACCAAGGCTAGCATGAACTTGACCATAGTCACCCTTTTCAGTCAAAACAGTCTTCAAAGTATCAGCTACTAGCATTTCATGATTGATAAAAAAGTTTACGTAAGGACCAACAGCTTCAACTTTAGAAAAAGCTTCATCTTGCAATTTAGGTGCTAATTCACTAGCAATCATTGCTGGATTTTTCTTCAATTGCTTGGCCAAGATAAATGCAGGAAAAGCATAATCACCCATTGAATCATTTTTTGGGCGTTCAATTAAAGCTGCAATTTTTTCAACTGGCAAATCTAATTCTGGCTTTAGTAATTCCACAACTTTTTGCTTAAAGTCCATAATTCCTCCTAGAAATAAAAAAGTCTCCTTCCGTATAGGAAAGAGACGAGTATATTACCCGCGGTACCACTCTAATTGATGAGAATCCGCTCGTTATTATTCAACTTAAACTGCAAAGCCACGCCTTCGCAATCACCTTGGCTCAACTTTCACCATCATGAGCTCGCTTTGACAAGATCAATTGTTACTACTGCTTTCGTTAACACAAATTATACCGAAAATAAATAATAAAACAAGAATTAATGTTTCATAAATTCGGCCAAACGACTGATTAATTCAGTTGGGCGAACCACATATTTATCTTGATAAATTGCATCCCCAACTAAACTATGAAGATAAATAGCTGCACTAACCGTTTCCACGCTTGGACCAAATTGAGCGACAAATGCCCCAATCACTCCAGCTAAGGTATCACCCATGCCACCAGTTGCCATGCCAGGATTTCCAATTTGATTTTGATAAACCTTACCAGCTTGGTAAACTCTAGTGTTTTCTGATTTCAAAACCAAGATGGCACCTGGATCATAATTATTCAAGGCATCTTGATTGGCAGTATCAGTTTGAAAATCGGGATAAAGTGAACTCATGCGTTGCCATTCAACTTGATGTGGCGTGAAAATCACTTGTCGAGCATTTCTAGCTAGCAAGAGGCGTTTGTTGCTAATCCAATTTAATGCACTAGCATCATAGACCACAGTTTGCTTATCAGTCACTTCTTGACTAACTAATTGCATAATATCTTGAGCAAAAGCTGATTGGCCAAGGCCTGGACCACACACAATCACATCAACTTGAGCGATCATTTTGGCTAAATTGCGGTCTCGCCAATCACAAAACATTGCTTCTGGAACTCGAGCATGCAAGCTTGATAAATTGACGGAGTGCGTTGCGGTCATTACTAAACCTGCACCCGCCGAGACGCAGGCTTCAGTTGCCATAATAATGGCACCGCCAAACTGTTCACTACCACCAATGAGCAAAACCTTGCCGTAATCACCCTTTTGACTCTTGCTTGGTCGAACTTTGACAACTGATTTAAATAATTCGTTTGAAATAATTTCTTTTTCCATTTTATGCTCCGAAGAAGAATCTCCAAGCTTTGACAAAGATGTTAACTTCATGGGCACTTTGATCACTAATCAAGTTAACCTTTAATGGCTTATCGAAAATGGTTTTAACATTTTTCACTACACTGTAACCAACCACTTTACCTTTGCTAAAGCTATTCTTTTTACCAGCCGTATTTTTGAGTGATAAACTATCCTGTCCCCAAACAATATCTTGGCCATGAACTTTCACATTCACTGGATCAGCATATTTGAATTTTAGCTTGGTATTAAGAGTTTCTGCATGCCAATTTTCATCCAAATAAGCTAATAACTTCTTAGTTTGCACAAACCTAGCTGGGTCATTTCCATCTTGGTGGCTTGCTCCCATCACTACAGTAATCACTTCTTGATCTTGCACTTTGCTTAAGCCGATAAAACAAGCTTTAGCTAAATCACTGGTACCAGTTTTTAAGCCGATAGTTTCATACTTAGAGCTAGCTTGACTTTGGCCTTTAAGCATCCAATTAAAAGTGGTCATCTTAGTAGTATCGGTGCCGTCAACGAAGTCTAACTTGCTTATTGATGTCGTCTTTACAATAAATGGGAAGTCGTGGTAAACATGCCAACCAACTTTGGCCATATCTTTGGCAGAAAGTTCATTTTCTGCTTTATCACTAGCACTTTTCACTTTGTCTTCATAAACATCGCCATTTGCTAAGCCACATGTAGTATAAATTTTGTAGTCAGTAATTTTCCACTTCTTAAGTTGAAGTTTCATCTTTTTGACAAAATTGGCTTGTGTTTTACTCACTGCTTGAGCCAAGGTCATCGCTGCACCATTAGCACTTTCGATCAAAGTTGCTTGATAAAGTTGCTTAATTGTATATTGATGTCCTTCTTTTAAAGGTACATTTGAAAAGCCAGCAGTGTTAGCTACTTTCACAATATTCTTGCTTGGTGTTACTTTTTGATTCCAAGAAAGCTTACCATCTTTGATAGCTTGTAAAGTTAAGTAAACCGTGATCAACTTGGTCATTGAAGCAATTCCTTCTGCCTTATCAGCATTTTGCTCGTATAAAATTTGACCAGTTTTTGCATCAATGGCAATCGCACTTTTAGCATCAACTGAAAAAGCAGCCTGTACTGGATGAACACATGCGACAGTCAACATTAATGAAATAATCAACGCTTTAAAAATTTTCATGTATCTGACTCCTAGAATAAAATCTTCTTTTATTTTACCAAAAGAATGATATGATTAGTTAAGTAATTAGCTCACTTGGCGGAATTGGCAGACGCGCAACGTTCAGGTCGTTGTTCTGGTGACAGAGTGAAGGTTCAAGTCCTTTAGTGAGCATTATAAAAAGAGTAGTCAATGCGACTACTCTTTTTTATTTAATTGGTTCGCTGTACTTGATAAATACAAAGTAAGCAACTGCAGTGGTAACCAAAGCAAGAATTGGTAATTGCACATATGAATTAAGAAAGTATGATAAATGGTCAAACCATTCTACCAGTTTGAATAAAATTAATGCATTTATGAATTGAACCACTATAAGCCAAAATCCGCCTTTGAGTAAACGCATTTTCTTCAAGAATAATTGACTTAAATGCCAAGCTAATTGAATGATCATGAAAACGATTAGCGTCACCAGAGTAACATTCATTATCATCGTTAAAATAGCTAAGAAAGTATACGCATCAGTATAAGTTGGCTTAGCCAAAATGAATAATGCCAGTAATAAAAAGCAGAATGTAACACCTAAGCCGACAAAACTAGTAAACCAGTTAAGTGTTAAGAACTTGGCGTCACTTTTGGATGCTAAACGTACAAAAGTCATATTGTTGTACTTAACAAAGTCATAGATAGCATAAAGTACATACAAAAATACCAAATAGCCAATAAAAGCCATCCCACTCACTATATATAACTTGTTGTGAGGATTAAAATATGCAAAAATCTCACCAACACCAGTACTTAGCATAATAAGAACACTCATGAAGAGCGATACTATCAAACGCTTTTTCAAAAAGTATTTAAACATGACAAAGCCCCCTTACTCATCCAATTGCTCAATATAAAAGTCTTCGATTGACTTACCTTGCTCACGAATGTCTTCAACATCTGCCTGAGCTACTAATTTTTGATGATTGATAATCAAAATATGATCAAGGATTGAGCTAATTTCATTAAAATAGTGATCCGTCAATAAAATGACTGATTCTTCTGGCTTCCAGAGCAGAATTGAATTCATAATTTTCTTACGGGTAATGACATCGATTCCATTAAATGGTTCATCTAATAGATATACTGGGACTTTTCTTGAAAAGCAAAGAGCCATCTTCCATTTTCCAATGGTTCCTTTAGATGCTTTCGCTAAGTTTTCGCTTTGATCGATTTGGAAAAATTCTACCATTTCATTTAAGCGGGCTTGATCAACATCAGGATAAATCTGTGAAAAATCTTTGGCCAACTTCTTAAAAGTCGTAAAACGAGAAATATATTTAAAACTTGGCACATAGGAAATCAACATTTTGCGGTCAGCCAATTTAGCCTTGCCATTAACTGCAATTGTTCCCAGATAATTTTTTCTAAGACCAGCAATTATATCAAACAAGGTTGTCTTGCCGGCACCATTTTCACCTAGAACAGCGACAATGCCTGGTGCAATTTCAAAATTCAGATTTTCTAAAATGCCTTTTTTATTTAAATCAGTCACTTTAATCAGCGTCATTCTTCCCACCTACATACCTTTCAATCAAATTAACCAACTCTGGATTTGATACGCCATAACTTTGCATTTTGGTCGAAAATTCATTAATTTCGCTCTTAATAGTTTGTTCACGTAGCTTATCTAGCAAAGTCTGATCAGTCGTTACATACTTACCATCCCCACGCTTAGTGATCAAAATTTCTTGATCAGTTAATCCTTTTAAAGCATGCTGGATCGTATTTATGTTTACAGTTAGATCTAGAGCTAACTGACGAATTGAAGGAATTCGTTCGCCTGGCTTGAGCTTTTCAGTAAAAATTTGCTTGAGCAAATAATCTTGAATTTGCAGATAAATTGGGATGTTGTCATTGAAGTTCATGTGCTTCACCTTTCCGTACCACTATACTAGCACAGTGAAGTTTTTCAAACAATAAAAAAAGAGCCGAAGCTCTTAAAATGGTAATTTATCAGTTATTCTGCGAATGCGGTTACCCATGATCGCAAAGGCTAATTCTGTTTTCACTACTAAGAAAGTGAAGACTAATCCACCTACTCCAGCACAAATGATCACTTCGATCAATGACATCATTCTTCCTGGATGTCTTAAGAAAAGTTCCATGACGAATAGTGCAAGTTTGGTGAAAAGAAACATGATCATGCTGAAAATAGTCACGCCAAGTACCCGGCGACTTGTCCGATCAGCATTGAAGTGGTAACGCACTCTTAAGTGAATTAATGAAATGGCGATAGTCACAATCATGGCAAGATTAGTTGAAATGAGTGGTCCAAATATCTTGAAAGTTATGACACATGGATATTGAATCAAAATTTTGACAATCAAACCGATTAACAAATACTTAATTGCTAAATTATTTTCAGACAAACCTTGTTGAATAGCCAGTAGCACTGTAAACAAGCCCAAAGTTACTGCTGTTACTGCTGATAAAACTAAGACACTAGTACCTAATGGATCTGGTCCATAAAAGACACTGTATAGTGGCTTGGCAATTGCTGCCATTCCAAAACTTGAAGGAATCATCACAAATGTGAATAACTCAATTGTGCTTTCGATTTGTCGAGCAATATCGCGATAATCTTTTCTAGCGTGAGCACCCGACAATAAAGGAATCGCTGTTACAGCCATCGCAGTTGATAATGACACCACGATCATAATCAGTTTATTAGCATTTAGTCCAAATAAGGCATACCAAGATTCAATCTGATCAAAGTTTGCCCTAACGACCGTTGCTAAGATTGGGTGGAAAGTATATTGATCCACCAATTGATAGAGAGTAATACCAGAATCGATCACAATAAATGGAATTGATTGGCTAATAATTTCAAAAATCAGATTCCAACTGGTCGAAGTCGTTTCTGTAGTCGTGTAGTTGATGCCAAGTTCACGATTTTGCTTGCGATAGTACCAAACTAATAGCACTAATCCAAAAAGTGCACCAACAAAAGCAGCTAAGTTTGACTGCGTCACGGCATGAATATAGTTACCGTGTTGGACTTTCATAATGATATAAGCCGTCAACAGCATCCAAGCAACCCGAGCTACTTGTTCAAAGAACTGGCTCATGGCACTCGGCTTCATGTTGTTGAAGCCTTGAAAGTACCCTCTAAAAATCGACATTATCGGAATAATTAAGACCGCAAAGGCTAATGACCTAATTACAGGAATTTGCCGTGGATCATTTCCAGATAAAATCGGTGCGGCGACTGCCATTAACACTGATGACGCAATTCCTAAGCCGGCCATCAGCATTAAACCTTGTTTAAATAATCTTCTACTTGTTTGATAATCCTCTAGTGCATTATATTTTGCAATTTGTTTTGCTACAGCTCCTGGAATTCCAGCAGTCGAAATCATCAAAAATAAGCTGTAGATATTGTAGCTTTTAGCAGTTAGTGCGTTAGCTACATTTCCAAACGGCCCCATCCATGCGTACCATGGAATAATGTAAATTGCCCCTAAAATTCTAGAAGCAATCGAGCCAAAGGTCATCCATGCTGACCCTTTTAATAACTGGGCTTGAGAATCAGCCGAATTTTTCTTGTCCATTTAATCAACTCTCTATTAGTATCTTTGTATATTTTACATTTTAGCTACTTTAAAAGCAAAAAAGTAAGTTTAAATTAGTTTAAAACACAAAAAAAGGATAGTTATAACTATCCTTAAATCCAGTCATTTTTTTCGGCTAAATTTAGTGCCTCAAGTCTTGATTTAGTAGCTGTTTTACTCAAAATGTTTGAGATGTAATTGCGAATGGTTCCTTCTGACAAGAAAAACTTCTGAGCCAATTCCTTCGTACTAGGATTTTCTTTTAAAGCTTGCAAAATTTCTAGTTCTCGTTCATTTAATGGACTTGGTGTTTGAACCATTAATTGGGGATCAATCACAACCTGATTTTGCAAAACCGCATGTAAACTCTGCACCAGTGAATCGCTTGGGCTATCTTTCAAAAGATATCCATTAACTTGGCAAGCCATTGCTTCTTTAAAATATTGTTGTCTAGCAAAAGTCGTTAAAATGACAATTTTAATTTCTGGATGACTTGCTCGCAATGCTTTAGCGACTTCCAAGCCAGTTTTTTGTGGCATTTCGATATCCAAAATAGCAATATCTGGGAGTAACTCTGAAATTTCAGCTAATGCCGTAGCTCCATTATCGCTTGTACCTACGACAGTAAAATCATCTTCTAAATCGAGTAACATTGCTAAAGCTGAATTCAACATTGCTTGATCTTCAGCCAGATATAACTTATACATAGTTAACTTTGCTCTTTCTTTGGAATTTCAATCAGAATATACGCTCCATCATCAGAATAAAAATCGACATGTCCATTCAACTTATGCACACTATTTTTAATTCCTTGGATGCCAAAGCCTTTGCCTAATTGTAACAAATTATTGCCAAAACCAATACCATCATCATGAATGAGGACTTGATATTTGTGATCTTCTTCAAAGAAATCAACATAATAATTATGTGCCTTGCTATATTTCAAGCAATTATTAACTGTCTCAGCAAACACATTACTCAAGACCGATTGCACATCCATTGGCCAATTAAGTGCCAAATCGTGATTTTTGGTAGCCATCAAAATGTGCTTATCTTCCAGACGTTTGCCTTGCTTAAATAGTGCTTCTGAAATCGTCTCTGTACGTAAATCTTTAACAATTTCACGGACTAAATTTAGATTATTTCTCGACATTTGAGCAATTTCAGCCACTTGCTTTTCAGCTAAATCAGGATCTTTCTTAATCAACTTCTTAGCCAGGTCACTTTTGACTGACAATGTTGAAAAAACTTGCCCTAAATTATCATGCAAAGATTGTGAAATTCGATCACGCTCGTTTTGCTTAATTAATAAAGCTACCCGTTCTTCGATATGATCTGCTCTAGCTTTTTCTTCTAAAGCTTGGGCTTCAGCTCGTGACATTGGAATCGGAAGAGCTAATAAAGCCAGATGA
The DNA here is from genome assembly GCA_030530865.1 of Lactobacillus sp. Lineage (GTDB taxonomy): Bacteria > Bacillota > Bacilli > Lactobacillales > Lactobacillaceae > Lactobacillus. Next base: position 50,751 of record JAUMUC010000006.1, read on the forward strand.
TACCACAATTCTTCTTTCATCGAATTTACTAAAAGCAATCCGACAACTACGATCAAAGCATAGTACAAAACAACCAATTTGCGATAATGATAGCGTGGCCTGGTAGAAAAGAAAAATCCAGTATAAATCATCAAAAATGGATATTTGAAGATAACAGTCACAATCATTGAGATTGTTAATTGGGCAAAAATGTTAATTAGATAATATTCATTTTTGACCACAAAACCATCACGATAAATTTTCAAAAAGAGCAATAAAATTGCAAAGCCCAATAGTGCTTGCGACCGATAGACGGTAAACATCAAGTACAAATATGGTAGATTGTAAAATAATAAATATGGAACGTGTCTATATTCTTTCGGAAAAAGAATATGCTTCTCTAAAAAGACTTCATTTACTTAAGACCCTTTCTTCTAGATACCTTAAGTATAATATGGATCAAAATTGATGCAATAATTACCCAAGAAATGATGTTATACAAAGCATTCATTGAAATTTTTTGATCTCTAATAATTTCTAGCCCAACTTTAGCTACTGCATTCACTGGCGTTAATTTACCAATGTGTTGCATCCACTTAGGGAGCATTTCTAGTGGCCACCATAATCCACCGAAAATAGCAGCTGGGAAGAAAATAATTTTTGATAATGATGAAACTAGGTTGTAGTTATTAACAAGTGAAATAGCTACCCCGAAGAGCACAAATGGAATTCCTAAAATAGGCAATCCGATCAAGAGCTTTACCCAATGTTCTGGGGTAATTTTCACTTGATTAATTAAAATACCCGCTACCCCGATCACTAGCACACAGACAATGTTCATAAAAGTAAACATGGTGAGCATTTCTAAATAATATTTGCTTTTCTTTTGTGGGCTTAAATCTATCGCCATCACATAATTATTTTGTAAATCGTTGGCTAAAACTACGGGGATACTCATTAATGATGTACATAAAACGCCGTAAACCATCATGTAATTAAGTACAATACTTTGAAACTTTCTGGCACCCCGGTGTTAATTGCTTTTGTAAACAAGGCATAAAACATAACTGGAAATCCTAGATCAAACAAGAAGAATGCCGGATTTCTAACTAATACCCGTTTAAAAGTAATCTTCATTTGGTAAAGTGTGCTTCTCATCTTGATTCCTCCTGACTAATTACTTCATCCATTACTGTATCTAGGTTTTGGTTGCGAATCTCTAAGTTATCAATATCTTGACTCAACTTAGCAAATTCTGGTAAAAAGGCCTTCATATCGTTAGTCAATAATTGGTAGTTATGATTCATTTCACGTACTTTGCTGACAGCTGGCAATTTTTCAAAAACTTCTGGAGCCAAATTTGAAGCAAAGCTGACTTGAGTGGCTGAGAAGTAATGGTGAATATCGTCTAAGTTGCCATCAAAAATCACATGATGATTGTGCAAGAACAAGAAGCGGTTAGCAATTTGTTCTAATTCTTCTAAGTAGTGACTTGTAATCACAAACGTTTTACCTTGATCTTTTAATTGATCAATTGCTTTCCAAAACTTAACACGACTATCTGGATCCATCCCCGTGGTTGGTTCATCTAAGAAGATGATGTCGGGATTACCGGACAAAGTCAGAGCGAATTGCAAGCGACGACGTTGTCCACCAGATAAATTATCCATGTACTTATTTTCAAATTTTTCCAAATCGGCAAGCTTAATCAATTCATCGTATGTTAGCGGATCATGATAGTAACTTCTGAATAAATTGATAGCTTCTTTCACAGTCACTCTGCGAAAATTATAGGAATCTTGCATCATGAGTCCGATGCGGTTTCGATCAATCTTAGGATTTTCGAAAAAGATCGTTTCTCCACTAGTTGGCTTGATGATGCGGTTGACAATGTTAATCAAAGTTGATTTACCAGCACCATTCTTACCAATCAAAGCAACAATTTCACCAGTTTTGATTTTGAAATTTAGATTTTCAAATACTAACTGATCTGCATATTTTTTGGTTAGGTTTTTAATTTCTAAAGCTGTAGTCATTTTGATCACTCCTATCCTTCTATCTTTAAGTATATGGATCATAGTTTTGTAAAGATAGAATAGAAAGTCATGACCACATATGACTTTTGTCACAAATAAAAAAGGATAGTTACAACTATCCTTTTCTTATTTTTTTGGCTACTTAGCAACGATATTAACGATCTTGTTTGGAACAACAATCACTTTCTTAATTTCCTTGCCTTCAACAAATTTCTTGACGTTTTCTTCAGCTAAAGCAGCTTCTTTAACAACTGCTTGATCTTCGTCCTTGTTTACAACAATCTTTCCACGAAGCTTACCGTTAACTTGAACCATCACATGAACAGTACTTTCAACCAATTTAGCAGGATCATATTCTGGCCACTTAGCATAAGCGATGCTTTCATCGTGACCAAAGACTTGCCAAATTTCTTCCATCATGTGTGGTGCAGCAGGTGCTAATAATTGTACAAAGCCTTCTGCATATTCCAATGGAATAGTTTTAGCCTTTTGAGCAGCGTTAATGAAGACCATCATTTGTGAAATTGCAGTGTTGAAGTGCAAGTTTTCATAGTCTTCAGTAACTTTCTTCACAGTTTCATTGTAGACCTTGTCCAAAGTACCGTCATTTTCCTTAACAATCTTTTCACTTGGAATTGCTTCCAAATCTAAATCATTAACAAAAAGTCTCCAAATACGGTCAAGGAATTTCTTAATTGAAGCTGGACCATTGTCATCCCAGTCGATTGAAGCATCTAGTGGGCCCATGAACATCTCATAAACTCTCAAGCTATCTGCACCATATTCTTCAATCACGTCATCAGGGTTAACCACATTACCCTTTGATTTACTCATCTTATCGTGATCTTTCAAGATAAGACCTTGGTTGTACAACTTTTGGAATGGTTCCTTAGTTGGAACAACGCCCAAGTCATAAAGCACTTTATGCCAGAAACGTGCGTAGAGCAAGTGACGAACAGCGTGTTCTGCCCCACCAATGTAAATATCAACTGGCAACCATTGTTTAAGCAAGTCGTAGTCAGCTAATTGCTTGTCATTGTGTGGATCGATGTAACGTAAGTAGTACCATGAACTACCTGCCCAGTTAGGCATAGTGTTAGTTTCGCGTTTACCTTTTCGACCATTTTCATCAACAACATTAACCCAATCAGTTAAGTTAGCTAATGGACTTTCAGGCTTACCACTTGGCTTGATGTCAGTTGCATGTGGCAATCTCAATGGTAATTCATCTTCAGGAACTAAAGTAGTTTCACCATCTTCCCAGTGGATAACTGGAATTGGTTCACCCCAGTAACGTTGACGACTGAAGTCCCAGTCACGCAACTTGTAGTTAACCTTCTTTTTACCAAAGCCTTTTTCTTCGAGGTAATCAATCATCTTAGCCTTGGCATCTTCAATGTTTAAGCCATCTAAGATGTCACTGTTGATGTGCTTACCATCTCCAGCATAAGCTTCTTTGTCGAGGTCGCCACCTTCAATGACACGCTTCATTGGTAAATCATGCTTTTTAGCAAATTCCCAGTCACGTTCATCATGAGCAGGAACAGCCATCACGGCACCAGTACCGTAACTGGCTAAAACATAATCACCAATCCAAATTGGCACTTCTTGACCATTAACTGGGTTAATAGCGTAAGCACCAGTGAAGACACCAGTCTTATCCTTGTTCAAATCAGTTCTTTCAAGATCTGACTTAGATTCAATCTTCTTAATGTATGCTTCAACAGCTGCTTTTTGATCTGGAGTAGTAATTTTGGCAACCAAGTCATTTTCTGGAGCAAGCACAGTGTAGCAAACACCGTACAAAGTATCAGCTCTGGTAGTGAAAACGTCAAAGCTTAAATCTGAATCCTTCACTTTAAAAGTAACTTGTGCACCAACTGAACGACCAATCCAGTTACGTTGCATTTCTTTAATTGATTCAGGCCAGTCAAGATCATCTAAATCTTCAAGCAAACGATCAGCATATGCAGTCATCTTCAAGACCCATTGCTTTAAGTTCTTACGGTAAACTGGATAACCACCACGTTCAGTTTTACCGTCCACAATTTCTTCATTTGCAACAACTGTTCCTAAATCTGGTGACCAGTTAACTGGGATTTCAGCTTCATAGGCTAAGCCTTTTTCATACATTTTTTCAAAAACCCATTGGGTCCACTTATAAAATTCTGGATCACTGGTTCTAACTTCACGATCCCAATCATAGTCAAAGCCTAACATACCAAGTTGTTTCTTGAAGTTAGCAATATTTTCTTCAGTTACAACAGCAGGGTCTTGGCCAGTTTTTAATGCGTATTGTTCAGTTGGTAAACCAAAAGCATCAAAACCCATTGGGTGAAGCACATTGTAACCTTGAGCTCTTTTCATTCTTGATAAAATATCAGTTGCCGTATAACCTTCTGGGTGTCCAACGTGCAATCCCTTACCGGATGGGAATGGGAACATGTCTAAAGCATAGAATTTTTTCTTATTTGGGTCATTAGTAGTTTTGAAAGTATGGTTTTTACGCCAATACTTTTGCCATTTCTTTTCAACTACTTTGTGGTTATACATAGTTTTCCTCCTGTAATAAAAAAAGCCCCATGATCTATGATCATAGGACGCTTGAATGCGCGGTACCACCTAAGTTCTACTAACGTAGCTCTTAATTGTATCTTAAAGCGATACTAACTTTTCGAATCTTAGCTAGGCAAGTTCAGTTAGCTAACTTAAGCCTCGCACCAACCGGCTCTTCTCTGGAAAGTTATGCTCTACCTACTACTCCTATTTCGAATTAAAATGATAGTTATAATTTACCACATCTGATTTAAAATTCATAGTTCAAGTCTTTATTTTCTGAAAATGAATGCGTATAATCTTAACAAGTAAGGAGGATTACTATGCTAGAGAATCGTAAAGTTCCTCGCGATAAACGAGGATGGGGCGTTCTTTTCGGCATCTTTTTTATGGTCTGGGCTGTTTTAGTAGCCAGTCAAAATGCATTTATTACTTCATTTGACCGTCATTTTAATCAAATGATTTATACTAAAAACCCAGGTATCATAAGCTTTGCTAAAATAGCGACCAAACTTGGTAATACAAGTACTATCGTAGTTTTGACAATTATCGTCTTCATTATATTGCTAGTGTTTAAGAGAAAGGATTTAGCCTACTTCTTAGCTGGCGTAATGATTTGTGCAGATGGATACAATTGGATCATCAAGCATCTTGTTAAGAGAACAAGACCAACTGTGACTCACTTAGTTGCTGTTGATGGCTACAGTTTTCCATCTGGACACTCAGTTGGTTCAGCAGCCTTCTTTGGTTGTTTAATCATCATTTGCTTAGTACTATTTAGAAGCCGAATTTTGAAATTCTTGGTAAGCTTATTCTTATGCTTGTTCCCAATTATGATTGGTTACACCAGAATTTTACTTCACGTCCACTTCCCAAGCGATGTTTTTGGTGGATGGATCGAAGGAATTGCCTTTGTTTTACTTGGCTATAGTTTTCTATATCATTTCGTTTACGAATCTGAAGTCAATAACCAAGCAATTAAGAAATAAAAAAAGACCTGAACATATCAGGTCTTTTTTCTATGCCAAAAAGCTAATTAAGTTGTCAATTGCTTTTTCGTTTCTAGCAAGATCGTCTTCTGAAAATCCTTCTGTAAAACTTTCATAGGCTTTCTTGATCATTTGATCACGGTATTCCATTAAGTCACGACCACGTTTAGTTAAATCAATTCGAATCACCCGTCGGTCTTCTTTATCACGAGTACGCTTAATGTAACCCTTGGCTACTAAACGGTCACTTGTAACTGTCAATGTACCGGGTGTCAATTGCATCTTGTCTGCAATTTGCTTTGCAGTTGCTTTTTCACTAAGCACGATAGCAACAATGACATGATACTCCTTAATTGTTAAATCACTAAATTTACTTTTTAGTATTTCTCTTTCTTCATACCAAGTGAAGTGATCAACTAAAAGAGATAATTTTTTTGTAAGCATCGTAATATCTTTTGTCATGAGCATATTCTCCTTTAATGAAAACACACCAAAAAGTGTGAAAACCACTTTCAGTTGTTAATAAAAAGTTTATTCATTATAAGAAAAAAATGCAATATCAAAATAAAAATTGTTATCTTTTTTAATATATTCTTAAAATTTACCCGTTATTTTTTCATTAGCTTTATTTTTTGATTACAAATTAATGCCAAAGCAATCAGAATGATAGTCATAACGTAGACATTTTTAATTGATAACAGCAAGATTTGACGCACTTGTTCGACTAATTCTGCAGGAACTAAATGAGCTGTTTTTTGTGAAACGATATCTGTAAGCATTTGCAAACTTATTTTGTGATTCGTCAAAATTTCTTTATTCAAGCTAAAGTTAAAGATCAATCCATAAGTTGATACTAAAATCGTTTGTCCCAAATACTTCATCAAAGTATTGAAACTAGTTGCTACACCAACGTGCGACTTAGCTACCATTTCTTGGCAAGCCAACAAGGTTTGCATCGATAAAATACCAAATGAAAATCCGGCAAATGGTCCTAAGAGCCAAAAGATGTAACTAGGTGTCTTGATCGTAAAGCTGAGCATTAATAAGAACACAACTGCCAAGACTGCCAATAAAATTGCAAATAAACGCTTTTGACCAATTTTAGCCACTAAAGTTCCGCATGTAAAGGAGCCAATAATCCAAAAAATTGAGCTTGGGGTCACAGCAAAGCCTGCAAGCGTAGCACTTGTGCCATTAATTCCTTGAAGCCAAGTTGGTAAATAAAATTCATAAGCCATCACTAAGCCAAAAGTAAAGAAAGTTAAAGCGTTGACCAACAAAAATGGCTTATTGTGCAACAATTCAATCGAAATTAACGGATCTTCGGCGTGTCTTTCTACTCGTTCGAAGATAACTGCAAATACGATTGCAATGATGAACAACAACAATTTCCACAACCAAAAAATCGGCTGTTGGATCATTTCCATCAAGAGCATAATGGCCAATAAAGCAGTTAATAAGCTGAGCGTCCCCTTGATGTCCATCTTTAACGTATGCTTGTGCTTTTCTTCAACAAAATAATATTGAATCAACAAGATATTTAAAATACCTAGTGGCACGTTGATCATGAAAACCCAGTGCCATGATAAGTTTTGCACGATTAATCCACCTAAAAGTGGTGCAATGACTGACGCTAATCCCCAAAAGCTGGAATTAATTCCTAATAATTTTGCTCTAGTTTTGGGTTCAAATAAATCGGCCAAGATAGTAATTGCGACTGTTTGCATGGCTCCAGAGCCAATTCCCTGCACAATTCTTGAACAGATAAGCTGCAACATTGATGTTGAAAAGCCACATAGGGCTGAACCGATTGTGAATAAAGCAATTCCTATTAAAAAAATTAGCTTACGACCAATTCCGTCAGCTAATTTTCCAAAAACGGGCGTTGAAAGTGCCGTTGCTAACAAGAAGACTGCTACAACCCAATTCATTAACTTAATTCCTTGCAAATCAGCCACGATCGTCGGCATTGCCGTAGTAACAATTGTCCCTTCAATGGCTGTCATAAAGGTAGTAATAAAAATTGCAAGCGTCACAATTTTTTTGTTAGTTTTCTTCATTTTCTTTCATCCCAAAATATGCTAATAATTCTGAAACTTTGTTAGTTTGTTCCCATGGCAAATCGACATCAGTACGACCAAAGTGACCATAGGCAGCAGTTTGCTTGTAAATTGGACGCTTTAAGTCAAGCATCTTAATAATACCGGCAGGACGCAAATCAAAGACTTGACGAACTGCTGCAGTCAATTCTTGATCGCTCACTTTGCCAGTACCGTTGGTATCAATTCTAATTGAAACTGGGTGAGCTACTCCAATTGCATATGCCAATTGTACTTCGCAGCTTTTAGCCAAATGACTAGCAACGATATTTTTGGCAACGTAACGTGCAGCATATGATGCACTACGGTCAACCTTAGTTGCGTCTTTTCCTGAAAAAGCACCACCACCATGGCGAGCGTATCCACCATAAGTATCAACAATGATCTTTCTACCAGTTAAACCTGCATCCCCTTTAGGTCCACCAATAATAAAGCGACCTGATGGGTTAATCAAATAGCGAGTTTGATCATCCAAATACTTTTCTGGAATCACTTTTTTGATGACTTCGTTAATCATTGCTTCACGAATTTCAGCATTGTTAACTGTTTCATCAGTTTGCGTTGAAATGACTACAGTATCAATTCTAACTGGATTTTGGTGTTCATCATATTCAACAGTAACTTGAGCTTTGCTATCAGGTCTAAGCCATGGCAAAATCTTTTCTTTCCGCAATTTAGCAGTGTAATGCATTAAACGATGTGCTAAAAAGATTGGCAAAGGCATCAATTCTGAAGTTTCGTCAATTGCAAAACCAAACATCAAGCCTTGATCCCCGGCTCCAATTTGATCTAATTCATCATTAGAATTACCCTTACGGATTTCTAATGCTTCATTGACACCATCTGCAATATCAGGAGATTGACGGTCAATGTTAACTAATACTGCAACATTTTCTCCATCAAAACCTAATTCTGGTCGGTCATAGCCGATTTCACAAATAGTTTTACGAACTACTCGTTGAATATCAACTTTAGCAGTTGTTGAAATTTCTCCGAAAACTAGAACCATTCCAGTAGTAACTGAACATTCACAGGCTACGTGTGCATCTGGATCTTCTGTTAAGATGGCATCCAAAACCGCATCTGAGATTTGATCAGCCACCTTATCTGGGTGGCCTTCTGAAACTGATTCCGAAGTAAATAGGCGCTTTTCCATAATTTTTCGTCCCCCTACATAAAATAAAGGTTACAAGGCATCTTCACATTCATGTGAATCCTATCAGGACTTGCAACTTTTAGCATAAATTCAAAACATCTAAATAATTATACTCTTTTTGCTCCAATTTTGAGCAAAAAAAATGGAGGATACAGGGCTCGAACCTGTGACCTCCTGCTTGTAAGGCAGATGCTCTCCCAGCTGAGCTAATCCTCCATAATGACCCGTACGGGATTTGAACCCATGTTACCGCCGTGAAAGGGCAGTGTCTTAACCACTTGACCAACGGGCCAGTCAAAACATGACAAAAATTATTATACGGCATTCAGATAAAAATGCAAGCTATTTTTTGATCTTTTCAATAATTTGTTGGTAGTTTTGACGCATCCAAGTTAAGTAAGCCACATTGTTAGGCATTGTTTCTCTAACTTGAATAACTGGAATTTTGTATTGCTTTGCCATCTTTAACAAGTTGCTGATGGTTGAATTTTGCACTTGAGTGTTGTAAACAAAAGCAGCATAATTACGGTTTTTAATGTTAGTTTGAATAGCATGAACCGTCTTTACACTTGGATCAGTTTCGTTTTCAATTGCTTCTTCAAATTCTTTATCACCAATCTTTAAGCCACTTGCTTGTAAAGCATAATCAAAAACTGGTTCAGTCACAAAGACTGACTTTTTAGTGGCTGGCACTTTTTTGGCAATATCCTTGATTGCATCGACTTGTGCTAAGTATGCCTTGGCACGCTTTTCAAAAGTAGCTTTTTTACTTGGAGCTAACTTGCCGGCTTCTTTAACCAATTCGTTGACAAATACTTTCACCATTGAGAGGTTGTACCAAATGTGTGGATTATCACCGGTCTTTTTACCCATGAGCTTCCCCACATTCATAACCTTCTTGTTGTTAGCTTCAGCTAAACGTTTCATCCAAGAGTCATAGCCTAGCCCATTTTCAACAACAATGTCAGCCTTGGCTACTACTTTAGCTGAGTCGGTAGTTGGTTCAAAATCATGCGGATCAACATTTCCGTTGCTAATAACCGCTGTGACCGTACCATCTTTGCCGATAATATTTTTAGCGATATCTTGATAAACGTTAGTACTCGTTACTACGTTAATCTTGCCACTAGCACCTTGCTTAGAACAGCCTGTTAATACTAATGCAAACATGGCTAGCAAGATGATTAACATCTTTTTCTTCATATTTTTCTCCCTTATTCGGGACGATTTGTCCCGCTTAATTCTCTAATTCTGGTTACATCTTCACATATTTCCAATGTACCACAAAACTGATTATTCTTGTCTCTCAACGCATAGTAACGAATATATATAAACTTTTTCTTAAATTTTATCCAAGATTCGACTAAATCTTTACGGCCACTTCGAAGGTCTTCGATAATCTTTTTGACCTTATGACGCACGATTACTGGGTGACAATCATATACATTCAAACCAACACTGGCAGCTGAGTGTGGAAAAACAACTTGTCCCCCACCAAAATATTTAACGATATCATTTTCATCAACAAACGTAATAGCTAATGGCAAATAATCCATAATTAGATTAAGTTGTTTGGTCGATAACTCACCTTCAGCAAACTGAATAAAAGCACTAGTTAAGTCATTTTCAGCTTCTTGCGGTTTCCAATTGATTGGTTGATTAATCAAGGTGTAGCCAATTTGATCTTCACTTTGACGCACTCGTCCCCAATCTTGACTAGTCGCAACTTGAGCAACCATTGGAAGCATGATTTTTTCTTCTTTAAAAATCATTTCCATTACTTCATTGCAGGCTTGACGCGTTTTTTCAACCAGCTCAGCATCACTAGCATCATTTGCTTCCTTGATCAAACGACGAATATCGTCATCTACACCCCACATTACTTGAGGTGGAGCAGTAATACCATACTTATTCATTAAGGCAAAAACACCAGCTTCTTTTCGCTTGTAGTGCTTATCAATCGTTTTTAAATCTTTCAAACCTTGGCGAATTTCAGCGTTTAATTCGGCCGTCGGATTTTGTTCATATTTATGGCACTTAGGAATCAAGTAATCTTCAACTAAAGAACGAATCACTGTATTTTCAAGCTTAATGGTATTAACGGGGTGTCCAGCTTCATTAAATTCAGGATAAGGATCATCAGGCTTTAAATTATCCTTGAATAAAGCAACGTGGACATTACAAAGAGCCTGAATATCCATGGGATTCAAGCCACTTTTAATTAATTCACGTTCAGCACTAGTAATTTCAGCCACATCCACATCTTTGAACTTGGCTTGAAACATTTTTTTAGCTTGATTAAAATCTCCACCATCCTGAATGAAATGCAAAATTTCTAGAATAGCTTGTTGGCGATCATTCTGTGATGTCATAACCCTTTCCTTTCAATGCATCAATGACTTCATCTAGGTTAAAATGCATTGCTCTTGTACCCAATTTCAAAGTCATTACCCGGCCAACAGTATTTAACATGCCAGGAATTTTGATTCGTGTAAAACCAATGTCATACATGTCATCCACAAAATCAGGATATTCATCCGCAATTTCTTTAATGGGACGATTTAAGCTGATCACCTTGTTAGCAGATGAGGTAGTTTTTGGCTTTTCTTCTTTCATGCCAAGAATTTCTTTAGCTGCATCTGTCATCCGCTCTGGTGACCAAACTGGATACCAAACTAATTGAATATTAACCGAATCAATTTCTGGCAATTCACAGACAGCTTTTTTAATTCTTTTATCCAATAAGTCACTTAAAGGACAGCCCATGGTCGTTAAAGTCATTTTAATGGTGGCTAATTTTCCTTCCACACTGACTTCATAAATCAATCCTAGATTAACTACATCCACATATAATTCAGGATCAATCACTGTTTGCAGTTGCATCATAATTTTTTCAACTAAGACTGCCTTATCTTTTTCCAACTCGCTCACACTTTCTCATCAAAATTTACTTAATTATATCAAAAAAAGATATTGGCTACTGAACCAATATCTTTGAACATTATGCATATCTTTTTGAAATGCGGTTAGCAAGTTGAGATAGCGTAAAGCAAATAATAAAGTATAGGATTGAAATCAAAATATACATCGGAATGGTGTAGGCAGGATTTTGACTATAAACAATTTGTGCTCGGTAAAGCAAGTCTGGCAACAAAATGATCGTTGCTAATGACGTATCCTTAACTAATGAGACAAATTGTGAAAGTAATGCTGGGATCATGTGATAAAGTGCTTGTGGCAATACCACATAGATCATTGCTTGGAAAAAGCTCATACCGTTTGAGCGAGCTCCTTCCATTTGACCAGGATCAATTGCTTTAATCCCACCACGAACAATTTCGCTAATCATGGCTGATTCAAAAATAACTAAGGCTAAAACAGCTGCACCAAATGAACCAATTTTGATTCCTAGTTCAGGCAATCCAAAGTAAGTGAAAAAGATCATCAAAAGTAATGGTAAGTTTCTCACCAAGTCCACCACAACAGCAATAATTGGTGTTAATACTGGAATTTTGCTAAAACGCAAGGTTCCTAAAACTGCACCGATCAGAAAGCTCAAAATAATTGAAATGACTGATACTTCGATTGTCACTAAAAAGCCTTTTAAGATGAAATCTAAGTTGATCCAACTATATGCTTGCCACATATTAAGCTCTCCTTTCTAAATGCTTAGTATAAAAATTAAGCGGTAAAGTCAAAATTAAGTAAAAGCAACCAGTAATAACGTATGCCGGAATTACATGATAGGTTGAAAATGCCACTGTATCAGCTGAATACATTAAATCAAATCCAGCCACGAAAGCTAATACAGATGAGTTTTTAATCAAACTGATCCATTGGTTACCCATTGCTGGCAATGCATAGTGAAAAGCTTGTGGCAAAATCACGTAACGCATCGCTTGCAAATAAGTCATTCCATTTGAACGTGCACCTTCCATTTGGCCATCTCCAACTGCACTAATTCCAGCTCTAATCGTTTCAGCGATAAAAGCAGAAGTGTACAAAGACAAACCGATCGTTCCAGCAGTAAAACCAGAAATTTTCATGAAATATGTTGGAATTACTAGATAAAAGAAAAGAGTAATAACTAGCAATGGAATATTTCTAAAAATTTCGATATAGGTCTTGGCTAAAAAGCGAATCCATTTTGTTTCTGTAATTTCAAGCAAGGCAAACACAGTTCCTAATATGAAACTAGCAATTAATGCAATCGCACTACATAAAATGGTATAGCCGAAACCACTCAGATATGTTTGCCAATTTTGTAAAAATAAATCAAACATTAAATATTTCCTCCTAAAGTTTCAAGCCCTTAATATTGCCAAACCATTTTTGTTCGAGCTTAGCATAGATTCCCTTTTTCTTTAATTGTGCCAAAGCTTTATTTAGTGCCTGACGCAATTGTGGTTGCTTTTTGTTAATACCCATTCCGTATGGTTCATCAGTGAAAGTACCACCGACAAGCTTGTAGCCCTTGCTTTGACTGATTAATCCAGCCAAAATACCGTTATCAGTCGTCATCGCTACACCTTGGCCAGCTTTTAAGGCTGAAAAAGCTTGACCATAGTCATCAAATTCCAAAACTTTGGCCTTTGGAGCGAATTTTTTCATGTTAACAACCGCAGTTGTACCTTTAACAGCAATTACATTGACACCTTTATGATTTAAATCTTTGATGGATTTAATTTTGCTATTTACAGGTGCCATAATTGCCTGACCTGCTGGGAAATATGGATCGGTGTAATCGATCACTTTCTTTCTTTGCTCAGTAATGGTGTTTGTTGCGAGTAAGACATCAATTGAGTGATTCATTAACATTGGAATTTTGGTTTTTGCTGTAGTTTGTACAAAAACAGCTTTTCCATCCTTGCCAAGCATTTGTTTAGTTAAGGCTTTGGCTAAATCTAATTCAAAGCCTTGAATTTTCTGACTTTTAATATCCATCAAGCCAAAAAGTCTAACATCGGCTCTGATACCCCAATAAATCTTTTTGCTGGCTTTAATTTCTTGATATTCGTTGCTGGAACTTTGTTTGCTAGAGCAAGCAGTTAAGAACAGCAGGGCCAATAAAATGACCGGAATAAATTTCAATTTCTTCATAGCTGGCTCCTATCAATAAATTACCTTGCTCAAGAATTCCTTAGCTCTTTCACTTTCTGGATGTTCAAAGAAAGCTTCTGGTGAATGAGAATCTTCAATGATTTGACCACTTTCAAAGAAAAGAACCCGGTTACTTACAGATTTGGCAAAGCCCATTTCATGAGTTACCACAACCATAGTCAAACCACTTTCAGCCACGCTCTTCATGACATCAAGCACGTCTTGAATCATTTCAGGGTCAAGAGCACTAGTAGGTTCATCAAACAATAGTACTTTTGGCTTCATTGCCAATGATCTTGCAATGGCAACGCGTTGCTTTTGACCACCAGACAATTGGCGAGGAAAAGCATCTTTTTTATCGTAAAGACCAACTTCTTTGAGTAAGTTTTCGGCGATGGCCAAGTTTTCATCCTTGTCTCGCTTCAAAACGACACGTGGAGCAAGCATGATATTGTCTAAGACTGTCCTGTTTGCGTAAAGGTTGAAGTGTTGGAAAACCATCCCGACATTTTTACGTAAATCATTTAAGTTAGTTTTTGGATCTGACAAATCACTACCAGTTACGATTAAATGACCATTTTCGATTGATTCCAAACCATTGATTGTTCTAATCAAAGTAGACTTACCTGAACCAGATGGTCCGATAATAGAAACAACTTCACCTGAATCGATTGATAGGTTGATGTCCTTTAAAGCTTGAAATTTTCCATAATATTTGTTGACGTCTTTAAATTCGATAATACTCATAACTTATTCCTTTTCCTTCATTTTTTGGTTGAGATGTGCTTCAAAAGCTTGATTCCAAGCTTGCATTAACTTAGATAGTTCTGCAATATTTTCATCGCCAAGGTCTTTTGCTACAGCTTGTTCAATCTCAACCATATCACCTATTTTCTCCTGCGCGTATTTTTCACCAGCAGAAGTTAGCCAGACATAGTAAACACGATTATCAGCAGGATCTTGTTCTAACTTAAGATATCCTTGAGCTTGTAAAAGATGAATTCCCTTGCTAATTGACTGCTTAGGCATCGAAGTTTGATGACATAATTCTTTGATCGTCATTTTTTTCAGCCAGTGCAAACGGTAAAGAATGACACTCACATATGGCTTAAGATCATGAATTTTGTGAAACTTGTTGTATAGCTTGTAAGAATTGGTAATCGACATGCTCAGCATAGCGATTTTTGAGATATCTGAATTCATCTAATTCAACCTACTTTTCTGTAATAGTACACATATGGACTTTTTACAGTGAATATATTAGTACACATGTGGACAGTTGTCAACAAAATAAAAGAGCCTTTTTAAGGCTCCAACAATTTGATTAAGTTTTTTACTGTTAATCGCAAATCATTTTTGGCATTTTCCATTGCCATTTCTAGGCTCTGAGGTTGTGGTGATAATGCAAAAATAGCATCGATGTCAGTCAATTGTTCAATGCCATCACCAATTTTTCCAGTCAACGCAATCACTTTACAGTGTGCAACTTGCTTGGCCAGCTTCGCAACACCATAAGGAGTTTTTCCAAATTTAGTTTGAAAATCAATGGCGCCTTCACCCGTAATGCAGTAATCAGCTCCAAGCAGTTTATCTGCTAAATGAGTGTAATCAATGACCAATTCAATTCCAGGTCTAATAGTTGCCTGGCAATAAGCAAGCAATGCGAAGCCCAATCCACCGGCTGCACCTGCTCCTGGTGTAGTCGCAAAATTTTCTTTGCGGCTGACTTTGACAAAATTAGCCAGGTAAGTATCCAGAATCGATAAGTCAGAATCTTGGGCCCCTTTTTGCTTTCCAAAAACATATGAAGCACCAGTTTTTCCTAGAAGTGGATTTTTAACATCAGAGGCAATTTCGATTTCTACAGGTAATTCAATAGGTTCTATCATAGCTAAATCCTTTAAACCAATAGCTCCCAACTGAATTGATTCTCCATCAGCCTTTAAAAATTTAAAGCCCAATGCCATTAACATTCCACTACCAGCATCATTGGTTGCAGAGCCACCAAGGCCCAAAATAATTTTTTTGGCACCTATAGAAATAGCATCCTTAATTAGTTCACCAGTACCATAACTGGTTGCATGATATGGATCAAGCTGATTAACTAATTGGATGCCACTTGCACTGCTCATTTCGATTACAGCAGTTTTTTCATCTTCAAGAAAGGCATACTTAGCAGTAATCTCATGCATAAAAGCATCGTGGACTTTTGCACTAACATAACGAGAATTAGTTGAAGAAGCAATTGCTTCAGTTGTTCCTTCTCCTCCATCAGCCATCGGTACGGTAACTACATCGATTTGATCATTAACCGATAAAATTGCATTTTTTGCTACTTGGCAAAATTCGCTAGCTGTTAAACAACTTTTAAAAGAATCTGGAGCAATTACAATCTTCATAAAACGCCTTTCTTTTACGGAGTGTGAGGGATTTGAACCCTCGATACAGGTTTTCCCGTATACATGATTT